>WYEM01000062.1 GCA_009903775.1 Nitrososphaerota archaeon | reverse complement strand
TATCCTTTCTGGCCGTAGAGGAAGCTCAGCGCGTGGACGTCGCATCCCCTGCGCATCCAGCGCACCGCGTAGCAAAGGCTGTCGGGGCCGCCACTGACTATCGCGACCACCCTGCATGGCGCGCCGCGCTCCGATCCCATAGCCGGAGCGCGGAGGAGCCCGGAAATATCCTTTAGCTGGAGATCGGAGGGGGCCGACGGCCGCCCACGGGCCCACTCCTCACGGGCTTCGGAGTGGGCGAGGTGGAGGTAACCTAGGTGCAATGAATGATCAAATATAATACATCCAGGGGCAAACGGTCGCGATGGCAAGGATGGTCGTGAGCATATCGGTGATTCCCATAGGAACCCAGGGCACGAGCGTCTCCCGCTACGTCTCGCGCGCGATATCGGTGATAGAGCGCGCGGGCCTCACTCACAGGGTCAGCGCCGGATTCACAGACGTGGAGCTCGATAGTTATGGCCAGCTGGCCTCCATACTCTCCGGGATCGAATCGGAATTATCGGGAATGGGCGTGTCCAGGATCGACTTCTTCATCAAGATCGACAGGAGGCTCGACTCGGAGCTCAGCATAGAGGGCAAGGTGTCCAAGGTCTCCGGTCGGGAGCGGCGAAGCGGTGGGATCCAAGCCGCATCCGGCGCGCTCGGCCGCGCGATCCGCACCGCTCGGGGCCGAGGCGCTTCCAGGTCCTCAGTCGCTCCAGGAGGACTCGCGGTGTCGCCCTGAGGCGCCCGCGTGGCGGCGGCCTGCGCTCCAATGCCCTCGGTCGGACTCGAGCGGCACCTTGACAGATCTGGGAACGGCCACCCTGCGTATCTCCGGGTGGCCCCCGCCGGCCGCCCACGCATATATCAGGGCGACGCCCGCGCCGAACGCGGCCTCCATGGCGGAGCCCGTCCTCGCGCGGCTCTTCACCTCGACGGTCAGGTCCAGCGACCCCCTCCCGGGAGTGGCCTTCGCGCTGACCGAGAGGACGTTGTTCATGTGGACGAGGGGCAGGACCTCCCAGGCCCTGGGCGCCGCCTCCCTCGCCACCTCCTCCGCCTCCCTCGCCACCTCCTCCGCCAGCTCCAGGCCGACTATCGATCCCTCGGCGAGCGCTATCCCCTCGTAGAGGGGCTCCTCCGAAACGTCGAAGAATCCGACGTGCGGCGGCCCGGTCGAGTTATCCATCTCCTCGATCTGCTCCCACGGCGCGTCCACCCGGCGCAGCTCCGATATGCCGTGGACGTTGCCAGTGGTGCACCTCCTGCCCGCCCTCGCCCTGCAGGATTTGGAGCACCCCTTGACGGTGTTCCACGCCGCCAGCAGCCCCGCGAGCGCGCCGAACGCCGCATATGCGCCGGCCTCCTCCTCGGACTCCGACTTCGCCATGACCCACAGCCTCATCCCATCCCTCTCGTACCTCGTCGCGACGTAGGTGGCCGCGACCAGCGAGCGCGCCAGCGCCGGGACGTACCTCCACGCCAGCTTGGTCGCGGACACGGCGACCACCTTGGCGACGGCCGCCGCATTCCCCAATCCGCTCAGGCCGCTCGACGAGAGCTCCGCGGCCACGTCCTCCTCGGTCGAGAGGAAGCCCGCCACGGTTGCGGAGCGCACGCGCTCATGGGCGCCCGGTCAATATATAAACTATTCTCGATTTCTCAGCTGAATGCGCGCGGCGCGGCCGCCCGCGGATCTCCAAACTATAAAACTACATAAAAATTTACTATCATAGGTAGTGCGGATCCCGGGGGCAGCGCCAGCCGCGCCGGGGGACCACACCGCCGGGCAGTCCTCCACCTCCTCCCGCCCCGGGAGGGCGGGGCTCGCCCCCCGCTTCATCGGCATATGCCGTGGTTACTACGGGCGTTCCGCCAAGGCTAAAGGGCGCCGCGCGCCGGCCGGCGCGTGCGCCTCAGGCTGCTCGCGGTCGACGTGGACGGCACTCTCACGGAGGAGCGCGGGTCCTACAGGCTCAGCATGCGCGCGGTCTCGGCGATAAGGGAGCTCGAGTCGCGCGGGGTCGCCGTCGTGCTGGCCACCGGGAACAGCTACCAGATAGCGAACGCGCTCACGCGCTACCTGGGCGCCAGCTGGCCGGCGATAGCGGAGAACGGCTGCGTGCTCGTGGACGGGGAGCGCATAGAGAGCCTCTGCTCGGGCAGGCCCCCCGAGGAGCTCGTGAGGTCCGTGAGGGACCTCGGCCTGCGCGAGGGCTGGCAGAACCCGTGCAGGATCCACGACCTCGAATTCACGTCGGACGACCGCTCCCGCCTGGCCAGCCTCGTGCCGGAGGTCGAGAGGGCCATGGCCCGCCTGGGATGGAGGGGGAGGGTGATCGTCAGCGGCTATGCGCTGCACGTGCAGCCCCCCGGGGGCGGCAAGGGCGAGGCGCTCAGGAGGATCGCCTCGAGGCTCGGCATAGGGATGGAGGAGCTGGGCGCGGTCGGCGACTCCTCCGGGGACGTGGACCTGCTGATGGCCGCCGGCTTCAGGGCCGCGGTGGGCGATGCCGATCCGGAGCTGAGGTCCATAGCGGGCTACGTCGCCTCGGCCCCCGCGGGCGACGGGTTCGCCGAGATAGCTGGGCGCCTGCTTGAGGGGATGGGCGCCGGCCGGGGCCCGCCCGTGCGATCCCGCAGCCGCGCAACCCCTATTAGGCCGGGGCCCGAATGGATCCCGTGGACAAGATAACGTACACGAGCCCGTCCCTCGACGACGAGTCCAACTCGCTCTACGAGGAGGCGCTGTCCATCGTGGAGCGGGAGCTCCTGGGGAGGGCCTATCCGATGATCGTGGGGGGCAGGGAGGTGCTCGCCGCGGAGTACGAGGTGAGGAGCCCGATAGATCGCGACATCTTAGTGGGTCGCTTCCACAGGGGAGGGAGGGAGGAGGCAGCGGCGGCGCTGGAGTCCGCCGTCAGGTCGTTCGAGGATTGGGGGAGGGTCGACTGGAGGGAGAGGGTCGCCGTGATGAGGCGCGTCGCCGAGGCCGTGGAGCGCAGGAAGTTCCTGCTGGCCGCCGCCATGGCGTACGAGGTGGGGAAGAACAGGGTGGAGGCGGTGGCCGAGGTCAACGAGGCCGTGGAGGCGATAAGGTACTACGCGGCGCTCCTCGAGGAGGAGGGCGGTTATGTGCGGAGGATGTCGCCGGGGGCCCCCGGCGAGGAGACCTGGAGCATAGTGAGGCCCAGGGGCGCCTGGTTCGTGATATCGCCCTTCAACTTCCCGGCCATGCTCGGGAGCGGGATGGTGCAGGGCGCTCTGATAACGGGCAACACCGTCGTCTGGAAGCCGTCGGAGGAGGCATCCCTGACCGCCCGCCTGATGTACGACGCGTACGTCGAGGGCGGGGTGCCGCCGGGCGCGATAAACCTGCTGACGGGGCCCGGCGAGCTGTACGAGGACGTCATAGTGGGCGACAGGAGGGTCGCGGGCATAGCCTTCACGGGGTCGAGGGAGGTCGGGCATCACCTCCTCAGGGAGTTCGTGGCCAGGCAGCCGTACCCCAAGCCCGTGGTCCTCGAGACGGGGAGCAAGAACCCGACGGTCGTGACCGCGAGGGCCGACCTCGGGAAGGCGGCGGAGGGGGTCGCGAGGGCGGCGTTCGGCTACGGGGGCCAGAAGTGCAGCGCGACCTCCAGGCTCTACGTGCAGGAGGACGTATGGGACGAATTCCTCGGGCTGCTCGCGGAGTTCACGAGGGCCCTCAGGGTGGGGGATCCCAGGAGGCGCGATGTGTTCATGGGGCCCCTCATAAACGAGCGCGCCTACGCGAACTTCGCCCGCAACGTGGAGGAGGGGCTGGCCGCGGGCGGCCGCGTGATCGTCGGCGGCAGGCAGCTGAGGGAAGGCTGGATGGCCAGGGGCTTCTACGTCGAGCCGACGATAATGGTCGGCGTCCCCGAGGGGCATCGCCTCTTCAGGGACGAGCTGTTCATGCCGCTCCTGGTGGCGGCGCCCTTCAGGGACCTCGACGAGGCGATATCCAAGGTCAACGACACCGACTACGGCCTGACGGCCGGGATATTCTCGGAGGACGAGGGAGAGGTGGAGCGCTTCATGGAGCGCGCCGAGTTCGGCGTCCTGTACGCGAACAGGCGCGGCGGCGCGACGACCGGCGCTTGGCCGGGCGCCCAGACATTCGTGGGGTGGAAGGCCAGCGGGGCCACCGGCAGGGGCATAGGGGGCCCCTACTACCTCCTGAACTTCGTCCAGGAGCAGGCAAGGACCTACGTGAGATGAGCTACGACGCGATCGTAGTGGGGGCTGGCGTGATAGGGCTCTCGACGGCATACCACCTGCTCAGGTCCTCCCCCGGCCTGCGCGTGGCGGTCGTGGACGCGCTCGGGGGGCCGGGCATGGGGGACACGTCGAAGTCCCTCGGCGGGTTCAGGACGGCCTTCACGTCCGAGCTTAACCGCCTGCTGGCCAGCACCAGCGTCAGGTTCTACGAGGAGCTGCAGGCCCGGGGCCGCGACGTCGGGCTCAGGCGCTACGGCTACCTCTTCCTGGCGACGGAGGGCTCGTATGACGCCCTGAGGAGCTACGTGGGCGCCGGCTCGAGGTTCCTCGATGAGCGCGAGCTGTCCGAGATGGGCATAAGGACCCGCGTGTCGGGGCTGGAGGACGCCCGCGGGCTCGGCCTGGGCGACATCGTCGGCGGGTTCCTCTACGGGGACGCCGGCGTGCTGGATCCGAGCTCGATCCTGGAATACTATGCCGAGGAGCTGGAGGGCGCCGGCTGCGAGTTCCTGTACAACGCGGAGGCCAGGCTCCTGACGGAGCCCGTAAACCCGGTGGGGATTCCCGGCGAGCCCTTCCCCTGGCAGGAAGTCCGCGTGAGGGGGGTGATCGCCGGGGGGAGGGAGATGAGGGCCGGGTCCGTGGTGCTGGCGACCGGGGCGTGGACAGGCGAGATCCTGGACTCCCTGGGGGCGCCGCTCCCCCTGAGGCCCCTCAGGAGGATGGCGTACTCCATTCCCGCGGCGTCCGGGAACCTGAGGAGGCTGCTGGACTCGGGCATCCCCCCGCTCGTGATCCCCGGCGGGGTGTTCCTGAGGCCCGATCCGGCTGGGGCCTTCTACGTGGAGTTCGGCCTGAGGCGGCCCTACGGGCCGGGCGACCCGGAGCCGGCCGCGTGGGAGCTGGGCGCGCTGCCCGTGCTGTCCTCCTATCTGAGCGCTTTCGAGGGGGTCAGCCCCGGCGACTCCTGGGTGGGCCGCTACGACATGAACATAGTGAGCGCGACGCCGATCGTGGAGCGGGTGGCCGATGGCCTCGTGGTGGCTGCCGGCACGTCGGGATCCGGCGTCATGAAGGCTGATGCGGTGGGGAGGGTGGCGTCCGCGCTCGCGCTGGGGCTGGACAGGGCTGAGCTCCACGGCGGCCTGAGGCTGCCCTCCGACGCGCTCTCCGCCCCCCGGGGCGAGGAGCGCCTAGTAATATAGGGCCCAATCATCGGGCGTTGCGCGCCGAGGCCGGCCGTCCCCGCGTGCTCATCGCCTCCTCCAGCGTCGGCCTGGGGCACGTCGCCAGGGACCTCCACCTCAGGCGCAGCATGGCCTGGGCCGACGTCGAGTGGCTCACGGCCGGCGCGGCGCTGGCTTTCCTCGAGGAGAACGGCGAGAGGGTGCACCCGGCATCCCGCCTCCTGCGGAGCCTGGGCGACGTCGTGGGCGGATCCATAATACGGGGGTGCGCGGTCAGGATGCGGCCGGGGCCCCTGAGGGACCTCATCTCCGCCGTCAGGCGCAACGCTGAGCTCGTGGAGGACCTGGTCGACCTGGATTCCTACGACTTGGTCGTCGCCGATGAGTTCTGGGAGCTCCTGATGTCGGGGCGCAGGCCCAGGAGGGGCGCGTTCCTGACCGACTTCGTCGACCTCTCGCCCCGGCGCTGGTGGGCCCCGCTCCGCCCCCTCGTATCGAGGCTGGGGGACGCGATCCGGAGGCGCGCCGCCGAGAGGTTCGACCTCCTCGTGCACGTCGGCGCGTGGGGGAGCGCCCCGGGCTTCTGGAGGCCGGGCCAGCTGCCCACGGATGCGGCCGCCTCCGAGCCCCTCCCCCCGGAGGGCCCGGTCGTCGTCAACGTGGGCGGCACGCGGGCCGGGTGCCGCGTCGCGCACGAGCTGAGCGCGGAGCTGCGGGCGAGGGGCGTGGAGCACGCGGTGCTGGGGCGCTGCCCCGGCGCGGTCTTCACCGGGAGGCCGGGCGACCTCCTGCGCGCCGCGAGGGCCGTCGTGGCGCTGGCCGGGTACTCCAGCCTCCTGGAGGTCTCGTTCCTCCGGAGGCCCGCGGTCGTGATGTTCATAAGGGGGCACTTCGAGCACGAGGAGAACGCTTCAGCGTTCGCGGGGAGGAGCGGCTACCGCGTCCTGCGCTGCGCGGAGGGCGCGGGGCACGCGTCGGCCGTCGCCGACGCGCTGATGGAGGTGCTCCGCGAGGACGCGGACCCACCGAGCTTCGTGGACGCGACCGAGGAGGTGGCCTCGGCCCTCCGGGGGCTCGCCGGCGGCCGAGCGCCGCGGAATCCGTTATATCCCGAGGGCGTCCGACGAGCGCGCGTGGTGCCGTCGTTCGATTCCATGCTGATAGCCGTCGCGGTGGGCGCCATAGTCGGGCTGGTCAACGAGTACAGGAAGATAAGCGGCGCCAGGGTCCCCATGGGGCTCAGGACCTCGATATTCATCTCCCTCCTTGGGTACTCCGGCGCGCTCCTCTATCAGGTGAGCGGGAGCGCTGCGGTCCTGGCGGTCACGATCGCGGCCGCCGCCGTCGTCGCCACGGCCGTCTACCTGGCCAGGGCGGCCGTCAGCAGGAGCCTCGGCGCCACCACGTATGTGGCGATGATACTCCTCTTCTTCGCCGGGTCGCTCGTGGGGATGGGGCTCTACGAGTATGGGTTCGCGCTCTCGATACTGCTGGCGGCGCTCAGCCTCTACAAGACCGAGCTGCTCGGCGCGATATCCAGGATAAGGAGGGAGGAGCTGCTGGCCATAGTGAACCTGCTGGTGATATCGGCCCTGATACTGCCCATGCTCCCCGACAGGTACATTGGCCCCTACGGCGCCTTCAACCCCTACGAGTTCTGGCTCACGGTAGTCGTGGTGGGCGTGATCTTCTTCGCGCAGTACGTCGCGCTCAGGGTCAGCAGGAGGGGGCTGCTCGCGTTCACGCTGATAGGGGCAATAGTGTCCAGCACCACAGTCGCGCTGAGCCTCGTGGAGCTCGCCAACAGGAGGCGGGAGCTGGGAACCTCCGTGGCCCTCAACATCGCGGTCTCCAACATGCCCATGGCGCTATTCCAGGTGGGCGCGGTCCTCTACGTCGTCGGCGGGGCGCCGGCGCTGGCCGCCGCGCTGCCCGCGCTGCTGGCCGGCCTCGTGGCCTCGGCCGCAATATTGGCCGCGGGGCCCGGGCGCCTGAGCCCCGAGGGCGTCGAGCCGCCCCAGGCGCCGCTGCCGATAGCCAGGATCTTCGAGTTCGCCGCGCTCCTGTTCGCGATAACCGCGGCGGCCCGCGTGGTCGGCGCCGCGCTCCCCCAGGCCCTCCCGATGGCGATAGCCGCATCGGCCCTCGCCAGCGTGCTGGGCGCGATCTACGCGGTGGGGACCCTGTTCGCGAGCGGCCGGATAACCGCCGCGGAGGCCGGATACCTAGCCTCCATAGCGCTGCTGGCCGGCGCCGCCGAGAAGGTCGGCATAGCCGCCCTCCTGAGGGATGGCAGGGCGAGGGCGCTGGCCGCGGCGCTGAACGTCGCGATCTCCTGCGCGGTGGCGGCGGCCCTGATCCTGCGCCGAGGGCGACCGGCGCGCCCTAGCGCTGGATCGCCGCCTCGAGCCTCCTCCTGAGCGGCGCCAGGACGGGCTCCTCGGAGCGCTGGGACGCCAAGCGCTCCTTGGCCTCCTCTATGTGATCGAGGACCTTCTCCGGGGTCAGCCCCTCGGCGAACTTGGCGGCGCGGTTGAGGAAGTACATTATGATGGCGCGCATGGGGGCGGCGCCCAGCCCCCTCAGGTAGAACCTGCTGACTATGTCCCTGGCCCAGCGCACGCTGTGGCGCATCGTGGCGAGCATGAGCTCCGCGTGCTCCCTGCTGAGGTTCACCGACCTGAACCAGTCCTCCCTCCTCAGCACGCCCATGGGGACGAAGAACATCGGGACTATCATGGACCTGTAGGGCCTCAGCCTGTCCATCAGCTCGAGCGTCTTCACGACGTCGTCGGGGGTCTCGCCCGGCAGCCCCAGTATTATGGTCGCGGCGGGGACCATGCCGTTGTCGTGGAGTATGGAGAAGGCCTCCTCAACGATGTCCGGCCACTTATCGGCCGGGTAGGGGGCCGCCTTGGCCGGCATTATCGCGCGGGCGAGCCTCGGGGAGCCGGTCTCGATCCCCGTCTGGAATCCCAGGTAGTCCTGCCCGTTCCCCCGGAGGATCTCGGACATCCTGCTTATGAGGCCGTGCTCCCTCTCGGCGGCCACGACCGCCGCCAGGCTGGCGTGGCTCCACGCCACGGACTTGTCGTAGTAGCGCATGGCGAGCTCGTGGAGCTTCAGGAGGGGCTCCGGCCTCGGGTGGACGCCGTCGGCCCCGTAGAGGAGGACGTCCTCGCTGTGCAGCAGCCCGGCGCGGATCCCCGCGCTCCTGTTGACCCTGAGCTCCTCCTCTATGTGCTCGAGTGGTATGTTCCTCAGGGGCCTGAGAGTCACATTACAGAATTTACAACCTCTTGGGCAACCTCTCATTATTTCTATCAGACCGTTGACGCTTGCCCTCTTTATCCTGCTGATCTCGTCGACCCTCGGCGAGTCGCGCGGCGCCACGCTGAGGTACCTCGGGACGTCCCGGCCCTCCTCGATCATCCTGGCCAGCTCGACCACCGCCCTCTCGGCCTCGCCGTCCACGATCGTGTCCACAAGGAAGTCCTCCACGTAGTGCGGCACGTAGAGCCACTGCCAGGCGGCCGGTCCCCCGACTATTATCCTGAGCCCCGGGTTGCGCGACCTCTTAACTTCGGCGATGCCGGCCATGAACCTCAGGAAGCTCTTCCTGTTCACGGGCTCCCTCCCCGTGACCAGCCACCACTCGCTGCTCGGCGGGTTGAAGGCGAAGTAGTCGTGGTGCCCCACGAGGAAAGCCTTGGCGCGCTCCGCGTACCTGGGGGCGTCGTCCGGGTCCACGATCGCGGCGCTGTAGCCGGCGTCCTGCAGCGCGGCCTCCACCTTCCTCAGCCCGTAGGGCGCGTACTTGGGGAGGCCATCCGGCCCCCTCTCGACCCTCGGGGCGGAGAGCCACATCCAGAGCCGCTCGGGGAGGAGGACGGCCGGCCCCGTCGTCATGAAGCCCAGGAACTCCCTGCCGTGATGCGTGGTCATCAGCGTCCTGTCGACGCTTATGACGAAGTCGAATCCCTCGCTCACCCGCGATCACCTCCAGGCCGCCCTCGCCCTGCCTGAGGATCACCTTGAGCGCGGCGCGCGCCGGCTGCCCGTCCTCCCTCACGGTGAACGAAGCGAAGAGGAAGCTCTGCAGCGCCTCCCTGAGGAAGTCCTGGCACTCGGGGAACCTGGACCCGCGCAGGGTCACGAGGAACCTGTAGGCGCCCCTCGCGGCCCATCTGGAGATGAGCGCGGTGAAGTCGTGCGAGAGATCGGCGGGCGGGCAACCATCCACTATTATCTCCGCGTCGTAGGTGGCCTCCTGCAACGTCTCGGGCCTCGGGCCTCCCGCAATATAAGCTGATCTCAGTTAGTCGTCCCTGCCGGCCGCGCGGCTAGCCCTTTCCGCGCGAGAGGCGCCTCAGCGTCCTCTCGCGGACCTCCATCGCGTGCTCCCTCAGGTGCTCCTTCAGGTCCTCCCAGGCGTCAGGTGGGGCCAGGCTGAACATGGCCCTCTCCAGGACCTCGTTGACGGCCGGGTGCACGTGCATGCTCCTGTAGGCCGGTATCAGGGACTGGTCCCTCGTGTTCATGAGGACGATCGCCTCGTGTATCATGGAGGACGCATATGGCCCTATTATGTGGGACCCCAGGAGCCTCTCCGATCCCTCCTCCACTATAACCTTGGCGAAGTGATGCTCGTCCTTCATGGCCAGCCCCTTCGCGGTGTCCTTGTACATGTAGTATCCGACCAGGTAGTCCCCTCCCTTCCCCCTGACGTCCTCCTCCCTGGCCCCCACCGCCGCGACCTCGGGCTGCACGAATATGGCGTGCGGCACCGCGTGATAGTCGGCCTTCACCCTCTGCCCCCTGAACGCGTTGTAGTACACCACCTGGCTCTCATAGTTGGCCACGTGCTTGAACATGTGCCTTCCCAGGGCATCCCCGCACGCCCAGATGTTCGGCTTCGTGGTCTCCAGGTACTCGTTGACCACTATCCAGCCGTTCGCGTCGGTCTTGACGCCGGTCTTCTCCGGCTTCGTCAGGTCGGAGTTGCTCCTCCTGCCGGCCGCCACCACTATCTCGTCGACCTCGACCTCTATCGAGTCGTGGTCCTCGGTCCCCTCCGCCGCCACCACCTTCGCCTCGCCCCTCCTCCTGACCTCGACCACCCTGTGCCCCGGGACCACGTCCATGTGGCTCGACATGTCAAGCTCCAGGAGGTAAGAGACCTCGGGCTCCTCGCCGGGCGCTATCCTGGGCAGCATGTCGAATATGGTGACGTGGGATCCCATCATCGACAGGAAGAACCCGAACTCGAGCCCTATGTAGCTGCCGCCTATCACCGCGACCCTGCGCGGGAGCTTCCTCATGGAGAAGAAGTTCTCGTTGGTGACGTAGCCGGCCTCCTCCAGCCCCGGTATATCGGGGACCAGCGGCCTGGACCCCGTGCACAGCAGTATCTTATCGCCGGTTATCACCTCGTCGCCGACCTTCACCGTGTAGTCGCCGACGAACTCGCCGGTCGTCCTGTAGAGATCTATCCTGGGATCCCTCCTGATGTTCTCCTCTATCATCCTGCTCTCGCCCATGACCTCGCCCTGGGCCCACTCCATGATCTTGGCGAAGTCTATCCCGCGGACCTCGACGTCGATCCAGAAGTCCCCGGCCCTCTTGATGTGGCTCATTATCTCGGCCGGGTAGAGGATCATCTTCGAGGGTATGCAGCCCCTGGTCAGGCATATGCCGCCCACCGGGGCGTTCTCTATGACTGCGACGCGGATCCTCGGGTTGTGCCCGAGCAGCTCCGAGACTATGTTCATCGCGGAGCCCGTGCCGAAGGCTATCACGTCGTAGTGCTTCAACGCGGGCGCCAGTGAGCCCCCGCAATAATTCCTTTCCGCGGGTTCCCGGGAACTGGGGCCGGGCGCGATCTCCCAAAAGGGCGGCCCGATCGGCGCTTGACCTCGCGTGAGATCGCGAATCCACCCGGGGCCGCGCCTGCCTCAGGAGGCGCGGTCAGCCTCGGAGGATCCTGCGCAGAGAGTTGAGGAGCCTGCCTCCCCCCGGGGTCACGAGGACCATCTCCTCGATCCGGGCTCCGCCCACCCCCCTCACGTAGGCGCCCGGCTCCACGGTGACCACCATGCCCGGCTCGAGGGCCCTCTCCTCGCCCGGCGCCAGGTAAGGCGGCTCGTGCACCTCCACTCCCACGCCGTGCCCCAGGCCGTGGAGGAAGTTCCCCGACAGCCCCCACCTTTCCAGCTCCCTCCTAGCGGCCGCGTCCACCTCGCGGGCGGGCACCCCCGGGCGGATGGCGTCGAGCGCCGCCTCCACGGCCGCCTCCACGGCCCTCAGCAGGCGATCGTCGCCCGTCGCCAGAGTCCTCGTCATGTCGCTGCAGTACCCGCGCCTCACTGTCCCCCCGTCGAGCACCACGTAGTCGCCGCGCGATATGCGGATGCCGCGCGGGATCGCGTGCGGGTTGGCGGAGTTCGGGCCCACCCCGACCAGCGTGTCGAACGCGAAGCGCTCCGCGCCCCTCCTGCGGGCCTCCGCCTCGAACTCCGCGGCCAGCTCGAAGTCCGAGGCGCCCTCGCGCGCGGCGGAGAGGGCCCTCTCCATCGCGCGCTCCGTGATCCCGAGCGCCTCCCCGATGGCGTCCACCTCCTCCGGCCCCTTTATGGAGCGCATGTCAAGCACGCGCCGCGCCACGTCGGCCAGGCCCGGTATCCTGGCGGCGAGCTCCTCAGCGAGCCCCCTGCCGAGGGCTCCGAGGTCCGCCGCGGCCCTCCCCCTGACCAGTCCGGCCGCCGCCTCCGGGATGGTAGCGCGCACGAGTCCCGGGAGGTCCACGCTCTCCGTGGAGCGCCTGAGCACGGGCCTGACGTCCATCCAGCCCGCCGCGAGCTCCGCCGCCTTGTAGTACTCGAGCGCTGGCACGAGAAGCGTCGCGGATCCCGACGAGTAGACCAGCGCGGACCCCGGGCAATAGCAGCCCGTAAAGTACGCGACGTTAGCGTCTCCCGCTATTATCAGGGAATCGTAGCCCTCGGCGGCGCGCTCGAGCCGAGACCTCATCTGCCCCTCCGCGCCCAATCCGCCGCCACCTCCAGGGACCTGGCCGCCAGCTCCTCTGGGGAATCCGCGAACGCTATCCCGGGCCCGGCCCTCGAGTCCAGGCGTCCCCCCTCGGCGATCCTCTCCAGCGAGTCGCTCGGCAGGCCGCTCCTGAGCACCACCGTCGGTATGCCCATCGAGTACGCCAGCAGGACCTCCACCATGGTCCCCGACTCGCCCCCCAGCGCCGCCAGGGCGTCGGAGCTCCTGACGAGGATCACGCTCCTGCCCCTCAGGTCCATCCCGGTGTCTATGATCACGGCCTCCCGCCTGTCGCGGGGGGGCCGGACTGGGGGATCGGCCGGCAGCACGAAGACGACCTCGATGCCGCGTTCCATGGCCGAGTCCGCGACGAACCTCATCGCCCCCCAGTATCCGCCCAGGATCAGCCTGACCCCGTCCCGGGGCAGCGCGGCCGCGAAGCGCGAGGCCAGCTCCCTCAGCCTCGGCGTCGGCTCGCTGTGCGCCGCCACTCCCAGGTTGAGCAATCCGGCGGGGCCGGCCCCGCGGCTTCTGATAAAGTGAGCGGCGGACCTCTCCCCCTCTGGAGGTGGGTCGCCCCGCGCTTCGCGGCGGGGAGGAGGTCGGAAACTTTCCCGGGCGCGGTCGAATGGCCCTCCGGCGCCAGATTTATAAATGGGCATTGGAATATCGGCAACGTGCCCCGGAGAATGGATGCCGATAGGGAAAAGGCGTTGCTGGGCGCGCTGGTAGCGATGGGGCCCAGGAACCTCGCCGCGGTCGCGCGCTCGCTGGGGATGCCGGAGGAGACCGTCCGCTACAAGCTCAGGAGGTACTACGAGAGGGGGCTAGTCTTCTACGCGTTCCTCGACCTCTCCAAGGTCGGGCTCAGGCCGTACTACGCTGAGCTCGAGTTCTCGGGGCGGTGGAGGCCGTCCGCCGGGCAGCTCCTCCAGTCGATGTCCATGTACTCTTACATCTCGTACTACACGGGGTACCTCACCGGGTCCTGGCTCACAGCGTACTTCTCGATGCCATACGGGGCCGGGAGCCACCTGAGGCGCCTGCTCGACGAGATGGCCGACATGGGGATCATAGAGGGCTACCGCCTCCGCCCCGCCTCCTGGGTGAGCTACAGGGGCGTCGATCCCGAGTTCTTCGACCCCGAGGCCGGCGAGTGGGACGTCGACTGGACCAGGGTGAGGCCCCTGGAGGAGCTCCCGGACCGGGTGGACTACCCGGAGGAGCCGCCCC
>WYEM01000070.1 GCA_009903775.1 Nitrososphaerota archaeon | reverse complement strand
TCATCCCCCTGGCCTCCGCCTCCTCGGTCAGCCTCCGCGCGACGCGCTCTTCCAGGCACACGATCGGCGCCCGACAACTGGATAAAATATACTTAATGTACTCGGTGTACACGCTCGAGTCCTCCGAGCTGCTTATATCGGGGGCAGGCTTCACGCGGCTGTCGTGCGCTGGACTGCGGGCGAGCTGCTCGAGTCGGCGCTCAGGGCAGCTAGGCGCGCCAAGTACCTGGACGTGGCCCTGACCTCCGTGAGGAGCGTGAAGGCCATCGGGGATGAGGGATCGGAGGAGGTCGTCGAGAGCGGGCAGGAGCACCTGACGGTCCGCGCCCTGACCGTCGGGTACGCGACGGCCTCCTCCTCCAGCGTGAGCGCCGAGTCGGCGGCGGCGCTGGCCGAGAGCGCGGAGAGGAGCTCCCTGGCCGCCGAGAGGGCGGTCAGGCTGGCGCCCGTGGACTCCTCGAGCGGCGAGAGGAGATCGGCCAAGGACCGCGCGGGGATGGAGGAGGCCGTGGCGGTGCTCAGGGAGCTGGGGTCGGCGCTGGGGAAGATCGGCGCCGGCCGCCGCAGGCTGAGCTTCGAGCAGATATCCGTCAGGAGGTCCATAGCCACGTCCGAGGGGAGCGAGGTGGACGAGGAGACGACGGTCAACATGTTGACCGTCGAGCTCGCGCTGCCCAACGGGCTGAGGGTGAGGAGGGCCCTGGGGATCCAGGGGCCCGTGGGGGGAGGGCTTGTGGACGCGGTGGCGGAGTCCGTGGCCGACGAGGTCCGCGTGGCCTCGAGGGAGCCGGCATCGCTGTCGCCGCTGTACCGCGGCTCCAGGTTCACGGTCATCATGGACCACGAGGCCGCGGGGGCCCTGGCCGAGGCTGTCGCAGGCGCGACTTCGAGCGCCGCGCTCATGTACTCCTTGGCGGCATCCTCGAGGGTTGCCGTGCTCGACGAGCCCAGGCTGCCGGGCGCGCCCGGGAGCAGGGTGTGGGATGACGAGGGGGTCAGCACGCGCCCCAAAACGCTCCTGTCGCCGGGCGGGTTCTCCAGGCTGGGGACGAGGCTAACGGCGTCCAGCGGTTCCGAGGCCGGAAACGCGTACGGGCTGCCCGGATCGCCCAGGCCCGGCCACTCGAACGTCCACGTGCGGGCGGGTGACTGGTCGAGCGAGGAGATATGGGACGAGGCGGGGGAGGCCTTCCTTCTGAGGGGAGCGGAGGGCCTGGAGCTGGACGAGCACGGCGTGCTCACGCTGAGGCCGAGGGCCGCCTACCTGCGCAGGAGGGATGGGGACCTGATCCCCCTCCGGGGGCTCACGGTGCGCGACAGGCTCGATTGGCTGCTCTCCCACGTGAGGGGCGCGTCCAAGGACGTGTTCATAGCGCCCGAGCTGGCGGATGGCGTGCCCAGGGGGAGGGGAGGGCCGCTCCTGCTGATAGACTCCGCGAGGCTCTCTTAGCCCGGTGGGCCGGCCAGGATTCGAACCTGGGACCTCCGCCGTGTAAGGGCGGCGTCCTGACCAGGCTAGACGACCGGCCCGGGCCGGGCTCCTCGCCGACGGGATTAAAGGTTGTCCGAGCGCCGCTACGCCTTCTTGGGCCCCAGCTCCCTGTTCTTGGGCCTGAGCGTGTCACTCCTCCCGCAGCGCCTGCACCTCGTGGCCTTCCACGAGTTCTTGGCGCCGCACTTCATGCATATCTTGACGTAGAGGCGCCTCTGCATCGCCAATGCCCTGGCCTGGGGATCCGCGACTGGCACGCGCCCGCGCTCGCAGCGATGCCATATTAGCGTTTCTGCGGGACGGCGGGGCCCTCGCGCCGATTCTTCCCGTAGGCTGGATGGAAGGCGGCCGAGCTGCGCTCCCCAATCGCCTTCTAGGGGGTCCGCGATGCCGCGTCCCTCTTCGCCTTGACGGAGCTGAAGATGTCCGGCTCCCTCAGGACCGATAACCCTGCCCTGTCCCCCACGAGCTCGATCAACACGACCCAGTCGGGCGACTCCAGATTCACCTTCCTGCTGATCGAGGCGGCCACCGCCTCGATCAGCTCCCTGCTGCTGAGGGCGCTCCCCCTCTTCTCCACGGTCACCCTGTAGGTCTCGTCGGGTCCTATCCTCTTGGAGGACAGGTATCCAGCGGTCCGCACTATGGCCTCGGGGACGGCGTCCGTGGTGGCCTCAATCGGGATCACCCGGAGCAGATACCTCACCCTCCAGGGCTCCCTCTCCACGATCCCGTACAGGTGGCGAACCAGCGAGAGCGGATCCGCCGCGCTCTTGGCCAGGAGCAGTCCGGGGAACGGCGTTATCTCGACGTCCGGCGCGCCGTCCCCGAGCTCCCCCAGGAAGCGAGCCATCTCCCCCGCGGCCCTGCGCTCCAGCCCGCGATAGGTGGTGAACAGCAGGTTGAAGTCGTCCACGGGCGCACAAGGCTCTGGGATGCTTATAAGGTGCTTGCGCCGCCGCGGCCCGGGCCCTCGCGTCCAGGAGCAAACAAATAAAATGGGGCATTCCAATCGCTCACGACTTGAAGGTCACGTTCTCGGTGATCAAGGCCGACGTGGGCAGCCTCGCCGGCCACCATCGCGTCCATCCCAAGCAGATAGAGGTGGCGCAGAGGGAGCTCCAGGCCGCCAAGGATTCCGGGCTGATAGTGGATTACTTCGTGACCAACGCCGGGGACGATCTCCAGCTCATAATGACCCACCGCAGGGGGGTCAACAACAGCGAGATACACACCCTGGCTTGGAACACGTTCAAGAGGGTGACGGAGGAGGTCTCCAAGCCGCTCAAGCTCTACGCGGCGGGGCAGGACCTGCTATCGGAGGCCTTCTCCGGCAACGTCAGGGGCCTGGGCCCCGGGGTGGCGGAGGCGGAGTTCGAGGAGAGGCCGAGCGAACCGATCGTCGTCTTCATGGCGGACAAGACGGAGCCGGGGGCCTGGAACCTGCCGCTCTACAGGATCTTCGCGGACCCCTTCAACACCGCCGGCCTCGTCATAGATCCCAAGATCAAGGAGGGCTTCATATTCAGGGTGCTTGACATGGTCGAGGACAGGTTCGTCGATCTGAAGACGCCCGAGGAGTCGTACGACGTGCTGGCGCTCCTGGGCACCACCAGCAGGTACGCGGTCCACAGCGTGTGGCGCAGGCACGACGGCGAGATCGCGGCCGTCGCGAGCACCACGCGGCTCAACCTGATAGCGGGGAGGTACGTCGGGAAGGACGACCCGGTGATGTTCGTCAGGGCGCAGGCCGGGTTCCCGGCGGTCGGCGAGATACTGGAGCCCTTCTCGTTCCCCCACCTGGTCGCGGGCTGGATGCGCGGCTCCCACGTGGGGCCGCTGACGCCCGTCCCCCTCAGGCAGTCCCAGTGCACGAGGTTCGACGGTCCCCCGAGGGTCATCGGCCTGGGCTTCCAGCTGGCCAACGGCGCCCTCGTGGGTCCATCCGACCTCTTCGACGACGTCGCGTTCGAGTACGCCAGGGCCAAGGCGATGGAGGTCGCCGATTACATGAGGCGCCACGGGCCCTTCATGCCCGCCAGGCTGGATCCGGGGGAGATGGAGTACACCACGCTGCCGGAGGTCCTCAAGGCGCTGGAGGGGCGCTTCAGGCCGGGCAGCGAGATAGGAGAGGCACCGCGGCGGCGATGAGCGCCGGCTCCCCGGTGATAGTGATCAATTTCAAGAACTACCCGGAGGCGCAGGGCGAGGGCGCCCTGCGCTTGGCGCGCTCGGCCGAGCGCGCCTCCGGCAGGGTTGGGCGCGCGATAATGGTGGCGCCGCCGCAGACGTCCCTGATGCACGTCGCGCGCTCGGTCTCGATCCCGGTCCTGGCCCAGCACGTGGACGACGTGGAGCCCTCCAACACCACCGGATTCGTCCCCCCGGAGTCGGTCGGCGCCGCGGGCGCCGCGGGCAGCCTGATCAACCACAGCGAGCACAGGCTGCCCGAGGACGCGGTGGGCCGCCTGGTCCGGCGCCTGCGCGGACTGGGCCTGGTGAGCATCGTCTGCGCCTCGACCCCGGAGGAGGCCGCCCGCTTAGCGCGCTTCTCGCCCGACTACGTGGCGATAGAGCCCCCGGAGCTCATAGGCACGGGGCGCGCGGTGTCCAGGGTCGCTCCCGACATCGTGCGCAGGGGCGTGGAGGCCGTGAGATCTGTTTCCGGCGACGTCAAGGTGCTGTGCGGGGCCGGCGTGACCAACGGGGAGGACGTGCGCGCGGCGCTGAGGCTGGGCGCGGTCGGCGTCCTGGTATCGAGCGCCGTCGTGAGGGCGCGGGACCCCGAGGCCAAGATCCTGGAGCTCGCGGGCCAACTCTGAGCCTCAGCTTCTCCTTGTACCTGGAGATGTTCGGCGTGCTGTACGGGTCCTCGATCCCCCTCATCCTGGCCAGCCGCAGTGCCGCGAGGTCCAGCAGCGCCACCCCGTAGCCGTATCTGACCAGGCACTCCATGTCGCTCGGGAGCTCCACCCTCAGCAGCGCCGATCCCCTCTCCTCGACCAGTTCCTCCACGGAGTCCAGTGACGCCCTCACCTCGGGATCCTCGCTGGCGCGGTCCCTTATCACGAGCACGCCCTCCGAGCCATCGACCGCCTCTATCTCGTTGTGGGCCAGCTCCGGCGCTGTGGCCAGGTAGCACCTGGTCTTGGCGTACTCGTTCAGCATCGCGGAGAGCCTGGACGCCAGCGGCTCCCCGTGCCAGCTGGCGTAGACCACGATCTTCCTCCCCCTCATCCACTCCGCGATGGTGGCGGGCTCCCCATCGTCCCTGAGCAGCCCCTCCATCGAGCCCTCCAGGACCTCCGCCAGCTTGAGCATGTGCTCGGCCGCCCCCCTGGCGACGCCGTACGATTCGAGTATCATCGACGGCGGCGCGTACACGCTCGGGAATGAGGACCTGGGCGACGAGAGCACCCTGACCCTGAAGGCCCTGGCCCCCAAGGCGCTCGCGACCTCCAGCAGCTTCCCCCCTCCGGCCACGGCCACCCCCTCCGCGCCCTGCGCCACCGCCTCCCTGAGCGCGTTGATCGTCTCCAGCGTCTCGCCTGAGACGCTCAGGGCCACCGCCAGGTCGCCCCTGCCCACGCGCGTGCGGGCCCTGAAGTCGTTGACCGCCTGCGCCCTCCCCTTCAGGCACCGGGATATTATCCTGGCGCCGTGCCCGGAGCCGCCCATGCCGAAGATGAACGCCGAGCCCTCGATCGGCTCACCGCCCGAATAGTCGGCGGCTGCGAGCTCGCGGAGCAGCGCCGGCCACTCGCGGTAGTCCGAGATGATCCTGCTGTACTGATCCATGGGCGGGGCACCGCCGCCTACTCCACGTTGACCCTGACCTTGCTTGCCCTCTTGGGCAGCACCACGGTCAGGATCCCGTTCTTGAAAGTGGCCTTGGCGCCCTCCGCGTCCACCTCCGCCGGGAGCCTTATCCTCGTCTTGTACTGCGAGAAGGTCATGGACCTCTGGTGCGCCCCCCACCTATCCCACCTTATGCTCTTGCGCATGGTCGCCGTGATCTCGAGCTCGTCGTCCTCCAGGAGCTCCACGCTGATGTTCTCGGGCCCATCGACGAACGGCAGATCCGCGTAGATCACTATCTCCTTCCCGGTCTCCTTGACCTCGACGAGCGGCTCCAGGTATCCCTGGCCGGATCCCGACATCTCCCACCACCTACCTGTACATGGCCGGGAGGTACTCCTCCAGCGCCTTGTGGGAGCCGCTCATGGACTCCTCCGTCTGCTTCATCAGGTCCCGCATGCTCAGCTTTATCTCATCGGCCTTCTCGAGGAGGGGCCTGACGTCCAGGTTTAGGCCCAGCATCGCCGAGAGCTTCTCCAGCACGCTGGCCGCCGCGCCCGGATCGGGGTACCTGGGGAAGCTCTGGCCCAGGAGCGCCACGCCCTCTATCCTGTACTTCGCGGTCTCCCTCAGGAGCATCGCGTAGAACCCGGCCACGAACCCCTCCTCTATGACTTCCACGCCGTGCTTCCTGAGGTACTCCACCGCGCTGCCCCCGTTCCCGACGCCGTAGACCGCCGGCTTCTCTATCTCAAGCCTGTTCGGCACGGGGTAACCGTTGAGCGAGAAGACCCTGGAGACCCTGTTCCTGACGGCCCAGTCCACCAGCGAGTAGGCCGTCGGCGCCAGCATGGAGGGCGGCAGGGCTATCTCGGACGTCAGCACCACCAGCGACCCGTCGTCGCTCGCGTAGAGCCTCACCGGGTGCATCAGCTCGGCCCCGTGGAGGACCATGACGGGGGGGAGGAGCTCGGACTCCAAGTGCCCGTAGATCTTCAGCTTGAGCTGATCGACCAGGAAGGCGCTGGATATCACGCCGACCAGCCCCACGTCCGGCAGGCCCTCGATCAGCACAGGGCTCCTTAGCTCGAACCCCCCGCGCTCCACGATGCTGACCTCGCTCAATCCCGACTTTCCTAGGCGCCGGAGACCTTTAAGGTTTAGCGCGCAAGGATTAAATCCGGGGCGCATCCCTGGAGTGCAATGCCCTCGAGGGCCACCGTGGCGCTCGTGATCGCGGTGGCGGCATTCATCGCGTTCACGGTGGGCTACAGCCTGTACCAGGTCGAATCGGTGGCCTCACTCCTGCGCGAGGTCGCGAGCGCGGGGATCCAGCCGCCCCAGCCCTACGCCCCGGTCAACGTCACCATCAACGTGCGGGGGATGGGACAGCAGATAGAGTCTGTCTACTCCAGGGCCATAAAATCCATCGTGATGGTGTCCTGCATATCCAAGACCACCTACACCACGCTCTTCGGGACCTACACCGGCTACGAGGAGGTCATAGGATCGGGATTCTTCGTCTCCTACGGCGGCAGCCTCTACGTGGTCACGAACTACCACGTGGTGGCGAACTCCGTCCAGGTGGCCGTCACGCTGATCAACGGATCGTCCTACCCGGCCGAGGTCGTGGGGACGGACCCCTACAGCGACCTGGCAGTGCTGAGGGTCGAGGCCCCGCTGGACGTGCCGCCGCTCGAGCTCGCCAACTCGAACGACCTCAGGGTGGGCGAGACTGTGTTGGCGGTCGGCAGCCCCTACGGGCTGGCCGGCAGCCTGACCGTTGGGGTCGTGAGCCAGCTCGGGAGGAGCATCCAGGAGTCCACGGTCACCGGCTACCCAATAGCCGACCTGATACAGACGAGCGCCCCCATAAACCCGGGGAACTCCGGGGGCCCCCTGCTCGACCTGAACGGCGACGTGGTGGGCGTGAACACAGCGATAGTGGCGCAGTCCCAGGGGATAGGCTTCGCTATCCCCTCGAACGTGGTCGCCAGGGAGCTCCCATACCTCGTGAAGTATGGATCCTACGACCTGCACCCCTGGCTCGGCGTCGAGATAGTGGGACTGGACTACTTCGAGACGAGGGCGATAGGGCTGCCGGCGAACGTCACCTACGGCGTCGAGATAGTGTCGGTGGTCCCCGGCGGCCCGGCTGCCAGGGCCGGGCTGATCGGGGCGAACTCGACCGTCAACTACTACGGGATCCAGGTGCCCAGCGGCGGTGACGTGATAATAGCGATCAACGGAACCCCCGTCACCGGGGTGGACGCGCTCACCAGCTACATGGAGGCCAACGTGCTCCCCGGCCAGACCGTCGTGCTCACGATAGTCAGGGACGGGCGCGTGATGCAGGTTCCCGTCGTGGTCGGCGCGCGCCCGCCCCCCTAACCCGCGGCGCCCGCTGAGTTCCTGGCCGCCCCCGCCCCGCGTTGAAGGCGCCGGAGGACTCCATGCAGGCGACCGCCTCCTCCGCAGCGTCCACGGCCCTCCTCCCGCTCCTCAGGGCGCTGAGCCCCGATGCGGCGCGGCCCCCGTGGCCGAGAGCACGCGCTCCCCATCGATCCCCGCCCACTGGCCGGCGCCCCGTGGAGCAGGACGAACTGCCTCGAGCGTCGGATCCGGGCGCCTCCATCTAGTAAACGCTGACCGGCTCCTCGTCCCTCGAGATGCCCCTCTCCTCCGCCAGGATCCTCCTGACGCGCGGGGGCAGCCAGAAGTAGTGCGGGTGGTGCGCCGGCTCGTAGTAGTTGAGCTCCGGGAGCCCGAGCTCCCTCGCCCTGGCCTCGGCCTCCTCCGGCGTCACGGAGGCCGGATCCCTGCCGAGCGATCCGACGACGAATCCCCAGTCAGATATGTAGGAAGGTATGCTCGCCTGATAACCCCTGACGTGCGGGAAGACCCTGGACATCGTGTTGACTATCGTGGCGAAGGTCCTCGCGTTGTAGAACGTGGAAGTCCCCTGGGTCGACAGGATCCCGCCCTCCCTGAGGCGCGACCTCGCCAGCTCGTAGAACTCCAGCGTATACAGGAGCCTGCTCGGACCCCCCTCTATGGGATCCGTCGCGTCCACTATTATGGCGTCGAACCGCTCATCAGTCCTCCTCAGGTACTCCCTCCCGTCACCTATAACGAGCCTCGTCCTGGGATCGCGAAAGCTCCCCTGGTGCATCTCGGGCAGGTACTTCTCGCACACCTCGACTACCTCGCCGTCTATGTCGACCATGGTCGCGCTCCTGACGCTCCTGTACCTCAGGACCTCCCTCAGCGTGGCGCCCTCCCCTCCCCCTATTATCAGGACGTCCCTCGGGTTGCCGTGGGTTACGAGCGCCGGGTGCACGAGCATCTCGTGGTATATGAACTCGTCCGAGGTGCTGGACTGCAGCTTGCCGTCCAGCACGAGCATCTTTCCGTAGTCGTCGTTGACGGCCACGTCCACCTCCTGGTACTTAGTCCTCCCGGAGTACAGCACCCGCTCCACCACGGAGACCATGCCGGACTCCGGGGTGTGCCACTCGACTATCCACCTGTGATCCGAGCGCCAGGAGACCAATTCGCTCAGCCAGCTGCTGCGGCTGCTCGAGGACCCCCCTGGTCATCTCCGTGACCTCGACCCTCTCGGGCTTCAGCTCGTCCCTCAGCAGCTCGAGTGCCCTCCACGGATCAGTGTGGGTGCCACAGGTGAAGACGTCCACCGCCGCGTACCCGTACTCCGGCCACGTGTGTATCGACAGGTGCGACTCGGCCACCACGACCACGCCGGTGACGCCCATGTCCCCCTCGAACTTGTAGAAGTAATCCCCCACCACGGTCGACCCCGAGGCCTCAGCGGCCCTCAGCAGGATGTTCCTAAGGAGCTCCTTGTCCCTGAGCAGGCCGGGGGAGATCCCGTGGAGCTCGCACACGAGGTGCCTGCCGAGGAACCTCGAGAAGTGCCCCCCCATCTCGCCTCGCCCCCAGCTCTGACGGCTCTTTTTAAAAAATTTTCCGCTCAGTGTCGCGATTTCGGGCTGCAGCGGCTATCTGCCAGAAAATTTCCGTCTAAATCCAGAAAAGTCCATAAAGACCCGGTTTTACTCAAAACGCGTCGCATTTTTCCGTTTAGCACCATATCTGCCCGATTTTAGCAGATCATTGGCCGCCAGTCCCGAGAATACCGCCCCGAGGATCCCGGCCCCCTTTCCCGCGAAGTCGGCAGATTCCTTATTTAGGCGCGCGGGACATCTCGTAATGTGGGCGAGGAGGGGGGCGGGCCCCGGGCCTTCTCCTGGATCAGGGAGGTCTACGAGAACCTGGACTACTACCTGGGGACTGAGGAGGGCCGCCGCAGGCTCGAGGACATAGCTAGGAGCGAGGCCCAGAGGCTCGAGGACGAGATAGCGCGCGTCCACAGGCCGCAGCGGAACATAATATGGATGTCTAAGTGGTGCCTCACGTGCTCCTACATTCGCGAGAATCGCGGCAGGTATTACTGCTCGCTCCACGGCGCGCGCCTGGTCAAGCCGTTCCACGGGAGGCCCCTCTGGGCGATCGTGACGGAGCCCAGCGGCGAGGCGCACTACGTGCTGCTGGGCCTCGACTGGGACGGGCGCTGGCGGGAGGTCGAGGAGTACATCGTCAACGCCGCCATGGAGGCCATAAACGGGGGGAGGCCCTACTACTGCTACGAGCAGGCCGGAAGGTAAGCTGGCCGATGGCGCGCGAGGCGGGGCAGTTCCTGCTCACGTGCACCACCGGCTTCGAGGAGATCAGTGCCGCGGAGGCCGAGGAGCTCGGCGCGCATCCCGTCGAGCTCAGGGAGGGCAGGGTGATCGTGGAGGGCGGCGCCCGCCTGATGTACAGGCTCAACGCGTGGGCCAGGACCATCCACAGGGTGCTTCTGCTCGTCGGGAGGTTCAGGGTAGAGGACCTCAGGGACGTCCGCGACGCGGGATCGGGAATCGACTGCGGGATTATAGGTCACGGGCGCACCTTCGCGGTGAGGAGCGAGAGGAGCGGCGTCCATCCGTTCACGTCGATGGACGTCGCGTCCACCGTGGGGAGCGCGGTCCTGGCCGCGTGCAGCGGGACCAGGGTTGACCTGGAGGACCCCGACGTGATAATAAGGGCCGACGTGGTGGGCCCTGAGCTCTTCCTCTCGATAGACACGACTGGCGAGAGCCTTCACATAAGGGAGTGGAGGAGGTTCAACCACCCGAGCTCCATAAAGCCATCGCTGGCCTCGGCACTCATAAGGCTCTCCGGCTGGCGGGGGGATTCCCTGCTCGACGCGTTCGCCGGCGGCGCGACGATACCGATAGAGGCGGCGCTGAGGTGGATGGGCCGCAGGGTGCATGAGCGCAGGGACTACGCCTACCGGAGGCTCCCCATCTACGACCCGGCCGCCGAGGAGGAGGAGAGGGGCTCGGACCCCAGCCCGCTGCCCGTCCCGCCGCGCGCCGGCGAGATAGTGGGCGTCGAGGTTAAACCGAAGTACTACGAGGGCGCCCTGAAGAACCTGGACGCCTCGGGGACCTCGGGGATCGTGAGGATGATCCTCGGCGATTCCCTCCGGTGGAGGCCCGAGCGCCGCTTCCGCTTCGTGGTGACGAACCCGCCGTACGGCGTGAGGTCCGGCGGCAGGAAGCGCGTGGCGGGACTCTACAGGAGGTTCGCCTCCCGCCTCCCCGAGATTCTGGAGCCCGGGGGGATCGCTGTGGCTGTCACGACCGAGCACCGCCAGATGGCCGAGGCCCTCTCGTCGGCGGGGCTCAGGGTCCTGGAGGTCAGGAAGGGGCGTCACGGCAGGCTGTGGGTGGGCGCAGTGAAGGCGGCCCTCGTCTAGCGCCCTCCGCAGGAGCTCCGCGGGGTGGACCACCTCGGCGCCCCGCAGGAGCCTCCTGAGCTGGAACCTGCAGGCCTCGCTCTCGCTGGCGACGACCGATCCCGGGCCCACCCGCAGCTCGCCCGCCTCCCTCAGGAACGCCTCGACCAGCTCATCCGATGGCCCGGCGGCCCTCCTCCTCAGCCCCCAAGTGCCGCCCATCCCGCAGCAGCTCCTCAGCGTCTCCACGGAGTATCCGGCGGCCCTCAGGGCCCCGACTATCCTGGGGCTCTGGGAGTTGGCCTTCGCCAGGCACGATTCGTGGTAGATCACGGTGCCCCCTTGCCCGCCGGATCCGGCGCACCTGCTCCCGATCAGCGAGTACACGTCGATGACCATCTCAGCCAACTCCCTCGCCTCCCCGCCGATGAGGAGCGGGTATATCCTCCTCGACATGTAGTACCAGGCCGGCGACACCGCGACCACCGGCCTGCCGCCGGAGATGCGAGAGATCTCCCTGACCAGCCTCGACCCCTCCTCCCTGAGGTCCGAGATGTACCCCAGGTCCAGGAGCACCATCCCGTGGTCTATCGGGCCCACCACCCTCGGCCTTAGGCCCATCGCCGTCAGGAGCCTCCAGACGGCCTCAGGGGCCTCGGGCTCGTGCGCCCACGTGAAGGTGTCCACCAGCAGGACGACGTCGCCGTCGTCCCAGCTCCTCAGCTCCGGGCGCCTCGGGCTGGCGCGGGGGAGCTCCAGGTCCTCCCTGAAGCCCAGCGCCCTCGCCAGGGGTCCCCTGATCGCCTTGGACGCCGCGTTGTACAGGTGGGGCATCTCCCCCGCCAGCCTGTCCAGGACCGCGTACCGGCGCAGCAGGGCGTCTGCTGCCTCCCTGGGGCTGGCCCGGGCCCTCAGCTCGCGGTACGCTCCCACCAGCAGCGGTATGGGCACCTCGAGCGGGCATGCGGTCATGCACCTGCCGCACGCCATGCAGTACTCCATGTCGGCGGCCACCTCATCCGACATGGGGTCCTCCGGCGGCGCCCCCAGCAGCAGTTCCCTGAAGAGGATCGCCCTTCCGCGGCTCGTCCTGGACTCCAGGTACGCGGATGGGACGGCGCTGGTCGGGCACGCCGCGTTGCAGAACCCGCACCTCATGCAGAGCGCCGCGACGTCCGCGGCCTCGCCGAGGAGCTCCCGGATCCCCCGCGCTAGTCCGGGAGCAGCTTTCCCGGGTTCATTATCCAAGACGGATCGATCACCTCCTTTATCCTCCTCATCAGCTCGAGCACCCGGCGGCCGTGCTGCGCCTCCATGAAACCGCGCTTCTCGACGCCTATGCCGTGCTCGCCAGCGACCGCGCCCCCGGCCTCAATCGTTCTCTCTATTATCCTGGCGTAGAGGTCCTCCGCCCTCCTCCGGGATTCAGGGTCCCTGCCGCCCGCTAGGATGTTCACGTGCAGGTTCCCGTCGCCGGCGTGCCCGAAGACCACGAGCCCCACGCCGGCCTCCCTCCCGAGCCCGTAGATCTCCTCAACGATCCAGGGGAGCTTGGAGACGGGGACGTCGACGTCGCCCACTATTATGTAGGGCGAGAGCCTGGCCACGAGGGCGCCAAGTGCCCTCCTGCCGCTCCAGAGCTTCTCCTCCTCGGCGCCCCCGGCGCGCCTGAAGTCGCCGCCCCTGGACCTGCAGATGGACTCTATCCTGGACATATCGTCCTCCGCGGCCCTCTCGGTGCCGTCGGTCTCCACTAGCAGGGCCGCCCCGGCCTCCCTGTAGGGGTAGCCGCTCTCCGAGAGCAGCCTGAGCACCCTCGAGTCCAGGTACTCGATGGCGCTCGGCCGCGCCGGGGAGGCCATCACGTCAAATATCGCCTCGGCCGCGCGCCCGGCGGATTCGGCGTAGCAGATCCCCGTCCTCCTGGCCTCGGGGAGCGGCCTCAGCTTCAGCGTTATCTTGGTGAAGAAACCGAGCGTGCCCTCGCTGCCGACGAATAGCCTAACCAGGTCGTACCCTATGCTGCTCTTGGGCGCCCTGGTGCCCAAGCGAATGATCTCGCCGCTCGGGAGCGCGACCTCCAGCCCGCTCACGTAGTCCCTCGTGACGCCGTACTTCACGGCCCTGAAGCCCGAGGAGTTGTTGCCCACCATCCCGCCGATCGTGCTGACGCTTCCGCTCGCGGGCTCAGGCGGGAAGAAGAGCCCCAGCTCCCTCAGCTTGGAGTTGAGGCTCTCGTACACGACCCCGGGCTCGACCACCGCGAGCAGGTCCTCCCGGCTCACCTCGAGGATGCGGTTCATCCTCCTGGTGCTGATGACTATCCCTCCCATCACCGGCGTCGCGTTGCCCGACGTGCTGCTGCCGCTGCCGCGGGGCGTCACTGGTATGCCGCGCTCCGAGCAGTACCTGAGCACCTCCGACACCTCCTCGGCGCTCGCCGGCCACACCACCGCCTCCGCCCTTCCCTCCACCTCGCCGATCGCGTTGGCGCTCGAGACTGCCAGGTCCCAGCCCCTCGTGGAGACGTTCTCAGGGCCCACGATGTCCCTTAGCGCCCTCAGATCCGCCTCCTCAACGCGGGAATAGCGCCGCTGAGCTGCCACGCGGGCGCGCGGCGGCCCGGCGATAAAAGCAGTGTGAGCGAATCGCAAGGTGGTCGATCGATCGCCCGCGGGCGTATCCGTGCGAGCTCGCGCCGGGCGGCCGGACGTCCTGGCCTGATA
>WYEM01000016.1 GCA_009903775.1 Nitrososphaerota archaeon | reverse complement strand
GTCTACGTCGCCTTCGTAAGGAGCCCCTACGCCCACGCGCGGATAAAGCGCGTGGACGTGTCGCGCGCCCTCGCCCACCCGAAGGTGGTGGGCGTGCTGACGCCCGACGAGGCCGTCCCCCTGCCCTCCTGGATGGAGTTCCCCGGCATGAGGCAGGTCCCGCGCACGTCCCTCGCGGTGGGCAAGGTGAGGTTCCAGGGCGAGCCCGTGGTGGCGGTGGCCGCAACTGACAGGTACGCCGCCGAGGACGCCGCGCAGCTGGTCGAGGTGGAGTACGAGCCCCTCCCGGCCGTGGTCGACGCGGAGAGGGCGCTCGAGCCGGGGGCCCCCCTGCTCTACGAGGAGTGGGGGGACAACGTGATCTACCATGGCAAGGCCAAGTTCGGCGACGTCGAGGGGTCCTTCTCCAGCGCCGACGTGGTGGTCGAGGGGACCCTCGTCAGCAACAGGCACTCGCCGACCCCGATTGAGCCCCGCGCGATAACCGCGCACTACGATCAGACGAGGGGGACCCTCACTATATGGGCCACGACGCAGTTCCCTCACGTGCTCAAGACATACGTGTCGCAGGTCCTCGGGTTCCCCGAGGACAGGATAAAGGTGATAGCCAAGAGGGTCGGGGGCGGCTTCGGCCCCAAGTCGCACGTGTACCCGGACGACGTGGCTGTCCTGCAGCTCGCGCTCAAGCTGAGGAGGCCGGTCAAGTGGGTCGAGACCAGGACCGAGAACCTCCAGGTGACCGGGCACGCGAGGGACTGGAAGATATGGTACAGGGGCGCCTTCACGAAGGACGGGAAGCTGCTGGCGGTCTCGGTGAAGGGAATAGCGGACTTCGGCGTCTACGGCGCCTTCTGGACGGAGATACAGCCGGCGCTCGTGGCGCAGGCGCAGGTCCCCGGCCCGTACAAGATGCGCGGGTTCGAGTTCGACCTGTATTGCGTGGCCACGAACAAGGCGCCCTACGCCGCCCACCGCGGGTTCGGGAGGCCCACCGGGGCACTGATCATGGAGAGGATAATGGACGCCGCGGCCCGCAGGCTGGGCCTGGATCCGGTCGAGATACGCAGGCGCAACCTGATAGGGCCGGATGAGATGCCCTACAGGCAGATAACGAATATAGTCTACGACAGCGGCAATTATCCGAGGGCCCTGGAGACCGCCCTGCGCTCGTTCGACTACTGGGGATGGAGGAAGCGCCAGGAGGAGCTGAGGAGGCAGGGTAGGTACATCGGAATAGGCGTGTCGACGTATGTCGAGTACTCCGCGCCCTCCTCCAAGAGGCTGTCCGAGGGCCTGGGGTGGAAGGTCGGCGGGTACGACATGGTCAGGCTCAGGGTGGAGCCCACGGGCAAGGTGAAGTTCTTCACTGGCCAGTCCACGCAGGGGATGAGCCACGAGACCATATTCGCGCAGATAGTCGCCGAGGAGCTCCAGGTCCACGTGGACGACGTGACGGTCGTGGAGGGGGACACGGACGACACCCCCTACAGCTATGGCGCCTGGGCCAGCAGGGCCACGGTGGTCGTGGGCGGGGCCGCGGTGAAGGCCGCCAGGATGATTAGGGAGAAGATGACGAAGATAGCCGCGTTCAACCTGGGGGTGAACCCGGAGGACGTCGACCTGGCGCGCGGCTGGTTCTACGTGAGGTCGAACCCCTCGGCCAGGATCTCATTCCGGGAGGTGGCCAGGATAGCGTACCAGGAGGTTCACAGGATACCCATGGACTTGGAGCCGGGGCTGGAGGTCGTGACGACGTACGAGCCCCAGGTCTACACGACCACTAGCCACGCCTGGCACTTCGTGGTGGTGGAGGTGGACCCCGAGACCGGGAAGGTGGACATACTGAAGTACTACGTCCTGGAGGACGCCGGTATAGCCGTGAACCCGATGACGATGCACGGCCAGACGCACGGCGCAGTCGCGCATGAGATCGGCGGCACCATGTACGAGGAGCTCCGCTACGATGAGAACGGCAACCTCCTCAACTCCACGTTCGTGGACTACCTGGTCCCGACGGCCCTGGAGATCCCGAACATAGAGGTCGAGCACATAGAGACGCCCAGCCCACAGCTCGGCGGCTGGAAGGGGATGGGCGAGGGCGGGAGCATAGGCGCCCCGGCGGCGCTCTTCAGCGCCATAGAGGATGCGCTCAGCCCGCTAGGCGTGAAGCTTGACCGCGCCCCCCTGAACCCGGAGAACATATTGCGCGCGATCAAATCGGCCCAGGGCGCCATCCGGCGGTGAGGGGAGCCGATGGATGGCCGCTTCAGGGCCACCGTCTCCTTCGACGACACCGACTGCACCGGGAGGGTGCACTTCTCCAGGTACGCGATCTGGATAGACCGCGCGATACAGGACTTCTTCAGGGCGGCCGGCTTCAGGTTCCTGGGGAACGGCGCGCTGCTCCACGAGTCCCGCGGCGAGGTGGTCGCGTTCGCGATAGGGGAGTACTGGACCAGGATGGATAGGCCGCTGGCGCTCGGCAGCCAGATAGAGGCCGTCGCGCGCCCCTCCGAGGTGAGGCCCCGCCGCGTGTCGTTCGAGGGCCTCGTGATCGACGTGTCCGACGGCGCGACGGTCGCGCGCGGCCGCATAACGATGGTGCACATAGATCCCTCCACCGGCGGCTCCCGCGAGATCCCCGAGTGGCTGAGGTCCATACTCACTGGCCGAAAATATTAATGGGCGCCGAGGCGCTGGCGCGCCAAAATGGACTTCAACGAGTCGGACGAGCATGCCCTGCTGAGGAAGGAGATCGCGGATCTCGTGAGGCAGTTCCCCCGCGAGTACTGGCGCAAGAAGGACGTGTCGGAGGAGTTCCCCCAGGAGTACTGGGACGCGCTCGCGAGCCACGGGTGGCTGGGGCTCTTAGTCCCGGAGGAGTACGGCGGCGCCGGCCTCAACATGTACGAGGCCCACCTCGCGATTTACGAGGCCTCCAGGAACGGCGCCGGGGTCCCGGGCGGCGACCTGCTCATGAGGACCTACATGTTCGGGAGCTACCCGATAAGGCAGTTCGGCAGCGCCTACCTGAAGGAGAAATGGCTGCCCAGGATAGCCGAGGGGAGGGCGCTGTTCAGCATAGGGCACACGGAGCCCGTGGCGGGCGTCAACACGTTCGATATAGAGACCTACGCGGAGCGCAGGGCCGGCGAGTACGTGATCAACGGGCAGAAGATATGGATGACGCTGGCGCACAGGGCTGACGCGATACTCCTGGTGGCCAGGACTAAGAGGAAGGAGGAGGTCGCGAACAAGAGCGATGGGCTCACGCTCTTCGTGATCGACACGCGCGAGTCGAAGATAAGGACTGCGAAGCTACCAGCCTCCGTGATGAGGCCTCTCGGCGAGAACGTCGTCTACTTTGAGGACGTGAGGGTGCCCGAGGAGAACGTGCTGGGCGAGGTCGACAAGGGGTGGCGCTACCTGACCAGCGTGTTCAATGCGGAGCGCCTGGGCACGGCATCCGTCGCCGCCGGGGCCGCGGAGTACGTGCTCGACCTGGCGGTGGAGTACGCTAAGACTAGGAGCGTGTTCGGCAGGCCCATAGGCTCCAACCAGGCGGTGAGCTTCCCGCTGGCCGAGATCAAGATCTACCTCGAGGCGGCCAAGCTCATGCTCCAGAAGGCCGCGTGGCGCTTCGACAGGGGGGAGGACCCGTCGGTGGAGGGGAATATGGCCGCGTACATAGCCGCCGAGGCCGCCTGGAGGGCCGCCGACCAGGCGGTCCAGACCTTCGGCGGCCTTGGATTCTCGGTCGAGATGGACGTGGAGCGCTACTACAGGGACCTGCGCCTGTTCAGGACAGCCCCCGTGCCCAAGGAGATGGTCTTCAATTTCATCAGCAGGCGCGTCCTGGGACTTCCTAGGACATTCCGAGATTCAAGGGCGCGGATTCAACTTTAAATAACTCCTGGGGCTCTTCGAGCCGAATTGCGTCCTGCTCCGTTCGAGTACTATGCGCCCACGAGCCTCGAGGAGGCGCTGAGACTGCTCAGCGAGAAGGAGGGGGCGAAGCTCCTGGCCGGCGGGCAGAGCCTGCTGGCGCTCATGAAGCTGAGGTTGCTGACCCCCACCGCGCTGATAGACCTCAACAGGATACGCGAGCTGCGCTACATAAAGGAGGAGGACGGGTGGCTGCTCATAGGGGCCATGACCATATACGACGAGCTCGAGCAATCCCCCCTGATAAGGGAGCGCTACCCGGCGCTCCACGAGGCGCTCTACAGGCTGGGCGATCAGCAGGTCAGGAACAGGGGGACCATCGGCGGGAGCCTCGCGCACGCGGATCCGTCGGCCAACCTCCCGCCGGTCATGGTGGCGCTCAAGGCGCAGATGGTCGCGGCGCGCGCGGGGGGCGGCAGGAGGGTCATACAGGCCGATGACTTCTTCGTCGACGCGTTCACGACCGCGCTGGAGCCCGATAAGGAGGCGCTGGTCGAGGTTAGGCTGCCCCCCTGGCCCAGGGGAAGCGGCGGTGCCTACATGAAGCTGTCGAAGAGGGAGATAGATTTCTCGATAGTGGAGGTCGCGGTTCAGATGACGGTGGGCGACGATGGGGGCGTGAAGGAGGCGCGCGTGGTGCTCGGATCAGTGGCGCCGAAGCCCTACAGGGCGGTGGGCGCCGAGGAGGTCCTGGCGGGCGCGAAGGTGGACGAGGGGCTGGCCGCCAGGGCGGCCGAGGCAGGGACCCGCGACCTGGAGCCGCCATCGGACGTCCAGGCCTCCAGCTGGTACAGGAAGGAGGTCTCCAGGGTCCTCGTCAAGAGGGCGATCCTGAAGGCGTACGCTCGCGCGAGGGGGATGGAGCAATGAGCCAGGAGCTGAGGCACATCAGGGTGAAGGTCAACGGCCAGTGGTACGAGGCCGACGTGGAGCCCAGGATGCTGCTCGTAGATCTGCTCCGCGACGTCCTGGGGTTCACTGGGGTCCACATAGGGTGCGACACGGGCCACTGCGGCGCCTGCACGGTGATAATGGACGGGAGGAGCGTCAAGTCCTGCATGGTGCTGGCGGTGCAGGCGGATGGCTCGGAGATAATGACTGTCGAGGGGCTGGAGAAGGACGGCCAGCTCCACCCGCTCCAGGAGGCCTTCTGGGAGAACCACGCGCTGCAGTGTGGCTACTGCACGCCCGGACAGCTGATGTCCGCGTACTTCCTGCTGAGCAGGAACCCCAATCCGAGCGAGGAGGAGATAAGGAAGGCGATAGAGGGCAACCTGTGCAGGTGCACGGGGTACGTAAATATTGTGAAGGCGATAAAGGCCGCCGCCCTCAAGATGTCGAGCTCCAAGGCGGGTTGATGGCGGATGTCCAAGGCCCCTCCGGAGATTATTTCACTGTACACGCAGGATAGCAGCGCCCTGACCCTCAAGTGGCTCGGGAAGCCCCTGAAGCCGAAGGAGGACTACCGCCTGGTGAGGGGGAGGGGCACATTCGTCGACGACATCCAGCTGCCGCGCATGGCATACATGGCGTTCCTCAGGAGTCCTTACAGCCACGCCCGGATAAAGAGGATAGACGTCTCCAGGGCCAAATCGATGCCCGGGGTCCTCCTCGTCTGGACGGGCGACGACATAAAGAGGCGCATGAGGCCCCTTCCGCAGGCCACGCCTCCCCCGGCGAGGAACGCCATCGACTATCCGCTGGCGGTGGATAAGGTCAGGTTCCAGGGGGAACCCGTCGCGATGGTCGTGGCGGAGAGCCGCTACATCGCCGAGGACGCGGTGAACCAGATAGATGTCGACTACGAGCCCCTCCCGGCCGTGGTCGACGCGGAGAGGGCGCTCGAGCCGGGGGCCCCCCTGGTGCACGAGGAGGTGGGGACCAACCTCATAGCGCACGTGCACTACAAATGGGGCGACGTGGACTACTACTTCCAGCACGCCGACCTGGTGGTGGAGGCGAAGTTCCACTACCACAGGTTCACGGGAGCGCCGCTCGAGACCAACGCGGTGGTTGCGGACTACGATGAGCGCGCGGACGTGATGACGATATACTGCAACAACCAGGCGCCCATGGAGTGGCTCCCGCAGCTCTCGGCCGGGCTCAACATGCCGTATCCCAAGCTGAGGGTCGTGACCAGGGACATAGGCGGGGGCTTCGGCACCAAGCTGATCAACTACGTGTACATGATCCTGGCGGCGCTCGCCTCGAAGGAGCTCAAGAGGCCCGTCAAGTACATGGAGACCAGGACCGAGAACCTCCAGGCGGCGGCCCACAACGCGGAGAGGACGTGCACAGTGAGCGCGGCCGTCAGGAAGGACGGGACGGTGCTGGCGCTCAGGATGAGGTGCGTGGATGACGACGGCGCGTACTCCAGGCACGAGCCTGCGGGCATGACCGTCTGGGCGCAGGTCTCGACCGGCATGTACAAGATAAGGGCGCTCGAGAACGATTACTACGCGGTGTTCACCAACAAGTGCCCCTCCACCTCGATACGCGGGTTCTCCAGGGCGCCCCATCTGTTCATGATAGAGAGGATCATGGACAGGATAGCCAGGAGGCTGGGCATGGACCCGGCCGAGATTAGGATGAAGAACCTGGTGGGGCCGGAGGAAATGCCGTACATGACGCCCAGCGGCGGCATCTACGACAGCGGCAACTGGCCGGAGGGCCTCAGGAGGGCACTGGAGGCCGCGGACTACTGGGGATGGAGGAAGCGCCAGGAGGAGCTGAGGAGGCAGGGGAGGATAATAGGCGTGGGGGTCGTGGTCGGCTCCGACTCCGCGGGGCCCAACATGGCGCAGGTCAAGATGTACAATCCGGGGCTGCCCTACACCGGCGGGACCGAGGGCGCGCTCGTGCAGATGACCCCGGACGGCAAGGTCAGGGTGATCCTGGGGAGCTCCCCGCAGGGAATGGGCCACGAGACCACGGCGGCGCAGGTGGTCGCGGACGTCCTCGACGTAAGCTACGACGACATCTACGTGCAGACGGGGTTCGACTCGTTCTCCTCGGTCTACACCATGCACTCAGGCACCTACGGCAGCAGGTTCGCCCCGATAGGCCTCTCGGCGGTCTACCTGGCGGCGGCCAGGCTGAAGGAGAAGCTGGCCAAGATTGCCGCGTACCTCCTCAAGTGCCCGGAGGGCGACGTCGTGATCGAGAACGGCGCCGCCCGCTGCGCCAAGGACCCCCAGAGGTCCATGGAGCTCAGGAGGATCGCGAGGATAGCGTACGGCAACGTCAACGAGCTGCCGCCCGGCATGGAGCCCGGCCTGTACTCGCTCGCTATATTCAGGCCGCCCTTCCAGAACCCGGACGAGAACAGGAGGGCCAACCTGGCCCTGACCTACTCCTACAACGTCCACGTGGTCGTCGTGGAGATAGATCCCGAGACCGGGATGCCCAAGATACTCAGCTACACAGCGCTGGAGGACTCCGGCAGGATCGTGAACCCGCTGATAGTGGATGGCCAGGTGCACGGCGCGATCGCCCACGGCGTGGCCGAGGCCCTCTATGAGAAGTATCACTACGATGAGAACGGCAACCTCCTCAACCCCACGTTCGTGGACTACCTGGTCCCGACGGCCCTGGAGATCCCGGACATGAAGGTCATCCATATGGAGACGCCCAGCCCGTTCACGCCGACCGGCGCCAAGGGGATGGGGGAGGGAGGCGGCACCGCGGTCCAGGCGGTGATCAGCGCCGTGGAGGACGCCCTGGCCCCCCTGGGCGGGGAGCTGGGGGAGAGCCACGCTGATCCCGAGACGATATTACGTATATTAAAGGGAGCCGCGCGCGGCAAGTCGGAGGTGTGATGCGATGCCCCAGTTCAAGGGCTCGGAGGTGATAAGCGCCCCCAGGCAGGCCGTCTGGGACTTCCTGACCGATCCCCAGAAGGTCGGAGGATGCGTGCCCGGCCTCAAGTCGCTCCAGGTAGTGGACAGCGATCACTTCAACGCGGAGGTGCAGGTGGGCATAGGCATACTGAGGGGCACCGTGAAGGTGAAGTACGAGGTCGTCGAGAAGGTCCCCCCGGAGAGGATCGCGATGAGGATGGACGGCAGCGGCGTCGGGAGCAAGGCCCTGATCAATGCCACGGTGGAGCTGAAGGAGGCGCAGCAGGGGACCCAGCTGGACTGGGTCGCGGACGTCACGGTCTCGGGGACGCTCGCGGGCCTCGGCGCCCGCTACCTGAACGACATCGCCTTCAAGACGGTCTCCGACATCTTCAAGTGCACGAAGGAGAAGCTGAGCAAATAAAATTAAAAATAAAAATCTATTTATTTACCCTGGAACTTCGGCTGCCTCTTCTCGTAGAAGAAGGCCCTTATTCCCTCCTTCAGGTCATCCGTGTAGAACAGCAGGAGGTTCTCCTTCAGCTGATACTCGGTTCCCTCGTCTATCGGCATCTCGCTGCCCAGGTTGACGGCGACCTTCGCGGCGCCGACGGCGAGCGGCGCGTTCTTGATTATCTTCCTCACGAGCTCCATGGTCTTTTCCATCAGCTGCTCGTGCGGGACCACGAGGTTGACGAACCCGAGCCTGTATCCCTCCTCCGCCGATATCCACTCGCCGGTGAAGAGCAGGTACTTCGCCCAGTACTTGCTGATCACGCGGGGCAGCCTTATCGTGATCCCCGCGCCCGGCATTATCCCGATGCCGGTCTCCGGCAGCCCGAACTTCGCCTGGTTGCTCGCTACGACCAGGTCGACGGCCTGTATCGTCTCTATGTTGCAGTACCCATTCACCGCCGCTATTATCGGCTTCCTCATCTTCTCCATGAAGCGCCATATCTCGAGGTTGAACCTGTTGAACTTCTCTATCTCATAATACTTCCCGGCCTCGACGTTGGCGAGGAACTCCTTCGCGTCGCCCCCGGAGCTGAACGCCTTGCCGGCGCCCGTTATCACGACGGCCCACACGTCGCGATCGTCGGCGGCCTTCTTCAGCGCCTCGTAGAACTCCTGGAGCATCGCCACGTTGAACGCGTTGCGCGCCTCGTCCCTGTTCAGCGTTATAATGGCCACGTGATCCTCCGGCCTCTTCTCATATAGGACGAGCGGCTTCTGAGACATGCATCATCACTCGATGGGGTCCCCCGCATACAAGTTAATATACCTTCAACGGTCCCGCAACATATAATGAGCGCTGACGTCGCGATAATCGGAATTGGCGAGACCCCCTACAGTCGCGCCAGGGCCGATAGGGGCGAGGTCGTCATGAGCGCCGAGCAGTACGCCTCCTGGGCCGTCTCCCTGGCCCTGGAGGACGCGGGCCTCAGCAAGGGGGACCTGGATGGGCAGGGGCTGGCCGTGGCCGGGACCGAATGGCCGCACAGCGAGATATGGTCCGCCGAGGTCGTCCAGAACCTCGGATTCAGGCCCAAGCTGCTCCTGAGGGGCGACTTCGGGGGCAACAACGCCGTAGAGCTGGCGGTGCAGGCGGCGGCCGCGATAAGGTCCGGGCTGGTCGACTACGTGCTGCTCCTGGGGGCCGACTCCCCCATGACGCCCTTCGGGACCCAGACCGCCAGGAGCTGGAGGTACGACATAGACTACATGAGGCCCTTCGGCCTCATGGGCTTCGTGACCCTGGCGGGCCTCATGATGAGCAGGCACATGAGCGCGTACGGCACGAAGGCGGAGCACTTCGGCAAGATAGCCGTGACCCAGAGGGAGCACGCGAGGCTCAATCCCAACGCGTACGTCAAGGCGCCGCTGACCATGGAGGACTACCTGAAGTCGCGCATGCTCTCGGACCCGCTCAGGCTCCTGGACTCGGTCATGTTCGTGAACGGCGGGCTGGCCGTCATAATGACCAGCCGCGAGAGGGCATCCAGGGCCCCGAAGCGCCCGATCTACCTGCTCGGATACGGGCTGGCCCACAACTACGCGGAGGGCGACCCGGCGATGCCCGATATAACTACCACCGGCGTCAAGGTCGCGGCCCGCGACGCGCTGGGCATGGCCGGGAAGTCCCCCGGGTCCCTGGACTTCCTCCAGCTCTACGACGACTTCACGGGCGCAGTGCTGATGCAGATAGAGGACATAGGCTTCTGCGCGAAGGGGGAGGGCGGAAGGTTCCTGGAGAGGACGGACATATCGTACAAGGGGGACCTCCCTGTGAACACGGGCGGCGGGCTCCTCTCGAACGGCCAGCCGGGGATGGCGGCGGGCTTCGTTCACCTGGTGGAGGCGGTCAGGCAGCTCAGGGGCGAGGCGACCGGCAGGCAGGTGAGCGACGCCAGGATAGGCCTGGTGAGCGGGCTCGGCGGCCTCGCCTACGGCAACAACTTGGCGAACGCGGGCGCGCTCGTGCTGGGGGTGATGTGAGATGTCGGAGAGGCAGCCCGAGAAGCCCCTGCCCGAGGTGACGCCGCTCAACAAGCCGTTCTGGGACGCCGCGGCCCGCCACGAGTTCGTGGTCCAGCGCTGCCGTAGGTGCGGCCGCTTCATATGGTATCCCCGGGGGTCCTGCCCCTACTGCGGCTCGCGCGACCTCGAGTGGACGAGGCCGAGGGAGACCGGCACCGTCTACGCGTCCACGATAGCCAGGGTGGTGGTGGGGAACTCGCCCGCTTGGGAGAAGGAGATGCCCTACGCCGTGGCGATAGTCGACATGGACGACGGCTTCAGGATCTACGGCCGCGTCCTGGGGATCAGGCCGGAGGACGTGCGCCCCGGCCTGCGCGTGCGCATAGACTTCGAGGACCTGGCGAGCGGCGTGGCGGTGCCGGTGTTCCGCCCGCTGGGGCGAGCTCCCGATCCGTAAACCATAGTTTTTATATACTACTGTTATCTCTAGTTAAGATCAATGGCCAATATATCGGTGTTCATCGATGTCAATGCCCGCTACTGGCCCCGCAAGGCGGTGGCGGTGTTCCCCGATAGGGGCAAGCAATACACGTACCCGGAGCTGCTCTCGGAGATCAACCGCTTCTCCAACGCCCTGAGATCGCTCGGCGTGCGCAGGGGGGACAGGGTGGCGATCTACATGCCCAACGCGCCCGAGACGCTGATAGCCTTCCTGGGGACCTGGAGGGCGGGGGCCGTGGCGGTCCCCATGAACGTCGTGCTCAGGGACTACGAGGTGAGGCACCTGCTCAACGACTCGGGGGCATCCGTCGTGGTCACGAACTCCCAGGGCTACGAGGTCATCAGGAACCTGCGGGGCTCGGTTCCAGAGGTCAGCGTGATACTGACGGATGGCGGGGCCAGCGGGGATGGGGTCCACTCCTGGGCGGACCTCATGGCGTCATCGCGGGACTCCGGCAGGGCAGAGAACTGCGAGCCGGAGTGCCTGGCCCAGCTCCAGTACACGTCGGGCACGACCGGCCTCCCGAAGGGCGCCATGCTCACGCACTGCAACTGGATAGCGGCGTTCGACTCGGAGCGCTGGGCCCTCGGCCTGACGGATCGGGACGTCATGCTCTACATATATCCGATGGTCCACGTGGGGTTCAGCTGGGCCCTGACGGCCCTCAAGTACGGCGCCACAGTGATCTTCATGGAGAGGTACTCGATGGAGAAGTACCTGAGGTACGCCGCGGAGTACGGCGCCACGGTTCTATGCTCGATGCCGCCCGTCATGACCGACATGGTCAATGGCCCCAGCGGGATCGAGGAGTACTTCAGGGCCGCGCGCGTCGTCGTGACCGGCGGCGCGCCCACCCCCGAGCCTATATGGAGGAAGTGGGTATCGCGCTTCGGCATCCCGGTGCTCAACGCCTACGGCCTCTCGGAGACGATAGTAGTGGGGTCCGCCCCCGGCACGGTGCCGGGGTGGGAGCACCTGAGCAAGGGCTACAGGTCCGTCGGCGCCCCCATAGGGTACGCCGAGGTGAAGATAGTGGACCCGGACGATCCCTCGAGGGAGCTGGGCCCCGGGGAGACCGGCGAGATAGCCCTGAGGGGGCCGGCGGTGGCCAAGGGCTACTGGAGGAACGAGGAGGCCACGCGCGAGTCCTTCTTGCCGGACGGGTGGTTCCTGACGGGCGACATAGGGTTCCTGGACGAGGACGGCGTGCTCTACGTAACGGACAGGAAGAAAGACATGATAGTGATGTCGGGCTTCAAGATCTATCCGGCCGAGGTGGAGTCGATACTGCTCCAGAACCCCAAGATACTGGAGGCGGCGGTCTTCGCCAGGTACGATGAGAGGAGGGGGGAGGTCCCAGTGGCCGCCATCGTGCTGAAGCCTGGCGAGAGGGCGACTAAGGAGGAGATCCTGGAGTGGGCGAGGCAGCACATGGCGAGCTACAAGGTCCCGCGCGACATCGTGTTCCTGGAGGAGTTGCCCAAGATGGGCGGATGGAAGATCCTCAGGAGGGTCCTGAGGGAGAAGTTCGGCAACTTCCCGTCCGGCGGCGCGGACGGCGGATCCTCCAGGGAGGGGGCGCAGATCGCGAGGACGCAGCAACCGGGCCGAGCTGCAATGAATAAATTTATTATGGCGTAACAGGATTCTATAGAGTGGCTTGCCCTTCAGGCCTTCTAAGGTGATCCTACCCGCGACGCGCGAGGAGGCCTCCGAGAGCCTGGAGGCCCTCGGGGGCGGCGCCGTCATAATCGCGGGCGGCACGATGCTCTTCAGGCTGCGCGACAGCGGGCTCCTGGACCACGTCGAGGCGCTGGTGGACCTGTCCAGGCTGGGGCTGAGCTACGTGAGGGGGGATGCTGTGGTGGCGATCGGCTCCTACACGCCGCTCTCCGATGTATACAGGTGGATAGCGTCGGACCCGCGCAGGGGCCGCGCCCTGGGCGCGCTGGCCGACGCCATAATGTCGATGCCGGGGTGGCAGATCCGCAACATGGCCACGGTGGGCGGGAGCGCCAGCATCGGCATGCCCCAGTCGGACATTGCTACATCGCTCCTCGCGCTCGGGGCGCGCGCGAGGATCTCGGGCCCCTCGGGCGAGAGGGTGGTCGATCTCAGGGATTACATGGCCGCCCCCCTGTCGCCCTCGCTGGGGAGCGGCGAGTTCCTGAGCGAGCTGGTGATCGAGCAACCCATCGGCGCTTCGGCGCACGAGAAGTTCGTCGTGAGCGACATAGATCATCCCATAGCGAGCGCGTCCGCGCATCTGGCGCTTGCGGACGATGGCTCCGTGGCGAGCGCGCGCATAGCGCTCGGCGGGGGATTGAGGAGGAGCGTCGTCCTGGAGTCACCGCGGGCCCTCGTGGGGAGGGTCCCGGACGAGGGGGTCCTGGAGGAGATCCAGGGGCTGGCGCGCGACTCGGTCGACCCCCTGGACGACTTCGTCGCGTCGGCGGAGTACAGGAGGCACCTCGCGGGCGTCATGGCCAGGAGGGCGGTCGCCAGGGCATACGCCAGGGCCGGGGGGTCAGCGAGATGAAGCTCAGGTTCACGCTGAACGGCTCGGCGGTGGAGCTGGACGCCGAGCCTTGGGAGAGCCTGTTCGACGTCCTCCGGAACAGGCTCGGCATCAAGAGCGTGAAGACGGCGCTCTGCGAGGGCTCGTGCTCCGCGTGCGGCGCCTGCACGGTCCTCCTGGACGGGAGGCCCATCTACTCCGTCATGACCCCCGCCTACCGCGCGGACGGGCGCTCGATAACGACGCTGGAGGGGCTCTCCAGGGGCGGGGAGCTGCACCCGCTGCAGAGCGCCTTCATAGAGGCGGGCGCCGTCCAGTGCGGGTTCTGCACGCCCGGCATGATATTGGCAGCTAAGGCGTACCTGGACGGCGGGGGCGGGCCCGATGAGGGCGGGATCAGGGAGGCCATCAGGGGGAACCTGTGCAGGTGCACCGGGTACGTCAAGATAATCGAAGCGATCCGCAGGGCGGCCGAGGCCTTGGGGGGCGGGAAACCATGACGTCTGTCGAGCTGGTCGGGAGGGAATTCTCGGTCATAGGATCCCGCGTCCCGAAGTACGATGCCCTGGAGAAGGTCCTGGGCGAGGCGCGCTACCTGCTGGACCTGGAGATGCCCGGCATGCTGCACGCGAAGATCCTGAGGAGCAGCCACCCGCACGCCAGGCTGCTCTCGATCGACGCGTCCAAGGCGGCGCGCATGCCCGGCGTGGTGGACGTCATAACGGCGAGGGACGTGAGGCTCAACAACCTGGGGTACCTGAAGGACAATCCCCCCCTCAAGTGGGGGAAGGTCAGGAGCGTCCGCGACGAGATAGCGGCGGTCGCCGCCGTCGACCCGGAGACGGCGTCCGAGGCGCTACATGCGATAGATGTGAAGTACGAGCCGCTGCCCCCGGTCACGGACCCCGTGGCGGCGCTGGAGCCGGGGGCCCCGCTCGTCCACGAGGAGCTCGGGACGAACCGCGTCAACCTGGACTTCGGCCTCTCCTACGGCGACGTCGAGGCAGCATTCCAGCGCGCGGACGTCGTCGTGGAGGGGACGTACAGGACGCAGTACGTCGCGCACACCCCGGGCGACACCATGGGGGCTCTGGCCTGGGTGGACGCGCAGGGCATCCTGAACGTCTACACGAACACGCAGGCGCCGTTCCTCTACCAACGCTGGCTGGCCGAGTCGCTGGGGATACCGGCCCACAGGGTCAGGGTGATCCAGCCCCACATAGGCGGCGCCTTCGGGAGGAACCTGGACGTGTATCCGCACGACGTGATAACGGCGGCCCTGGCCATGAGGACTAGGAGGCCCGTGAAGCTCCTGTTCACGCGCTCGGAGGAGCTCCAGAACGCGCCCACGAAGCAGCCGCTGATAGCGAGGGTTCGCCAGGGGGCCACGAGGGACGGCAGGCTGGTCGCCAGGGAGGTAGACGCGATACTGGACGCTGGCGCGTACGTGGGATGGGGCGTGTTCGACGCCAGGGTCATGCAGTACACGGTCACCGGGCTCTACTCTGTCCCCGCCGTCAGGTTCAGGACGACGGTGGTCTACACGAACAACCCGAGCACCGCCGCTATGAGGAGCGCCGGGAACTCCCAGATCACGTTCGCGGTCGAGAGCAACATGGACGAGCTGGCGGAGAGGCTGGGGATGGATCCCGTGGAGTTCAGGCTCCTCAACGCGAACAGGCCGAACACCGTGACGCCGCAGGGCGCGAGGATAACCACGTGCGCTATGCCCGAAGCCATCAGGGAGGCCGCCAGGAGGATAGGGTGGAGGGGACGGCATTCAGCGGGCCCCCATAGGGGTATCGGGTTCGCGTGCTACTTCCACGTGGGCGGCGGAGCCAGGATCTACAGGTCCGACGGATGCGGCGCCATCGTGAAGGTCGACGACTTCGGCGGCGTGATCGTGTCGGTCGGCGGCACGGAGATCGGGGAGGGCCTGGACACCTCGATACAGCTCATAGTGGCGGAGGCGCTGGGCGTCCCCAGGGACAGGGTCAGGGTCCAGATAAACGGCGACGCCTCGATGAGGCTCTGGGACGTCGGAACCCACGCGAGCAGGGGCACATTCGTCTGCGGGAACGCCGCGCTGAGGGCCGCGCTGGACGCCAGGAGGCAGATACTCGAGGGCGCCTCCAAGATCCTGGGCGCGCCGCCCGAGGACCTCGAGGTAGTCGACGGGTTCGTCCGCTCCCGGACCGATCCGTCCAAGGGAATGGAATATGATAAGGTGGTCAGGCGGATGCACTTCTTCAGCGGCGCCCAGGGCCGCATCGTGGTGGCGTCCAGCTTCTACGAGCCGCCGTCCGAGGAGCCGGACGAGAGGTGGCACGGGAACGTGTCCGCCACGTACGGGTTCGGCTGCCAGGCGGCGCTCGTCGAGGTGGATCCCGAGACCGGGAGGGTGAAGGTGCTGAGGATAGTGAGCGCGCACGACGCGGGCCGCGTGATAAACCCCAACGGGTTCGAGGGGCAGGTGCAGGGGGGCGTGGCCATGGGCATAGGCCTGGCGCTGCTGGAGGAGCTCCACCTGTCCGAGGGCCGCGTGGTCAACGGCTCCTTCGAGGACTACAGGCTGCCGAGGGTCACCGACATCCCGGAGATAGACGTGGTCTCCGTCGGGGAGCCCGATCCCGAGGGCCCCTACGGGGCGAAGGGCGTGGCGGAGGGGCCGGTCATCCCGGTGGGCCCCGCGATAGCCAACGCCGTGGCCGACGCGCTGGGCGTGAGGATAAGGGACCTCCCGATAACCCCGGAGAAGATCTGGAGGGCCCTGGCGCTAAATGTTCAATAGCCTCCTCCGGCAGCTCGCCCCGGGGTGTGCCGATTGAGGATCGCCGCCCTCGTGAAGGTCGCGATGGATCCGAACCTCATGAAGGTGGAGCCCTCAGGAGAGGTCTCCCTGCGCCAGACGGCGATGGCGATCGCCGAGTACGATAGGAACGCGGTGCAGGCCGCGCTCGACCTCAGGGATAAGCTGGGCGGCCAGGTGGCCGCGCTCTCCGCCTCGACGTGGGGCATGTCCTCGGAGAGGAGGAAGGACTACGAGGCAGCGCTCAGGGAGGCGCTCGCCATGGGGGTCGACGAGGCGCACATGGTGCTGGACGACTCGCTCACCGGCGTGCCGCTGGACACCGCCAGGGCCCTGGCGGCGCTCGCCAGGTCCCTCGGGGGATTCGACGTCTACATCGCGAGCGAGGGATCCTCCGACATGGTCTCGGGGCAGGTGGCGCCCATGCTGGCGGCCATCCTCGGCCTGCCGGCGTTCACCTACGTCAAGAGGATAGAGCCCGAGGGCGGCTCCCTGAGGCTCACGAGGGACCTGGAGGACGCGCTCGAGACCCTCAGGGCCTCGCCGCCCCTCGTCATGAGCGTGACCGGGGAGTCGAGCAAGCCGAGGCTACCGACCCTGATGCAGATAAGGAGGGCATTCTCGAAGCCGCTGAAGTTCTACTCGCTCGCCGACCTCGGGGTCTCGCCCTCGGGGAGGGCCAGACGCACCGCGCTCCGCGCATTGGTCCAGAAGAGGAAGAACGTCTACATAGACGGGTCCAAGCCCGACGAGGCCGCCTCCAAGCTCATCGCGGCCCTGGCCGAGGAGGGGGTGATACGCGCTTGAGCAGGGTCGTCGTGGCGGGCAGGAACCCGCAGGACGTGTCGAGCGCCATAGGATTCGCGAAGATGGTCGCGGACGCGTCCGGGTCCTCGGTGGTCGCGGTGGCTCTATCCGGCGGCGACGAGCTCGGGCGCGCGGTCGCGGGCATAGCCTCGGAGGCCTACGCGATCTCCGGGTCCGGCCACGCGCCCGAGCTGATGCTGGAGGCGCTCGGGCGCGTGGCCGGACCCGACCTCTACGCGGTCGTGTCGCCCGCGCTGAAGGACCTGACGGACGCCCTCGCGAGGTTCTCCGCCGGTGCCGGCATCCCAATGCTGACCGAGGTTACGGAGTTCGCCAGGGGGGCCGGTGGGGAGGTGACGCTCAGGAGGGCCGCCATGGCGGGGAGGGCTGTGGCCGAGTACTCCGTCGTGCCGCCATTCGCGGCCACGGTCGCGCCGGGCAGGTTCCCGGCGCCGCAGCCCTCGGGGACGATCGAGGTGAGGCGGCTGGACGTGGGCGCGAGGGGGCCCGAGGTGCTGGGCGTGGAGCCGAAGAGGAGGGAGGGCGTCGACATATCCTCCGCGGACATCGTCGTGGGGGTGGGCAGGGGGTTCCGCTCGAAGGAGGACCTGTCCCTGGCCTTCAGGCTGGCGGAGCTCCTGGGAGCCGCGGTCGGGTGCAGCAGGCCCATAGCGGCCGACTACGGATGGCTGCCCGAGGACAGGTGGATAGGGATATCGGCGAAGAAGATAAGGCCGAAGCTCTACGTGGCGCTCGGGATATCGGGCGCGCCGCAGCACATGGCCGGAGCTATGGACTCGAAGCTGATAGCCGCGGTCAACAAGGACAAGAACGCGCCGATATTCCAGTACGCGGACTACGGCGTGATAGGCGATCTGTATCAGGTGGTCCCAGCTCTCATAAGGCGGCTGGAGGAGCTGCGCCGGTGATCCCCTGGCAGCTCCCGCTGGCAGCAGTGCCCGAGATAAAGTACTACCTGTTCGTCCAGGGCCTTTATCCCCTGATAATAATAGAGTCGATCGCGGCAGCGGCGATCTGCCTCTACGGATTCTACAGATCCTTCTCCAGGTGGCTCATGGGCCAGCCCATCCCGATCCCGGATCACCTGGGAGCCAGGCTGGCGAACGTCCTCAGGTACAGCTTCGCGCAGGTCAAGGTCTGGAGGCATCGCCTCCCCGGGGTCATCCACAGCCTGATCTTCTGGGGGACGACCCTGCTCCTCATAGGGACCATCCTCGACGCGATCGAGTCGGAGATCACGCTCAGGTTATTCCACGCTCGCTTCCTGATAGGCCCCGTCTACCTCTGGTTCAAGCTCGCCATGAACATCGGCGGGCTGATGCTCATAGCGGGGATCCTCCTGGCTTACTACCGGAGGGCTCGCCGCATCACCCCGAACCTCCCGATGGGCCCGATGGAGCACTACATGCTTCTCTCGCTGCTCACGATAGCCATCACCGGGTTCTTCCTCGACTCGGTCAACACGTACGCTTACCGGATGTCCTACATGTTCCCGTACGACGTCGTGGGGTACTCGCTGGCCTCGCTCTACAGGGACCTGGGGATCACCGTGGCTCAGCTGGTGCCCGCTTACCGCGCCGTCTGGCTCTTCCACATGACCCTGGCGATAATGAGCATAGGTTTCATCCCGTACACGAAGTTCTCGCACATATTCGTGCACGGGGGCTTGAACGTCCTCTACTACAGGCTGGAGCCCCCCTCGGCCTTCAGGCCGGTGGAGGACCTGCAGGGGAAGGTGGAGAGGGGGGAGGTCGTGGGCGCTACGACTGCATCGGAACTGACTTGGAAGGAGAGGCTGGACCTCGATGCGTGCGTCAAGTGCGCCAGGTGCACGAACGCGTGCCCCGCCTTCGCCTCGGGGAAGCCACTGAGCCCCATGCACCTCGTCCAGGCGCTGAGGGAAGCCGTCCACGCGGGCCCCTCGTCGAAGCTGGTCTCCGATGGCCCGCTTGCCCCCGAGGCCTACTGGAGCTGCACAACCTGCGGGGCATGCGTCCGCGAGTGCCCGGCCATGATCCATCACGTGGAGCTGATAACCGACGTGAGGCGCGGCCTCGTGTCGACCGGCGGCGCCGTCCCCGAGGGGCTCTCGCAGGCGCTCTACAACGTGATGAGGCTGGGCAACCCCTTCGGCTTCGACCCGGATGAGAGGACGAGGTGGATGGAGAGGGTGTCCACAGACCTGGGGATACCGTTCGCCGAGCCCGGGGAGGAGTACGACTACATATACTGGGTGGGCTGCAACACGGCTTACGATCCGAACCTGAGGCCGGTGGCCGAGTCGCTCCTGAGGCTGCTGAAGCGCGCCGGGGTGAAGGTCGCCCTCCTGAGGGAGGAGACGTGCTGCGGGGAGCCCGCCAGGAGGATAGGGGACGAGTACCTGTTCTTCGAGAACGCGAGGTCCGTGGGCGAGGCGCTGTCGAGGTACAGGTTCAAGTCCCTCCTGGTCAGCTGCCCCCACGGGTACAACAACTTCAAGCACGAGATGCCGCTCTACGGAGTGAGGTTCGACGTCGTGCACCACACGCAGCTGCTGTCGAGGCTCGTCGCGGAGGGCAGGATAGAGCCCGCGGACGCCTCCGGGATCAGGGTCACGTACCACGATCCGTGCTACCTCGCCAGGTGGAACGGGATCCTGGAGGAGCCCCGCTCCCTCATAAGGGCCACCGGCGCCGAGCTCTCTGAGATGGCCAGGCACGGGGCGGACTCGTTCTGCTGCGGCGGCGGGGGCGCCCAGTTCTTCTTCGACATAAAGATCGGCGAGAGGGTGAGCAAGATCAGGGCCTCCCAGGCTTCCGCGACGGGCGCGGACACGGTCGTGGTCGCGTGCCCCTTCTGCAACTCCATGTTCAGGTCGGAGGCGCAGTCCTTCGGACTGAGGGTGCTGGACGTGGCGCAGCTCCTGGAGGGCGGGAGGGGCGCGCTCGATCAGGCCCCCCGAGGGACCTGAGGGCCCTCCTCACCCTGTCCCTGGCCAGTATCACCCCCGCGGCCAACCTGAGGCTGCCGTACTTCCTGGCCCACCTGGGCAGGACGCCCCTGGACCTCATGCCGTCCAGCGCCCTGGCCAGGTCGCCGACGCCCACGCCCAGCCTCCCCGCGGCCTCCGAGAGGTCCTCGGCCTCCGCCACCGCCCTCAGGATCCTCGCGTCGTCCTCCGAGAGCGCCGCATCCGACGCGAGGAGCGAGGCGAGCTCCTCCAGCGCGTCGTACAGCACCTCCCTCAGGACCGATTCGAGCTCCTCCGGCTCCACTAGGAAGAGGTCCGAGGTCACCAGGACCTCCACGCCCAGCTCCCTGGCCAGCGCCTCAGCGGACGAGTCCGAGAACCCCCTGCACACGACGAGCGGCTCGGCGCCCATCAGCCTCGCGTTCACGTACGCCTGCCTGACGCCGCCCACGTCGAGTCTCCCGGCCTTGACCTCGACGGCATACCTGCGCCCATCCTTCTCGGCGACGAGGTCGACCTCTCCCACCTCGACCCCGCCCACCGTCAGGCGCGCGTGCTCCTCCAGGATCCTGAAGCCCGCGCTCTCCAGGACGCCGGCCGCGATCCTCTCGCTGCTCCTCCAGCGCTCCTCCCCGGACGGCACAATTGCTCGGCGCGGGGCCCTATAGATAACGATAGCTGCCGGGCCGGGACCCTGAGCCGTGCAGCGCGCCCAGCGCCTTCCTGACCGCCTCGGAGGCGCTGCCTCCCAGGAAGTAGATTATGGGCTCAACGCCCTGGCCGCCCCGATCCACCACTAGATCCGGCCTCCGCGGCGAGTCCGCGCCCGCCTCCAGGATCACCATCCCGGCGCCCAAGGCGGACTTCAGGATCTCGTCGCCGTAGCGGGCCGCGACAGCCGCCGCCGGGAACCCCCAGCGCCTGCCGGCCCAGAGGGCCACCCCGGCCGTGTGCGTGCTGCCGCCGTAGGACGGCTTCCCCAGTGCCACCACGCGCGTCCCAATTCTCACGACGCGCCCCGGCACCCCGACCACCTGCTCCACGGTGGACGCGCCGGGCGGCGCCACTGCTATGTTCATCCCGACCTCGGGGATCAGCCTGTAGGCGTCCGGATCCCCCTCGAGGATCGACAGGGCGTTCGCCACGTCCTCCGTGTAGGCGTCCGATCCACCCCTCAGCAGGTCGCCGCAGAGCGAGCAGCCCTGGGGCACGCCGCGGTCGAGCCTCCTGTGGAGGGCGCAGAGGCTCCCTCCGCTGAGCAGCGATGAAACGAGTGTGGCCATAGTCACAGCATGCTCCCAGGGTCCCCTCTCCGCGGCATCCGCGAGCACGTCGGCCATGGCCATCGCGGCCTCCCTGGGCAGGCCGGCCTCCGCGAGCTCCTCCAGGGCGCCCTCCGCGCCCGCCGAGTACTTCCTCACCATGGGCTGCGTCACCCCCAGCCTCCTGGCGACCTCGTTCTGGCTCATCCCCCGCTGGAGGAGCCTCTGCGCGGTCAGCGCCCTGAGCTGGGGCACCACGAACTTGGCGGCGAGCTCGAACGGCGTCACGGTGCCCTTTATATCATGGTTAAATAAAAATGATAACCTGGTTCTATAGGCACCATATGTGCGGCCGACGGGACTCCCGGCGCCGGGCGCACCGCTGGCCATCCCGCCTTCGGGCGGTTTCCGCAATTAAACTCAATATAAAAGTAATTATATTTCACTGCGCGTCCACTATGGTTAAATCTCCAGCGCATCGAACGCGGTGCGTGAACAGGCGGCTGATAATATCGCCGCCGGCGCACCCCGGCTTGATGGGCGCGCTGTTCCTAGTGCTCCTAGTGCCCATACTCCTGGGATACGTGCTTCCGGGGGCGCTCGCCGCGGCGCTGGGGCCCCTCGGGATTCCCGCGGCGCTGCCGGCGGTCCTCGCCCTGCTCGCGCTGTCGCCTCTCCTGGGGTTCCTGAATGTGGTCGTGAAGCGCCGCGAGGTGCTCGCCCAGATCTTGGAGGTGGACTACGTGAGCCTCTTCGGGATACCCGTGCCAGTCGCGAGGCCCAGGTGGACTACCGTGGAATCGCTCATCGCCGTAAACGTGGGCGGGGCGCTCGTCCCGATATCCATCGCCGCCCTGATGACGATAGCTGAGGCGCTGAACCCCAGGGCCCCGGAACTGCTGGCGATGACCGCGGCGACCGCGGTCGTGGTGGCGGCCGTGACGTACAGGTCCTCCAAGATAGTGCGGGGCGTGGGGATCGTGGTCCCGGCCTTCATCCCGCCCATGTCATCGCTCTTCTCGGCGCTCCTGCTCACGTGGCCCCTGGGTTTGCAGGCGTTCGCCCCCACCATCTCCTACGTGGGCGCGATCTTCGGCGCGCTGGTGGGCGCGGACGTCGCGAACCTCCTGGCGAGGGGCGACGAGATAGCCGCGTGGCTCGTGAGCATCGGGGGAGCCGGGACGTTCGACGGGATATTCGTCAGCGGAATAATGTCGATGATCCTCTCGGCGCTCCTGATATGAGAAGGACGAACCTCCCCCCCTCAGGTGGTGATGGCCGGATAAGGGGATCACGGAGGATCGCGATCGCATAAGACGGCAAGCGCCCCATCCCCTCTTGGAACCTCAGCCCGTCGTGGTACGCGAAGAAAATGTCGACGATTCTATCCAGCGATGCGATCCTCGACCTCCCTGCGTCCATGCCCTTGAAGAAGGCACTCATAACCCTCTTCAGGGAGCTGAAGGACCTCTCGGACCCGCTCCCGTCCCCGAGCGCCTCGTGATAGCGCCGCAGCCCGGCTCCCGGACGACACGTGAGCGCCGCGGTCCCTCCGCGACGAGCGCCGGTTCGTTCGCAGGTCCCGAGCGCCCGGCCCGAGGAGACGAGGGGCTACTGGATATGACGCCTCTATGGCGGGAGGCTTCCCCGCGTCCACGCACATCGCGGCCCACGCGTAGATCTTCCGGCCGTTCACTCCCTCCGCGGCCGCGTCCAGCGCGGCCGGCCTCCTCCCCCTCGGCGGCATGGCACGCCCGATCGAGCCGAGCGCGCGGGCTCTATCCCTGTTACGGCTGGCAGTACGCTCCCGTTCATCATGGCTGACCCCCTCCCCGCCCTGAAGGGCGAGAGTTCCCCGGGATCCCGGGGCGGGGTCTCGGCGGTTACGCCCCCTTGACGGGCGCTACTGAGCATCCTGACAGGGCCCTGTTTAAAAGCCTTTCGCTCCGGCCTACAGGGTGGGACGATCCCGTCCCCAGAGGGGGCTAGGCTTGTCGTTTTTATCACGGCGGAGGTTGCGTTAACCGCCGAGATGCGCCTCGGGATCCATGAGGTACTGCGACAGGCCCGCGTCAGGATCCCTCGGTTACTGCTGGGCGCCTACCTCGGGGAATAATAGTTCATTACTCGCTAGAATTCTACATACATCCTCACTCCCAACGTTAATATCGTTTGGAGCGCAGATGATCGCCGCTGTGCGCAGCTATCTATACGTCGTGCTGGCGTCCGCATCCTTCTTCCTGAGCTATTACTCGAGGCTGGCCTGGAGCGTGCTGTCCACATATTCCTCCCTCCACCCCACGCCCTACGACGACGGTGTGATGTTCTCGCTGTTCTTCGCCGCATACGTGGCGGTTCAGGTGCCCTCGGGCATGGTGTCCGACGCCATCGGCCCGAAGGCGGTCCTAGTGGCCGCGCTGCTGGGCCTGGCGGGATCCTCGGCGCTGAGCGGCCTCGCCGGCTCGATGCCCGTCGAGTACGTGGGGAGCGCCCTCATGGGGTTCAGCGCCGGCTGGATATACCCCACGACGGTCAAGCTCATCTCCGGCAGCTTCGAGGGCGGCGGCCTCGCGAAGGCGATGGGCTACTACAGCCTGGCGTGGCCGCTCTCGATAATCCTGCTGGGGATCGGGCTCCCCGCCGCGGCGGAGGACCTCGGATGGCGCTGGGGGTACTACCTGATAGGGATCGCGTCCGCGGCGGTCGCCGCGGCGGTCCTGGCGCTCGTGAGGGACGTGAAGGACCGCGCGGGCGCGCCCCCGGATCTCAGGGTGCTCGCCAGGAGGGACATGGCGCTGCTCTCGGCCGGCGGATTCCTCTTCTACTTCTCATACTGGGCGTTCGCCTTCTACGCCTACCAGTACCTTAGGTCCACAGGCATGTCCGGCGTGCTGGCCGGGGAGATATACTCGATGACCGCAGTCGCGGGGATCGCGTCCACAGTGTTCACCGGCTACCTGATAGCCAGGGTGGGCCTCTGGCGCGCTTTCCTCCTGTCTATACCCCCGTACGGCGCGACCCTGCTGGGCTTCGCGCTGCTGAGGGCCCCGGCGTGGCTCGCGCTAGTGGCGCTCGCCATGGGATTCTTCAGGTTCATGATGACCCCCTCCAATTCAACCCTGGCGAGCGTCCTGGGCGGACCCGATAGATCCGGCAGCGTGACGGGCGCCGCCAACCTCTTCTGGCAGCTGAGCGGCGTGGTCGCCGGGGCCGTCGCGCCCCTGATCTTCGTCCCCCTGGGGTACGGGTGGCTCTGGGCGCTGACCTCCGCCGCGGCGTTCGCGTCGCTGATCCCCTACGCGATGCTGAGGGGTTACATGTCGCGGGCCGGGGGCCGCGGGGCGTCGGAGCCCGCGGTCCGAGCCTTCGCGCTCGACCCGGCTGGCGCGGCCCGGGAAGGCGTTCCCTCACCCAAAGTATGACCTGCTCGGCGCGCGCCAGGGCCCTGGCGGCCGCAAACTCGCTCGGCCCCAGGTCCTCCCCATATTCCGAGCAGGAATCGAGCTCCGCGGCGGCGCGCGCTATCTGGGAGACGTCGTAGAGGTCCCCCATCTCCCTCAGGAGGTCGCCCAGGGTGGCCCCCCGCGCCTCCCTCCCCCTCGCGCCCAGGAGCGCCTCGAGCGCGTCGGCCGCGGACTGCCTGGCCGCCATGCACGCCACAGCGTACTTGCCCTCGGCGGCGCTGCGCCTGGCGGCCCTGAACTCCCTCAGCGCGCCGTCCAGCCTCTCCACGGTCTGGGTGGCCCGGACCCCCATTAATATGTGCGGCCCGGGCCGCGGCGCCGGCGGATCGCCGGGCCGCTGATCCACCTGATGTAGTCGAGCGGGCTGCGGACGGCTAGGCTCGTGCCGGTCGTACAGGCTATCCAGCAGCCGCCGCACTCCTCGACCTTCCTCACGGCGTCCCGCGGCGGGTTCTCGAGCAGCTCGCGGATATCCCCGTCCAATATGCTGCCCAGCGCTATGTCCGTGCGGGCGCCGCAGGCGAGGAGCCGGCCCATCGGGTCGACCGCGAAGTAGAGCCTCATGGCGTCGCAGACCTTCGGGGCCCTGCCGTCCAGGTACTCCGGTATCCCGCTCAGGAATTGCCGGGGCACCAGCACGTCCACGCCGGAGCCCCTCAGCTCCTCCAGGCGCGAGAGCAGCCTCCTGACGCCGTCGCCGGACGGCCCCTCGGGCGGCATCACCGCCTGGACTATCACGTAGTCGTAGAGCCCGCTCAGGTCGTCCAGCGCCCTCGCTATGCCGTCCGCGTTCGAGGGCATGACGACCGAGCTCACGCCGACCCTGGCGCCCGCGTCCCTCAGCGCGGCCATCGCGGACCTGGCGCGCGCGTACGTGCCCCCCGCCCCCCTGATCCTGTCATGCACGTCCTCCGGGCCATCTATGGATATGGTCACGTAGTCGAACGAGCCCGCTATGCTACTGGCCCTCCTGCCGTCTATGAGCGTGCCGTTGGTGTTGACGCCGGTCACGCACCCCATGCTCCTGGAGAGCGCCCCGAGCTCCTCCATGTCCCTCCTCAGGAAGGGCTCGCCCCCGCTGAAGTCCAGCGCCGGCACGCCGGACGCGCAGATCCTCCTCACGACCTCCCTGGCGCCCGCAGGGTCCAGCTCGGGGCTGTCGTCCCTCCTTATGAAGCAGAACCTGCACTTGAGGTTGCACCTGTACGTCACGAAGTACGACGCGAAGATCGGCGATGGATTCCTCCCCAGGGAGAACTCCACATACCTCTTGGCGACCCTCCACCAGGCGCGGGGCCCCCCGGGCACCAACCTGACCCACCATGCTGGCGCTCGTAAAAAAAGTTGGCGCCTAACCGCGCGTCCTGCTCCACGACCTCGGGGCGACCATCAGCTTGGCGACCGCGAGCCAGGCGGCCATCGCGTACACGATGGACACGAGCGGGGCCGATGGGGCGCCCCCCTGCATCCTCAGCTTGAGCGCGTATATGGCCAGCGAGGCGGCCGAGGCGCCCGCTATGAGCGCCTGCGCGGCGGGATCCACGAACCATATGAGCGGCCACGCGTCGGCGAGCATCCAGGCTATGGGCGATACCATGTAGGACAGCACCACCGGCCAGGCCCTCCCGAGCACCTTCATTGCCCTCGGCATCACCAGGAGCGTCCCCCTGATCCACCTCTCCCTCTGCCTTATGAGCCCCCTGAGGCTGGTGACCGCCAGCGTGTGGACGCGCGGCGAGCCCAAGAACTCGACGCGGTATCCCCTCTCGTACAGCTTCACGGTCAGGTCCAGGTCCTCGGCCGGGGCCCTGGGATCCCACATGCCGACCTCCTCCAGGGCGCTCCTGCGCACGAAGTACCCCGATCCCAGGATGGGGACGAACCCTGTGAGCCTCCTGAGGGCCGGTATGAAGTAGTTGTTGTTGGCCTCCAGCTCCCCGTGCTGCGCTATAGTTATGGGCCCCCTCTCCCTCGGGTTCCTCGCGTCCCTCGCCAGCTGCACCGCCGCCACGTCCCCGGCGATGGCTCCCACGGCGGCCTTGGCGGCATCCCTGTCGAGCACGTCCTCCGCGTCGAGCACGCATATGATGTCCCCCCTCGCGGCCCTCGCTGCCTCCCTGAGCGCGGCCGGCTTGCTCCTGATACCGCTGGAGTTGCGGACGACGAGCACCCTGATCCCCCCGCGCTCGCAGGGCGCCTCCGTGCAGCCGGCCAGCCGCCCCAGGGCCCTCGGGGTAACATCATCGTCGGGCTCCAGCGCGAGCAGGACCTCCAGCCTGTCCCTGGGATAGTCCAGGCCCGCGGCGGAATCCAGCGCGTCCATGACGCGCTCGCCCTCCCTGTAAGCAGGGATTATCACGGAGAGGGTCGGATATTCGTCCACTTGCGGATCGGGGCAGGGGGAGCCCGGCCCCGCTGTCCTCGAGTACAGCAGGAGGCCCGCCTCCGCGCCCGACGCGGCGAGCGCCAGCCCCGCCGTGGCCGCCACGTACGTCAGGAGCGCGTTCATCCCGCCCCCCTCCCCTCCCCTCTCAGCGCCCTCCGGATGTCGGCCGGCGGCGCCATGCGCCCCGCCTCGAGCAGGAGCACGGGGAGGCCCATGGCGGCGTCCGAGATCAGGCAGACGATCCTCGTGGCGATCATGCCGGCCAGCGCCGCCGGCCACCTCACACCCAGGGACGCATAAATGATGCTGGTCCCCACATCCGCCACCCCGAATGACCCCGGTATGCCCGTTGGAAGGGCGAGGAGGACGTCATATATCGGATACGCGACCATGACGAAGTAATAAGGGATTCTGATGCCGAGAGCGCTGAAGGCCAGCATCTGTGCGGCCGCGCTCGACGCTATCTCGGCGAACACGAGCCCGAGGGCCGCTATCGCGCCCTTGGACCTGAGCGCGGCCGCCACGGGCCCGATGGCCTCCTCCGCAAGCGCCCTGTAGCGGCCCGGCGCCAGGCTCACCGCCTTCGAGGGGAAAGCCGCCACGGCCGCCACGGCCGCTATGGCGGCCACCGAGGCCGCGAGCAGGAGCCACATGGCGCTGAGGCGGGCCAGACCCAGGTACGCGGCCGATGCCAGGAGCGACGCGAGCACCCCGGCGATCAGCACCCTGAGCACCACCGCCGCCGCCACCGAGTTCCAAATGGGTATCCGCATCTTGTTGTAGGCGTACGTTATCCTGAGGAACTCGCCGCCCAAGGTCCCCATCGGTATCGTCGCGTCAACGAATATCTCCAGCCCGGTCGCCTTCAGGGAGTCCACGGCGCGCGGCCTGAGCGACATCCCGCGCACTATGCTGTGCCAGGCGAGCCCCGTGAGCGCTATGGCGGAGGCCTCCGACAGCGCCGCGGCCGCCAGGAGGGCCGGGTCCGCCCTCCCCAGGTACGCCGCTATCCTCCGCGGCCCGCTCAGGTAGATCGCCGACGCCAGCGCCGCCGCCCCGACCGCCGGGGGGATCGCCCTCACCAGGGTTCTTCTCATTTCGCTACGCGTAGCCCATTACCTTCAGCGCCATATAGATTCCCACGATGACTATTATGATCCCATAGATCGCCCTGAGCCTGTCCCTGGGCGTCCGGACGGCCAGCGACGTCCCCGCGTACCCCCCGATCACGCCGCCCACGAGGTATAGCAGGGATATCAACAGTATCACGTCCCCGTAGAACATATACTCCAGCCCGCTCGCGAGCCCGAAGGTCCCCACGCTCAGAAGCGAGGTCCCCACCGCTAACGTCATGCAGATCCCGGACGAGAATATGAGCGCCGGGACTATCAGGAACCCGCCCCCTATCCCGAAGTACCCGCTGAGGAGGCCGACCGAGAACCCCGCGCCGGCCACCGCGAGGGCGGTCCTGGCGCTCAGCCCCGGGCACCTGCGCCTCGCATCTGCGAGGCGCGGCCCCTCCTCGTGGGTTCCCGCGCCGGATGCGCGCTTGCTGATCGCTACGTAAGCGCCCAGTATCATCATGACGGCCGAGAAGTAGAGCAGCAGGCTGCTGCCTGGCGTTATGTGCCCCAGGTACGCTCCTATGAGCGATCCTATGAGCCCGACGCCCGCGAAGATCCCGCCTATCCTGGGCGCCACGTTGTGCCTCCTGACGTGCATGTAGGAGTTGATGTACGCGTTGAGCCCGACCGCGAGCGCCGTCGTGCCGAGCGCGATGTGCGCGGCGCCGGGCACCGAATTGAGCCCCACCAGGTAGAGGAGGAGCGGGACCGCCAGTATAGATCCGCCTCCGCCTATGAGCCCCAGCGAGAACCCGACGAGGATCCCGGACACCACGCTCAGGACCATCTGCAGCGGCGTGAGGTACACGGGGTTTCGCGCTATACTTCATGATATTTACGCGTTGCCGAAATTGGCGCGCCGAATCCCATCCGGGCTCGGATCAGGCTCCTTATCCCCAGGGCGCCCCCTATGGCGTAGCCCAGGAGGTACGAGAGCGCCGCCGTGCCCAGGAGGAGCAGCGCCGTCTGCACGAACTCCCTGCGGAAGTCGGTCCCAGAGTAGACCGATCCCTGGAAGGTGAACATGAGCGCGAGCATCATCCCCACCGATATCGAGGACGCGAACGCCAGATAGATCGCGCGCGTGAGGAAGTAAGGGAGCGACATCAGCGCCACGGCGCCCATGTACCCGATGCCGGTGACGGCCGCAGCGGTCGCTGGCGATTTGCCGGTCTCGTGCTTCGCCTGCAGGTAGGAGGCGGAGGCCATCGAGATGGATGCCGAGACCCCGACTATGAGGCCTATGACCCCCGCTATCACCGTGTCGTTCGTGGTCCCCAGGGTCCCCGCGTGCGCGCCCGTTATCTCTATTATCGCGTCCGCTAGCCCCAGCACGAGCGCCCCCATGTACTTGACGATGGTCTCGTCGACCTGCGCCAGCACCTCCGACTCGTGGGTCCTCTCGTCCTCTATGATGGACTCCAGCGTCCTCCGGTCCTCGCCGCTCATGCGGGCGGCCGCGTCCGAGTACTCCTCCACTATCTCGCGCTCCCCGCGCTCCATCAGCTTCCCGACGAACGTTATGCCGAAGATCATCCTGAGGAGCACTAGGAGCGCCGCCTCGAAGTACACCATCCTCCCGGGCCTCACGGGCTCCTTCCTCGCCCAGAACTCGTAGTGCCCGCGCTCCTGCGCCGCGAGCGACTCTAGTATCCTCCTCCTGTCCGGATTCCTCTCCACGCGCGCCAGCCAGGAGTACGTCAGGTACTCCCGGAACTCGTTCAGGGCGAAGTCGCGCGCGGCGCCCACGGTGGGCTCGGCGCGGGCAACCGATAAAAGCGTGCCGCGGACGAGGTGGCCCGTGTGCAGGATGCTCATAGCCGTCGGCCGCTTCGAGGCAGGGGAGCTTCGCTCGATGGTGCGCGCGCTGAGGGAGGCCGCCGCCTACGACCCCTACGGGGAGGCGCTCTACGGGGAGCGCTCCCACGACGACGGCTGGGGCATCCTGATCGCCCGGCTGGACGGATCCGCAGCGCTGCATCACAGGAGCACGCGCCCGATATTCTCGTCTGGCTCCGATCCGGAGTCCGCGATCCCCGGCTGGGCCGCCGGCGCGCCCGTGGTGCTCATGGCGCACGCCAGGAAGGCGAGCGAGGGGACCCCCGTGGACTTGGCATCGACGCACCCCGTCCACGCGAGCTCGGCCTGGGGCGACCTCTACATCGTGCACAACGGATCGTTCGACCGCGGCAAGCTGGACGGCCTGATCGGCGAGGCCGCGCCGCACAGCGACACCTGGGCCGCGGCCGTCGCGCTGGCCTCCAGGATCCGCGGCGGCATATCGCGCCGGGACCTCGAGTGGCTCCTCGGCGCCGAGCGGACGGGCGCGAACCTGGGGATAGCGCTGCTCGGCGCGGCGGCTGGCCCCCAGGTGATCGTGGGGAGCCACTACAGGCTCCGCGGCGACGCGAGCGATCCCGACCTGGAGCGCTACTACAGGCTCTATGAGTGCGCCTCGGATGGCGGCACCATCTACGCGTCGTCCACGGTGGTGGAGCTGCACATGGGGACCCGGGGATGCCGGGCCCTCGGGAACGGCGAGTTCCACAGCCGCGCCGGCGGCCTCGAGGTGTGGAACCTTCTATCCCCCACTTAACCTAAATTTTATAAGAATGAACCGAGCAGGCGCGCCGTGGGGTACTTCTCCGATCCGGACGTCCTCGAGATTCTGAGGCAGTACCGCAGGCTCTGGGCCATCTCCCACGCCTCGGCGCTCATGGGGTGGGACAGCGAGACCTACATGCCGCCGGGCGGCGCGGAGGAGAGGGGGGTCGCCCAGGCCGAGCTGGCCACGCTGTACCAGGAGCTCCTGCTGAGGGACGCCTTCACGTCGCTCGTCGAGAAAGCATCGCGGAAGGAGGGGCTCAGCGAGTACGAGCGCGGCGCCCTCAGGGTCCTGAACAGGGAGATCTCGATAATGAGGCGCCTGCCCCCCAGGCTCGTGTACGAGCTCTCGAGGGAGGCTCAGGAGGCATTCCAGGCATGGAGGGAGGCCAGGGCCAGGTCGGACTTCGGACTATTCAGGCCGCACCTCGAGAGGCTGGTCCAGCTCAACATCGAGAGGGCCGAGGCGCTGGGATACGATGACCATCCGTACGACGCGCTTCTGGACCTGCACGAGGAGGGCCTGAGGACGCGCGACGCGGATGGGCTGTTCGACTACCTGGGCCGCGAGCTCAGGCAAATCCTGGAGCGCGTCAGGGAGAGGGGGGACTGCATGGCCGGGAGCCCGCTGGAGTCCGCGAGGTACGACCAGCAGGCCATGGAGCGCGTCAACCGGAGGGTGCTGGACCTGCTCGGCTATCCGTGGGATCGGGCCAGGCTGGACGTCAGCCCGCACCCCTTCACGCAGGGCTTGGGCGTGGGCGACGTCCGCATAACCACCAGGTACGAGGGCTTCGACTTCAAGAGGTCCCTCTTCAGCACGATACACGAGTTCGGGCACGCGCTCTACGAGCTCCAGGTGGATCCGGAGCTCAGGATGACCCCTGCAGGGGACGGGGTCAGCCTGGGGGTGCACGAGGGCCAGAGCAGGTTCTGGGAGAACGTGGTGGGCAGGACGCGCGCGTTCGCTCGGCTCGTTAAGCCGGTGCTCGACGGCGAGCTGGGCTTCACCGCGCAGTACTCGCCGGACGAGCTCTATAGGTACTTCGTCCTGGTGAGGCCCGGCGCGATAAGGACGGAGGCGGACGAGCTGACCTACAACCTGCACATAATACTCAGGTATGAGATCGAGAAGCTGCTCCTCGAAGGCGGGCTCAGAGTATCCGAGCTGCCAGAGGCCTGGAACTCGCGCTCAGAGGAGCTGTTGGGCGTGAGGCCCGCGAACGACGCGGACGGCGTCCTCCAGGACGTCCACTGGGCCCACGGATCCATGGGCTACTTCCCAACCTACACGCTGGGCAACATAGTCGCGGCGATGATGGGCGAGGCCTACGGGCCCGGACTGGAGGCGTCCATAGGGTCAGGCGACCTGGAGCCGGTGCGCGTCTTCCTGAGGGAGCGCGTCCACAGGTGGGGCGCGACTTACGCGCCGAAGGACCTGCTCAGGCGCTCCTTCGGGAGGGAGTACCACGCGCCTGCCCTCGTCTCCTACCTGGGAGACAAGTATTCTAGGTGCTGAGGTCGCCCCGGGGCGTCCCGGCCTCGCCGCGCCTGGCTATCCGCTTGACCAGCCTGCAGCGGGACGCGAGCTCCAGCAGCGGGATGCCCTCCGGCACTATCACCTCGTCCACGACGTTTATCGACCTGACCTTCGAGCTCAGCAGCTCCCAGTCGACGTCGTCCCCGAACTCCAGGCGCCTGATGTTGGAGAAGACCAGCGGCCTCCTGGCGCGCTCGAGGTCCCCGCGCCCGACCCTCAGCTCATCCAGGTCTGCCACCAGGTCGAAGTCCGCCACCGCCTCCACCGCGCTCTTGAAGGCCCTCGACTGCGCCTCCCCGAGCTTGGATCCGAGCGACCTCAGGGCGTCCGCCAGCCTACGCCCCGCGCTCGTGCCCGCGTCCATGGAGACCAGCAGCCTGCTCATCGCCACGTTCATGAGCTCCCCCACGCTCACGCCGAGCTCCCTGGCCTTCGCGGAGAACTCCCTGTACAGGTCGTCGTTCAGGCCCCTTATGGAGCGAATCCTCCTCTCCTCCTGCGGCCGGTTCCCGTCAGACATCGCGCCTCTAGTATTACATGTAATACGTAAGCTTTGCGCCTCGTCCGGGCGCTGATGGGCCGGGCGGCCGCCCGGCCCCTCCCTCGCCGGTCCGGCGTCACCTGGCGCGCCCCCTCATGAGCGCATAGAGGGTGGCGGTCGCGGATCCGTAGAGGGCCGCCGTGATGTAGAAGGGCAGCGACATGTTCCCCAGGGACATCAGGACTCCGGTCACGTAGGGGCCTCCTGACCTCGGTATCGAGTCCAGGAGCTGGAGGGCGCCGTTCGCCCTGGCCCTCTCGCCCTCCGGTATGAGCTCGTTGACGAGCGCGTAATAGAGGAGTTCCGGAGGCTCAACAGGAGGAGGCGGAGGCTCTTCCGGAAGCTGATGAGGCGCATGGCGCACCTGTACTGGAACCTGGCAAACCACATGGTGAGGGGCCTCTGGGAGCTCGGGGCGTCTAAGATATACCTCGGGTATCCTCACGATATAGCGCAGGATAATGGAAACAAGCTCACCTCCAACCTGTGGAGGTATCGTGAACTCATGAACACAATTGAGCTGAAGGCGCAGGAGTACGGCATCCGCGTGTACGAGGTCCTTGAGTACAACACCTCTAATCACTGCGCTATCCACGGGACGAAGGTGGCGAGGGGCCCGAGGGGAGTGGTCACCTGCCCGCTCGGGCACAGGCTGCACAGCGACCTGAACGGGGCACTGAACATTCTGAGGCGCGGCGCGGGCTCGATGCCAACAACGCTAGAGAGGCCGCTCTCCTACTTTGTGGACCACAGCGGAGTAGCGCCCGCCAAGGGGGCGCAACCGCCGAGACCCCGCCCCGGGATCCCCCGGGGAACCCTCGCCCTTCACTGTAGACCCAAAATTCATCCCCGGCGATCCCGAGCTGGAAACGCATTTGGCGAGGATGGTTTCCCATCCAAGCGACCCAGAATGGCAAACCACCTCGCCGGGATGAGGTGCGGCTGGCAGGGTATAAACTGGTTTCCCTGCTGAGCTTCAGGGGGAGGAAGGGGGATGCGGCGGCCAGGACCCTGGTCTCCGCATCTATCTGGAGGGATTCCGTGGAGGGCAAATCGGGGACGTACGGCGTGTCGGCCCAGACGGTCAGGAACTACGTGGAGGACCAGGGGCTCAGCGTGATCGGGAACGTGCTGGAGGAGGTCAGGGGGATATCCGCGAAGATGCTGGAGGAGGTCAGGAGGATAGATCTATCGCTCGACTGGACCGGGATAAGGTACTACGGCAAATACGTGGAGGGCCTGGGATCCGGCGATAAGGGATATTCCTGGAACTACGCGACCGCCACCACGAAATACAGGGGCAGGATACTGCTGCTCGCGTTCTCGCCGTACGTGAGGGGGATGAGCGAGGCCGGGATTGTCAGGTCGCTGATCGAGCAGGTGCTATCGCTGGGGTTCAGGGTAAGGACGGTCGCGCTCGACTCCGGGTTCCACTCCGTGGGCGAAGTCGGGATCCGCGGGGAGTTCGACGGGCACTACAGGACGAGGAGCAGGAGGCTGGCCGAGGGCGAGCAGGTCGACTTCAGGCTGATAGTCAGCCGGCGCCGGGCCGGCCTCGAGCCGGCGGGCCACCGGCGCCGGGGACCCGGGTACGTCGCCAGGGCCACCAACCTGGGGCTGCCGGGGCGCGACGTCCTGAGGTTCTACGACAGGATCGGGGCGCCGATCGAGACGTCCTACAGGGACATCAAGAGCTTCCTCCTGTTCACGAGCTCCACGAAGAGGATCTTCAGGCTCTTCGCCTTCCTCCTCGCGGCGCTCATCCACTCCTTCTCCACCCTCTTCAGGGGCAGCCTGAGGAGGGAGGAGTTCAGGCTGCTGCTGGCGCTGGTTCTCATACGGGGGATGGTGGAGGTCGAGATCGATCCGATCGAACAGTTCAGCGGCGATCATCATACCTGACCATGATCCATATTTAAGGGATCCATATTTAAGGAGGTGATTTTGGGTCTACAGTGAAGGGCGGGGAGGGGGTCAGATCGTTCTGAGCGGGCCGCGCAGGATCTACGTGCTGGGCTGCGCCGGCGCGTCCAGGGATGAGCTGAGGTCCAGGGCGCTGGCCGCCGGGCTCAGGGTCATCGACGTCAGGCTGGATTATGACCACGCGGAGGTGGACGTGGAGGGGGAAGGATGCGCGGACTGGGGATGCGCCGTGCTGGACGTCGTCGACGTCGGGACGATCGAGGGCGCTGGCGATCCCCTGAGGAGGGGGCTCGAGCTGATGTCAATGGGGAGGTTCTGGGAGGCGCACGAGGTGCTGGAGTCGCTGTGGCGCGGCACGCCGGGGCTCGCGGGGGGATCGCTGGGATTTCTGGTGAAGTGCTGCGCCGCGGCCGTCCATGCCCAGAGGGGCCGCATGGAATCGGCGAGGGAGATCGCGAGGAGGTCTATGGCCGCCCCTGTTGACGAGCGCTACCTGGGTGGCCTCCTAGCGGACCTCCGGAGGGAGTGCGGCGCGCCCGATCGCGATCTGGGCCGCGTCCTGAGGGAGTTCGCCCGCAGGGCGCTCGGAGCCCTGGCCGGGGAGAACTCCGGGAGGCCCGCGGCCGGCTGAACTGCAACCGAATTGCCGAATGACTAACATAATATGTGCATATCCATCCATTATGCAATAACTAGCGCTCACAGGTAACACATTTGGCCATAAATATAATATACCACCTCGGCCTACTTCCACCGCGTTGGAATCCGGACGTGCGCGGGACTCCGGCGCCCTCATGGTGCCGGTGTCCTGGATGGCCCCCGGAAGGGACCTGGTCGCGCTCGAGGCGGACGTGGCCGCCGGATACCTCGGGGTGCTCTACGACGGCCTGAGGAAGGCCGGCTTCCGCGTCCTCGGCTTGATGTGCTCAGGGGAGGGCCCGAGCCTGAGGTGCGTCGGGATCCTGGACGTCACGGGGTCGGCGGCTGATCCGCGGGAGGTCGCCTCGAGGCTGTCGGCCATGGAGGGCCTCGCCTCGGTTAGGGTAATCGGGGGCCCGACGAGGGGGTTCGCGGCCGCGGGCGGCCACATACTCGAGGCGGGCGGCGTCAGGTCCGTCGTGATGACGTCCCGCGCGCTCCTGGGGCTGTTCCTCGGGGCCCGGGAGTACATGGGGGACCCCGCGGGATCCGCCTTCGCCTACTACGCCGGCATGTTCTCGGGCCGCCAGGCGGCGGCCGAGCTCTCAGGCGCGCTGGGGCCGGGGCCGGCGCTTGGCGCGCACCTCAGGATCCTCGAGTCCCACGGGTACGCGTCGCGCATCGAACTCCTGGGGAGCGCCGACGGGTCTCACTACAGGATAGAGGTGCGCGACCTCGTGGAGTGCGACCTCCTGAGGGGCAGGAGGAGGGGGAGGACGTCTCACTGGTTCCGCGGGGTCCTGGCCGGATTCCTCTCGGGGCTCGAGGGTGGGGAGTGGGACGTAGAGGAGGTGGAGTGCGTCAACGATGGGTCCGACAGGTGCGCCTTCGAGGCGAGGAGGGCCGGGCATCCACCTCCCAGCGACGTTAATAGGGGCCCGGCGGGGCCGCGACCCCGTGGAGGCCTCCATATACACGGACGGCGCGTCGCGGGGCAACCCCGGCCCCTGCGCCTACGGATTCCTGATAATCAGCGGCGGCAGGGTGCTCGCCCGCCGCAGCGAGCGCCTGGGGAGGTGCACGAACAACGAGGCCGAGTACGTGGCCGTGATCAGGGCGATGGAGGAGGCCCTCAGGCTCGGCATCCGGAGGATCCGCCTGCACTCGGACAGCAGGCTGGTGATCAGCCAGCTCTCGGGGTCATGGCGCGCCAGGGACCCCAGGATGAGGGGGCTGCTCTCCCGCGCGAGGGAGCTGTCCTCGAGGTTCGAGGGCGTCGAGCTCGTGAACGTGCCCAGGGAGGACCCGTTCATCAGGATCGTGGACGGCATGTGCAACGAGGCGCTGGACTCCGCCGGGCGCCCCCGGCGCCGCGGATGACTCGTGTAAATTTATCATATGCGTGCGGCGCAACGATATAAATATCTTCAAGGCGAATGCCCGCGTGGCTTCCCTCGGAATATGTCCATACTGTGGGCTGGCCTGCAGGCTGCGCTTCGAGGTCCGCGGGGGGCGCGCTTCGTCCACGGGGCCCGATCCGTCGGACCCGGTCAGCGGCGGGTCGCCGTGCATAAGGGGCCTCACCGTGCACGAGGCCATGTACCGGGGGAGGCTCATGGCGCCGATCGTCAGGGGCGGGAAGCGCGGCCGTCCTAGGACGGTGGGCTGGAGGGAGGCTCTGGAGATCGTGGCGCGCGAGCTGGCGGGATCCGATCCCGAGGGGGTGCACTTCGCGATCTCGGGGAGGGTGACCAACGAGGACGCCCTGGCCCTGGTGAGGACCGCCCTGGCCGTCGTGGGGACGCCGAACGTGGACAACGCGAGCGCGAGGGTCTGCCACTCGTCCACCGTGGACGCGCTGAGGGAGATATACGGTGTCCCCGCGTCCACCGGGACCCTGGACGACATCGGGGGGCTGGACCTCCTGCTCCTGGCCGGCACGAACCCGGCCGTCGACTATCCTCCCATGTACTCCAGGATCTCCAGGGCCCGCGCCCGGGGGACGGCGGTCGTCTACATGGGATCGGTCGCCGCGGAGACCTCCCGCGCGTCCGACCTCTCCCTGCTCGTGCGGCCGGGGGGAGAGGTGGCGGTCCTCAACTACATCGCCAGGGAGGTCATCGAGTCGCGCGCCTACGCTGATGGCGTCGAGCTCGTGGACGGATTCCGGGAGTACCGCGAGTGGGTCATGGGTTACGACCTCACGAGGGCCGCGGATGCGCTCATGGGATCCCCCGGGGAACTGCGCCGGGCAGCTGAGCTCGTCGCGGGCTCCGCGCGCATGGGCGTCGCCAGCGGCATGGGCCTCGCGCACGGTCCCGGGGGCTGCGCGGCCCTGAGGTCCCTCTACGACCTGGCCCTGCTGAAGGGCGCGAGGGTCCTCACCATGAGGGGGCTCGTGAACGTCCAGGGCGTGGGCGACATGGGCGCCTGCCCGGGGCTGCGCTGCTGGGACGATGCCTCGCGGTCGAGGGCGGAGGGGCGCTGGGGCCCGATCCCGGGCGGCGGCATCACGTTCACCGACGCGCTTCTCAGGGGAAGCCCCGAGGTCATCCTCATGACCGACATGAATCCTGTGCACAGCATGCCGAGCCCCCGGGCGGTGGAGCGGGCGCTGGAGAACTCGTTCGTCGTCTGCATGTGCAGCTACCCCAACGAGACGACGGAGCTGGCGGACGTCCTGCTCCCCACACCGCTGATGCCGGAGAGGGAGGGCACCGTGACCAACGGAGAGAGGAGGGTGAGGCCGGTGAGGCCGGCCGCGCCTCCCCCGGGCTCCCAGCTCCAGGAGTGGAGGATAGCGTCCGAGCTGGCGAGGATCCTAGGGCGCGAGCTGGGCTACTCGTCCGCGATGGACGTGACCCGCGAGATGGTCGAGCTCGTCCCGGGGTACCGCTCCGTGGACCCCGGAGCGCTGGCCTCCGGCCTCGATCAGTGGGCCCAGAAGGGGCCGATCCGCCCCAGGTTCGCGCTGGCAACAGATCCGGGCCCCATCGACGTGCCGCCCGGCAGTTGGCTGCTGGTGGACCTCCGGAGCCCCCATCACTTCCTGGGGGGCGAGGTCACCTGGAGGGTGAGGTCGCTCGCGAGGGCCTCGGGGGGACCCGCTGTGCTCATGAATCCCGCGGACCTGGAGGAGCTCGGGATCGAGGGCCTCAGGGTCAGGGTCTGCAGCGACGCGGGGTGCTTGGAGGCGCCGGCCAGGGGGAGCGCGGTGATTCCCAGGGGGTTCATCGGATATCATCTGAGCAACAGGAGGGCCCGCTACAATGACCTGGTGCCGCCGGAGCTCTCGGAGTGTTCCAGGACGCCGAGGTACAAGTTCATACCAGTGAGGGTCTACCTCGGGGACGCGCAGCTGGTCCCGCCGTCCGCCGAAATCAGCGCGGCCCCTCGCGCCGAAACCGGCGCCGATTCCCTTTAAATTCTCGTGCCAACTTTGCGCGCACATATAAAAAATTTTTAAATAAAGCGATTTGGCGTCCGAATGCGTGGATAGGGGGTCTCCCTCGTGGAGGGGCAAGGTGAAGGACATCTACGACATGGGGGACCGCCTGCTCATAGTCTTCACGGACAGGATATCAGCGTTCGACGAGGTCCTGCCGGATCCCATACCCGGGAAGGGCGTCGCGCTCAGCGAGATGTCGGTCCTCCTGCTGGGCATGAGCAGGGGCGTGTACCCGAACCACCTGCTGAGGAGGGTCGACGAGCGCTCCGTGGAGGTCGTGAAGGCATCGAGGATAGACTTGGAGTTCATAGTCAGGGGCTACCTCTACGGCTCCGCGTGGCGCGCCTACTCGAGGGGAAGGACGACCATCTCGGGCGTCGAGCTGCCGCCCGGCCTGAGGATGGCCGACGAGCTGCCGGAGCCCGTGCTGACTCCCACGACCAAGAGCCAAGTCGGGCACGACGAGGAGATAAGCGCCCGGGACGCAGTATCGTCCGGGCTCCTGACATGGGATGAGTGGAGGGAGCTGGAGGAGGCGAGCCTCAGGCTCTACGATTTCTACCGCCGCGTGGCGTCCTCGAGGGGGCTGATACTCGCGGACGCGAAGTTCGAGTTCGGCAGGACGCGGGACGGGCTGATCCAGATAGACGAGCCGCCCACGCACGATTCGGCGCGCATATGGCCGTCCGAGTACTACGAGCCCGGGAAGCGGCAGGAGGATCACTGCCTGGACAAGGAGTTCCTGAGGGCCTACCTCAGGGAGGTCGGCTGCGTGAGGTGCGGGCTCCCCGGAGTCGTGGTGGACCAGGTGGCTAGGAGGGCGATGGGGGCGTACAGGGTCATGGCCGGCGCCGCGCGCCCGGAGGACCTGGGGCTCCTGGGGCTTGACGAGGTGATGGAGGCTGCCAAGGGAGAGCTGCGGAGTGGTGGGAATATATAGGCGCGGGGGCGGAGTCATCAGCGACCTCTACTGGTCGCTCCTGAGCCTCAACCACCGGGGACAGCAGTCCCACGGGTTCGCCGTGCTCCGCGGGGGCGAGATCCTGAGGGCGGTCGACCTGGGGCCGCTCCCCGACTCGCGGCGGCCCGATCCGGGCGCGATGGACGGTGAGCTGGGCATAGGCCACGTCAGGTACGCGACCTCCGGGGGCAGCTCGGCGTCCGAGCTGCTGGCGGACGCCCAGCCGGTGCTGGTGGAGGGCCACGGCAGGAGGCTCGCGATCGCCTACAACGGCAACCTCGCCAACGCGCTGGAGCTCAGGAGGGAGCTGGAGGCCTCGGGGGCGCGCCTGAGGACCGGATCGGACGCCGAGGTGCTCGCGCTCGAGATCCTGCGGGGCCTGGGCGCGGGAGGCCTCGAGGGCGCGCTGGCGCGCGCGTCCGGGACCGTCGACGGAGCCTACTCGATCGTCGGGCTGATCGACGATGGGACCCTCTTCGCCGCCAGGGATCCGAACGGGATAAAGCCGCTCTTCGCGGGCCGCATCGGGTCCGGCTTCGTGTTCGCGTCCGAGACCGTCGCGCTCGACATGATAGGCGCCGAGCCGGTGGGGCCCCTGGCCCCCGGGGAGCTGATTGTGGTGAGGGACGGGGCGATCTCCCGCTCGAGGTACGCGCCCGCCGCCCCGGAGCGCCTCTGCTCATTCGAGTACGCGTACTTCGCCAGGCCGGACTCGATCCTGGGCGGCAGGTACGTCTACGAGGTCAGGAGGGAGCTGGGGAGGAGGCTCGCGCGCCGCTATCCCGAGGTGGTGGCGCGCGTGGACGTCGTGTCCCCCGTGCCGGAGACGGCAGCCGACGCGGCGTACGGGTTCCACGAGGTCTCGGGGAAGCCCCTGGAGCCGCTCGTCTTCAAGCACAGGTTCGTCAGGGCCAGGGCGTTCATGTCCAGGGATGACGAGAGGCCCGAGCTCATAGCGAGGAAGTACAACGTGTCCAGGAGGGCCGCCGGCAGGAGGGTAGCCCTGATCGACGACAGCGTGGTCAGGGGCGACACCCTCAGGCACCTCGTGTCCTCGCTGAGGTCGGCCGGGGCCGCGGAGGTCCACGTGTTCTCGACCTTCCCCAAGATCTCGCACCCCTGCTTCTACGGCATAGACATGGCGACGTACGGCGAGCTGATCGGGTTCAACCGCGGCCCCGAGGAGGTGGCGCGCAGGATAGGGGCCGACAGCGTCAACTACCAGGACCTAGACGACTTCCTGGAGGTAGTGGGGCGCGACTCCTGCGTCGCGTGCGTCACCGGACACTACCCCACTAGGCGCGCCTCCGCGCTGGCGGAGGCCGCCCTCAGGGCCCCCCACTTGAGGGGGAGGATAACGGAGGCGATGGGCTCTTGGGCGGGATCCTAGGTGTCTGCACGTTCGGCCAAGGGAGGGAGGTGTGGAGGGTGTCGCCGTTCCTCCGCTACGGTCTGATGGCGCTGCGCAACCGCGGCTCCCAGGGGGCGGCGATCGCCGTGTTCGACGGCTTCACGGTTGCCCGCGCCGAGGCGAGGGACCCGGAGGACCTCGAGGAGGGTCCCCCGGGCTACGTGGGCGTCGGCGCGGTCGCGTCGGGCGATGACTCCTGGTTCGAGGTCGGCGAGGTGGTCCTGGCCGGCGACGGCGCGCCCGAGATTGGATGGAGGAGGTTCGCCGACGAGGCCGCCGCGGCGCTCTCGTCCAGCGACCCCGCGCCGGCCCTCGCCGACGTCGTCGGCGGCGCGGGCGGCCACTACGCGTTCGTCGCCCTCTCCCGGGGCGGGACCCTGGCCGCTGGGAGGGACCCGGGCGGATCCCTGCCGCTCGAGGTCGGATCCATGGGGTTCGACATGGGCGCGGTCGCCTCGGAGTCGGCGGCGCTCGAGGTCATGGGATTCGAGCACGCGGGTCCCATCCGCCCCGGGGAGGTGATCGTCATGGATCCGCTGGAGGTCTCGAGGGCGAGCGCCGATCCCCGCGAGGGCTCGCGCTGCTCCTTCGAGTACGTGTACAACGCCAGGCACGACTCCGTGATCGACGGCGTGAGCGTCTACGCGGTCAGGGAGAGGATCGGCGAGCTGCTGGCCGAGGAGGCGCCAGCCGATGCGGACGTCGTCATAGGCGTGCCCGAGACTTCCCTCCCGGTGGCGATCGGTTACTCGAGGAGGTCCGGGATACCCCTGGCGCTGGGCTTCGTATCCAGCGTCGGCAGGCTGAGGACGGCGGGGCTCCGGACGGCGCTCGAGAGGGTGGCCGGGGTCCAGCTGAAGCTCAACGTGATAGAATCCGCGGTCGACGGGAGGGACGTGGTCCTCGTCGACGACAGCGTGGTCAGGGGGACGACGCTCAGGAACGTGGTCTGGAACCTCAGGAGGAAGGGGGCCAGGATCGTCCACGTGAGGGTGGGCAGCCCGCCGCTGGCGGGCGGCTGCCCGCTCCGCCGCCTGCCCCCGAGGGACGAGCTGATATCCTCGGACCTGTCGGAGGAGCAGATAGCCGCGGTGGTCGGCGCGGACAGCGTGCGCTTCCTTAGCCTCGAGGGGCTCCGCGCCGCGCTCGGGGCGGATGGCTTCTGCATGAGGTGCTGGAGGGGATCCGCGTGATCAGGGTGCTGGGGTTGGGCGGGGGATCCAGGGAGGCCGCCCTGGCGGAGGCCCTGGCCTCCAGCTCCAGGGACGTGCGGATCTTCTGGATCTCGGAGAATCGGAACCCGGGGATAAGGGCGGCGGTGGAGCGGACCGGCGGCGAGTACGCGATTGCGGACGCCTCGGACCCCGAGGCGGTCGCGCGGCTGGCGAGGGCCTGGAGGGTGGAGCTGGCGGTCGTGGGGCCGGAGGAGCCCCTCTTCAGGGGGGTCGCGGACTCCCTGGAGGGACTGGGCGTCGCGGTCGTGGGCGCCAGGAGGAACCTGGCGGCGCTCGAGATGTCCAAGGCCACCATGCGCAGGATCCAGTGGTCTCACGGGATACCCGGCAGGCTGCTCTTCAGGGCGTACAGGAGCTACGCGGAGGCGGTGGCCGACATAGAGGCGCAGCCGGACGCGCCCGCGTGGACCCAGAACGTGGTGCTCAAGCCGGCGAGGCAGGCCGGGGGAAAGGGCGTCAAGGTGATCGAGGACAGGCAGGCCTACCTGCACGGGGAGAAGGCCGCGTTCAAGCTCAGGCACGCGGAGTGGCTCGACAGATACGTGGCCGGCTACGGGGACCTGGAGGAGAGGATACTGATAGAGGAGAAGGTGTGGGGACCCGAGTACACCGTCCAGTGCCTGTCGGACGGGCGCTCCCTGCGCTGCTTCCCGCCCGTCCAGGACAACAAGCACGCGTTCGAGCTGGGGATGGGCCCGGAGACCGGGGGAATGGGCAGCTACTCCTCGGGGCATCTCCTGCCCTTCCTCACCGAGGAGGAGTACAGGAGGAGCGTCGAGATAGTGTCGTCAATGGTGAGGGCCATCGAATCGGAGACGGGCCTCAGGTACGTCGGCTTCGTCGCCGGCCAGATGATGCTCACGGAGATAGAGGGGCCCACGCTGATAGAGATGTACTCGAGGCTCGGGGACCCCGAGGGCTTGAACGCCCTGGCGTCCCTCAGGGCGGACCTCGTGGAGGTCCTGGAGGCGACAGTTGAGGGGAGGCTCGAGGGCCTCAGGATGGACTTCTCGGAGGAGGCGACCGTCGTGGTGGCGCTTGCCCCCCGGGGATATCCGGAATATCGCGATCTGGCGGCGGGCCACCCGGTCTCCGCGGACCTGGAGGCCATCTCCGGGCGCGGCTGCAGGATCTACTGGGGATCCGTGCACGAGGAGGGCGGATCGATCGTGACCCGGGGATCGAGGGCGGCCGAGGTGCTGGCCACCGGGGCCGATCCGCCCGGGGCCTCGGCGCGCGCCAACGCCTGCGCCGGCGCGGTGAGGCTCGCCGATGGGTGGCGCTTGATCCACAGGGGAGACATAGGATCCGCGGAAATGATATCCAGGGCGGTGAGGTCCGCGCAGAGGGCGAGGGCGCTCTACCGCTACAGGATGGAGAGGGGGATCCTCGGGAGGAGGCTCGACTGGGCTCCGGGCCGGGGGCTCGTGGACCCCGCCGAGGACCTCGTGAGGGAGGTGACCGCCCGCGATGAGGGGCATCGAGCCCAGGGAGTCCGCGATCGAGGAGGCCGTGTCCTACGCCAGGGAGCTGGAATCCCGCCTGGAGCCGCTCGACCGCCTGGACCCGGGGGACCCGTTCGTCTACGTGAGCGTCGGCGGGGGGGAGCTGGGGGACTTGGTGCTCACCGCCGCCAAGAGGTCGCTGGGAGGGAGGAGCGCCGGCATAGTCACGGCGGCCATCGACAGGTATCAGGGTTTCCCCGCCCAGGACAGCGCGGACCTGAGCGCGGTCGTGGACATGAGGGACGGGGACGCCTTGGAGTCCGCGATCTCCGGATTCGTGCGCGATCCCCGCTCGGTCAGGCACGCGGTGTTCCTGGAGGTGGAAGCGGTGGACACGGCCCGCGTATTCGAGATGGCGACCAGGAGGGGCTACAACGTGGTCTCGACCCCGTACGGCCCCCTGGTGGGCATGGACAGGCTGGCCAGCAAGCTCCTGATCGAGAGGCTGGGCGTGCCCGCGGTCGAGTGGAGGTACGCCGGGTCGCTGGAGGAGCTGCGCGCGGCCGCTGGGGAGCTCGGGTTCCCCATAATAGTGAAGCCAGTCATGACGTCGAGTGGGCACGGCACCTCGATCGTGGAGGGCGAGGGGGGACTCGATGCCGCGTACGAGCACGCGATGAGGCACGCCAGGGGCAGGGGGGATGAGGTGATAGTGGAGAGGTACCTCCCCGAGCTGAGGACGGAGGGCGTCGAGCTCACCCAGCTGGTGCTGAGGCACTTCGACGAGGACGGGAGGATCAGGACGACGGTTCTCGCGGTCGGGCACAGCAGGCCCGGGGCCGTCTACGTCGAGAGCTGGTTCCCCTCCGGCGTGCCCGCGGAGCTGGAGCGGGAGGGCGCCGAGCACGCCGCGAAGGTGGCGAACGCCCTGGGGGGCCTGGGGCTCTACGCGGTCGAGCAGTTCGTGGTGGGCGGGAGGGTCTACACGAGCGAGTTCGCCAACAGGCCCCATGACACCGGCATGGTCACCAGGTGGGCGCTCGCGGAGGACGAGGGCTCGCTCCACCTCAAGGCCACCATGGGCCTCGTGGTGCCGGCCCCCCGCGCGGCGCACCCCGGCTCCTTCTGCGCGGCCCGCGTAGTGCTCGCGCCGGACGACGTCGCGCCGGGCGCGCCGGTGACCTCCTGGAGCCCCAACGCCGCGTACTCGCTGATCAGGAGGAGGGGCTGGATGGGCGACGTGTGGTTCTTCGGGAAGCCGACCGCGTATCCCGGGAGGAGGATGGGGCTGGCCGCCGCGTGCTCCCGCTCCCTGCGCGCGGCCAGGGCCAGGGCCGCCTCCATAGCCTCAGCGGCGGAGGGGTCGATATCCTATGGCGCGCTACACGGTGAGAATTGAGGTCTGGCTGAGGGAGGGGCTCGTGGACCCGGAGGGCCGCACGGTCTCGGAGGCGCTCTCCGGGCTGGGATTCCCTGTGCGCTCGGCGAGGGCCGGGAGGATCTACGAGATATCGGTGGATGCGCCCGGCGCGGAGGAGGCCGTGTCCATGGCGGAGGGCATGTGCAGGGAGCTCCTCGCCAACCCCGTCAGGGATTCCTGCCGCGTGGAGGTGATAGGGCGACGGGATCCGTCGCGGAGGCCGCGGTCGCCGCCGGAATGAGCCCGGAGGACGCGAGGGCGGTGGAGGAGCACTTCGCCGCGCTCGGCCGCCCCCCCACCTACGCCGAGATCAGGATGATAGCTCAGCTCTGGTCGGAGCACTGCAGGCACAGGACGTTCAGGGGCAGGATCGTGGATCCGCGCGGCGAGGTGCTGGCGGACGACCCGCTCTCCACGTTCATAGGGTCCGTCTCCGCGGCCCCCTGGGTGATCTCGTCGCTGAGGGACAACGCCGGGATCGTCGAGCTGGCGCGCGGCCACGGGATAGCCGTCAAGGTCGAGACCCACAACCACCCGTCGGCCGTGGAGCCATTCGGCGGCGCGGCCACGGGCGTCGGGGGCGTGATTAGGGACGTGCTGGCCGTCTGGGCGGATCCCATCGCGCTGATCGACGTGCTCTGCTTCGGTCCTCCCGGCTCGCCGGGGCTCCGCGGCGCCCTCAGCCCGCGCCGCGTGATGGAGGGCGTGATCTCCGGCATAGGGTACTACGGGAACAACGTCGGGGTGCCGACCCTGGCGGGCGCCGTCGTGTTCGACGAGGGGTACGTCGGGAACCCCCTAGTGTTCGCCGGGTGCGTGGGCATCGTGCCCCCTGGGGGGTACTCGAAGGACCCGCGCCCGGGCGACGTCCTCGTCCTGGTGGGCAACCGCACGGGGCGGGACGGCATAGCCGGCGCGACTTTCGCCTCCTCGGCCCTCCCCGAGGACCTGGTGGCGCTCAGGCCGGCGGTCCAGATACCGGATCCGCTGGTGGAGGAGGGGCTAATCAGGTTCATCTCCGCGGCCAGGGGCGCCCGCGCGGCCTCCGGCGTGACCGACCTCGGGGGAGGGGGCCTGGCGGTCGCCGCCGCGGAGATGGCGCGCGAGGCGCGCGCCGGCTGCGAGCTGTCCCTGGACTCCGTGCCCCTCAGGGAGGAGATGGAGCCCTGGGAGATCCTCGTCTCGGAGTCGCAGGAGCGCATGCTCCTCTCCGCGCGCCCGGGCGATGTCGGCCGCCTCCTCAGGATCGCAGGGGCCGAGGGCCTGGAGGCCGCCGTTGTGGGCAGGCTCACGGAATCGGGTAGATTCGTCGCGCGCTTCCGCGGCGAGGTCGTCGCGGACCTGGACATGGGGTTCCTATTCAATCCCCCGAGGGTCACCAGGGTCGCGTCCCCGCCGGCGCTCCCGGCGGAGGAGGACCCGCAGCTCGAGGACCCGCCGGACCTCGGCGAGGCGCTGCTGCGCCTGCTGGCCTCGCCCAACATCTCGAGCAGGGATGGCGTGATAAGGACCTACGACACGGGCGTCGGGGGGAGGACCGCCGTCTACCCGCTGGAGGAGCCGGCCGGCGGCCACAACGACGCCGCCGTCCTGAAGCCGCTCGGCGACGGATGGGAGGGGGTGGTGATATCGGTGGGGCTGAAGCCCAGGTACTCCAGGATAAGTCCCTACTGGATGGCCGCCTCCAGCATAGACGAGGCGCTGCGCAACAATGCAGCCGTCGGCGGGAGGAGGTGGTCCCTGCTCGACAACTTCTCCTGGGGGAGCCCGGAGAGGCCGGAGTCCATGTGGTCGCTGCTGGAGGCCCTGAGGGCCTGCCGCGACTTCGCCTCGGCCTTCGGGGCGCCGTTCGTGTCCGGGAAGGACAGCCTGTACAACGAGTCGGCGCTCGGGCCCGTGCTCCCCACGCTCGTGATAACCGCGGTGGGCGTGATCCCGGACGTGAGGCGCGCCCTCACATCGTCCCTGAAGGCGCCGGGCGACCCCGTGTACGCGCTGGGCGTCACCAGGGCGGAGATGGGGGGATCCGAGTACTTCGAGCTCCTGGGGATCCGCGGCGGCGTCGTGCCGAGGGTCAGGCCGGGCGAGTCCAAGCGCGCCCTGGAGTGCGTGATCCGCGCGGCGGACGAGGGCCTGCTGGCCGCGGCCCACGACGCGTCGGAGGGCGGCCTCGCCGTCGCCGCCGCGGAGATGGCGATCTCGGGCCGCCTGGGGATGGACCTGGACCTCACCAGGATCCCCTCGGAGGGCGCGCTGGCGGACCGCCACCTGATGTTCTCCGAGAGCAACGGGAGGTTCTTGGTCGAGGCCCGCAGGGGGAGCGAGCGCGACCTGGAGCGCCTGATGGCATCCATCGGCTGCGCGTTCGCGAGGGTGGGCACAGTGACGGGCGAGGGGGAGCTGGTCCTCAGGGGGCGCCGCGGGGCCTTGGAGCTGGGCCTCGAGGACCTGGAGTCGGCATGGAGGCGCGGGCCGTGGCGAGGATCGCCGTGCTGAGGGCCCCCGGCACGAACTGCGACCGTGAGACGGAGGGCGCGCTGAGGGAGGCGGGGGGCGACGCGGTCACGGTCAGCATATCGGACCTGGAGTCCGGGAGGTCGGATCTCTCGCGCTTCGCCGGGCTCGTGATACCGGGCGGATTCTCCTACGGCGACAGGGTGAGGGCGGGCGCCATACTGGCGGCGAAGCTCAAGACGTCCCTCCGCGGGGCACTGGAGGAGCACGTATCGCGCGGCCGGCCCGTGATTGGGATCTGCAACGGCTTCCAGGTGCTGGTCGAGCTGGGGATCCTCCCGGGCATCAGGCGGTGCGGGGCGGCGCTGGCCCCCAATTCCTCGGCCCGCTTCGAGTCCCGCTGGGTGCGCGTCAGGAGGACCGGCCGGTGCCCCCTCGCGGCGGGCCCCGACGTCCAGCCTCTGCCCGTGGCGCACGGCGAGGGCAGGGTGGTGCTGTCGGACCCCGGCTGCGCCGAGGAGCTGGAGTCCATGGGTCTGATAGCGTACAAGTACGCTAGGCCCGATGGCTCCCCCGCCGGCGGCGAGTACCCGTTCAACCCTAACGGGTCCGCGGCGGACATAGCCGGCCTGTGCTCGCCGGAGGGCAACGTCATGGGGATCATGCCGCACCCCGAGAGGGCGGTCCACCGGTGGCAGGTGCCCCGCGCGATGGGGGAAGCCGGCGGGATCGCGATCTTCAGGGCGTTCGTCGAGGCTGCTTCCAGGTCCGCGCGAGTTCGGGGCGCACGCCTCTCTACCGCAATACGAGTGATTTCATTACAATATTTAGCATACCGGGCCGCAAATGGTGAGAAAGATATAAAACATCTCGCCGGGGTGGACCGCGTGCCGCCGAGGCTCCTCTCGGCGTTCTCATCCGAGTGGTTCTCCGTCGCGCTGGGCACGACCGCCACGTCGGTCGCGACCTACTGGATGTCCGCGCTCTATCGCCTGTCCATCCTGCGCTGGGTGGAACTTGCGTTCCTCATAATCGGCGCCGCGTCCTTCGCCGCGATCTCGGTCCTCTGGGCAGCGAGGGGGCTGGCGTTCCCCCATCTCATCGGGAGCGATTCGCGCGACCTGAACCGCGTGAGCTTCACCGCCGTGATGCCGCTGGAGATGATAGCGCTGGGAACCGCGCTCCAGCTCTACCTGGGGACGCCGCGCTCCGCGCTCCTCCTCGCGGATTACTTCGCCGCGCTCGCCGCATCCATGTCCCTCAGCGTGCTGGAGGGCTATCTCCTCTACACGAAGGGGGAGATCTCCGGGAGTGAGCTGACGTACGCGCTCGTGATACCCCCCCCATATCGGTGTCCACCGGGGTGCTGCTGGCCCCCTCGCTGGTTCAGATCGCCCCGGGCCTGGCCCCCCTCGTGGACTTCCTGGTCGCGGGCGGCCTCGGGGTGAGCTTCATGCTCTTCATGCTCATAGGATCCCTGGGGCTCGCCGCGCACGTCAGGGAGGTCAAGGCCCCTGAGCACCTACCGGTGGCGATATTCCCGGTCGGGGTGTCCAGCATACTGGCCATCAACGTACTTTTCCTCTCATCGATCGGCTTCATCCAGGGGAAACTCGCTCTCACGATGGCGATCGCGCTATGGGGGTTCGAGCTCTGGAACTTGCTCGTGATGGCCGCCGTGAGCGCAGCATCCCTCCGCGGCCGGCCCCCGATGAGCGTCTGGGCCTACCTGTTCCCGCTCACGATCTTCTGGGTTTCATCGATCCGCATATCCGCGCTCCTGGCCTCCTCGGGGTACTCGCTTCCCTCGAGGATCGTGATCGCGGCCGTCACCCTGCCGCTCTGGGCGTACTCGGTCTACGCGTCGGCGCTCCTGCTCAGGTGGCTGATCTCGCTCTCGAGGGCTCCGGCGCCGACGGACGCCGCGGCCGAGGGCGGGAAATCCCCGTAGATGGCCGCCATCAGCTCCCTCAACCTCCTCCTGAGCTCCTCATCCGATCCGGCCACCACGCACGCGTGCCCCATCTTCCTCCCGGGCCTCGCCTCGGCCTTCCCGTACCACCAGAGCCTCGCGCCGGGCACCGATAATATGTCCCGCACCGGCAGCTCATCCCTCGATATCCCCAGGATGTTCACGATCCCCGTCGGGCGGAGGATCTCTGTCGATCCGAGCGGCATGTCCAGTATGGCGCGCAGGTGATTCTCGAACTGGCTCGTGGCCGCCCCGCAGAGGGACCAGTGCCCCGTGTTGTGCACCCTGGGGGCGAACTCGTTGGCGAGGACCCTTCCGTCGGCCGACACGAGGAACTCGACCGCAAGCACGCCGACGTAGTCCATGGACCTGGCCAGGCGGACCGCCGCCCTGGACGCGGCCTCGACGGCCTCCGCGTCCCGCGCGGGCGCAATGCTGTACAGGAGGATCCCGCCCGCGTTGTGGTTCTCGGCTGCCGGGTAGACCACCTCCTCGCCCGACTTCGAGCGCGCAACTATGACCGAGATCTCCTCCCGGACATCCACCATCTCCTCCACGAGCACGGGGTAGCCCCAGGGGATGGACGCGGCGTCCCCGGGATTCCTCAGGAAGCGCACGCCCTTCCCGTCGTACCCCCCGCCCAGGGCCTTGACGACCGCGGACCCCGCGCTCGAGAGGAACTCCTCCACCTCCCGGGGCGAGCCGGCGGGCCTGAAATCGGCCGTCGGGATCCCCAGCTCGACGAACAGCCGCTTCTCCAGGAGCCTGTTCCGCTTGGCGAGAAGCGGGCGCAACCCCGGCCTGAGCTTCCCGGCCGCCTCCGCGATCTCCGCCGCCTCCGCCTCCGCGTTCTCGAACTCGTAGGTCACCACGTCGCTCCAGGAGGCCAGCTCGGCGCCCTCGCCAGGCCTGAACGCCCTGTCGGCAATCCTGGCGGCGGGGGCGCCCGCGTCCGGGTCCAGGACCCCGAAGGATATCCCGAGCCTCCTGCCCTCCAGGACCATCATCCAGCCCAGCTGGCCGCCGCCGAGTATCCCCACGCGTGGCCCCCGCTCGCGCGCCATCCAGCGACGCCCCCAGCACCTCATCCCTCATGGACTCCATGAGCGCGACGACCCTATCCCTAATCTCGGGGTGCTTCAACCCGAGTATCCTGGCGGCGAGCAGCGCGGCGTTCCTGGCCCCCCCGACCGCCACGGTGGCCACGGGGACCCCGTACGGCATCTGGACTATGGAGAGGAGGGAGTCGAGTCCTCCCAAGTTCCTCGTGGGTATCGGCACCCCTATCACGGGGAGGGGGGTCAGCGACGCGGTCATCCCGGGCAGGTGCGCGGCGCCCCCGGCGCCCGCAATTATGACCTCGAGGCCCCTCCCGGCGGCGCTCCTCGCGTACTCGAACATCAGCTCCGGGGTCCTGTGCGCCGATACCACCCTGACCTCGTGCGGTATCTCGAGCTGCCTCAGGACCTCCACCGCCTCCCTCATCACCTCCCAGTCGCTCCTGCTCCCCATGATGACGCCCACGAGGGGCCCCATGTTTCATCGGTGCCGCGGGACGTCTAAAATGCATTTCTCACATGCAAATTTAAAATTTGCACGATCGATGATAAAACGACAAGCCCGTCCCTTCTAGGGGAGGGGGGTAGAGTTCTCCTCGGGCCCGCCCCGCGGCGCAGCAACGGATTTAGATCGCGGCGCCCCCGGATCCGCGTGTCCTCCTCTTACAGGGGGCTGGGGGTGGACCCGAGGAAGGAGGGGGTGGAGGCGCTCTCATCGATGGTGAGGCCCGCCGTCAGGGGGTTCTCCGACGTCCTGGAGGACCCGGAGGTCGCCGGGAGGGGGCTCGTGCTCCACGTGGACGGGGCTGGATCGAAGCCCATAATCGCGTACCTCCACTACAGGGAGACCGGGGACCCGTCCTGGTTCTCGGGCCTCGTGCAGGACGTCCTCGCCATGAACGTGGACGACGCGGCCGCGGTGGGGGCCCGCCCGCTGCTCTTCGCCGACTACGTGGTCTACAATAGCCTGAGGATAAGGGGCGAGGACCTCCTCCCGGCCATAGCGTCGGGGCTCGGGTCCTCGCTGTCCTCGCTCGGCGAGGCGATGTCCGGCCTGGGAGGGGGGCCCGCCCTGGCGGGCGGCGAGACCGCGCAGTCGCCCGATCAGGTGGGCACGCTGGACGTCGCCGGCGCGGTCCTGTCCTCGGTGGGGCTGGAGGAGGCCCGGCGCGCCTCCGCGGTCGAGGCCGGGATGGTCATCGTCGGGCTCAGGAGCGGCGGCAGGTCCAGGTGGGAGCCCAGGGAGAACAGCGGGATCATGTGCAACGGGCTGACGCTCGCCAGGCACGTCCTGCTTTCGCCGGAGTACAGGGCGAGGTACCCGGAGGCCTACTCGCCGGAGGCGCGCGGGGACGGGAGGTTCCGCCTGGAGGACTCGCCCGATGGTCTGGGGATGACCGTGGGCGAGGCGCTCTCGTCGCCCACGCGCATATTCGCGCCCGTGGCTCTGGAGTCCCTCAGGCGCTGCGCGGGGAGCCCGATGGCGATGGCGCACGTGACGGGCGGGGGGCACACGAAGATCCTGAGGCTGGGCTCGGGGGTGCGCTACGTCCTGGACGGGCTTCCGGAGCCGGACCCCATCTTCGGGCTGATAAGGGAGGAGGGCCGCATCGGATGGGCGGAGATGTACGAGTCCTTCAACATGGGGATCGGCTTCGAGATCCTGACGACGCGCGAGTGCGCCGAGGAGGCGCTGCGCGCGGCCGAGCTCCACGGGGTGGGCGCATCGATCGTGGGCAGGGTGGAGCGGTGGACGCCCGGCGAGAACTCCCTCGTGATAAGGACCCGCTGGGCCGGCGAGCTCTCCTGGCGCCGCGCCCTGGCGCGATGGCCATCGGACTATCTCCGCCCAGACCGGCGCGTGGTCGGACCCCATCACGTCGTAGAGTATTCCTGCCCCCCTCACCCTGTGCCTGAGCTCCTCCGAAACCAGTATGTAGTCGATCCTCCAGCCGACGTTCCTCTCGCGCGCGCGGGACCTGTAGGACCACCAGGAGTAGTGCCCCCCGTCCCTGACGAACATCCTGAAGGTGTCCACGTAGCCGAGCCCGAGAAAGTGCGTCATCCAGTCCCTCTCCTGCTGCGTGAATCCCGCGCTGTTCGCGTTGTCCTCCGGCCGCGCTATGTCCAGCTCCGTGTGCGCCACGTTGAAGTCCCCGCCTATCACGAGCGGCTTCCTCCTCCTGAGCCCCTGCGCGAATCCCTCGAAGGCCCGGTCGAACTCGAGCTTGTAGTCGAGCCTGGCGAGCCCCTGCTGGGAGTTCGGGAAGTAAACGTTGACCACGTAGAACTCCTCCAGCTCTATCGTGATCACGCGCCCCTCGTCGTCGAACCTCGGGTCCCCGATGCCGCGGGACACAGAGATGGGCTCCACCCTCGAGAGCGTCATCGTGCCCGCGTAGCCCCTCCTCCTCGAGGGGTTCAGGTAGGCCAGGTACCCCGATCCCGGGTAGATCTCGAGCGGCACGGAGTCCGACCTCACCTCCTGCAGGAGGATCACCTCGTACCCCCTGGACAGGAACTCCATCAGGCCCTTCCCCATCGCGCTCCTCAGCCCGTTGACGTTCCACGACGCTATCCTCAACGCGGGGGGATCGGCGGGGGGCGAGATAAGTCGAGCTGGATGCCCGGGCGCCGCCCGATAACTCACGATGCCCCCGGGTCGACAGCGCATGAAATGCAAATAAATAACCCGTCGATGAAATAAAGC
>WYEM01000012.1 GCA_009903775.1 Nitrososphaerota archaeon | reverse complement strand
GGGAGGGAGCTCAGGAGGCTGGCGAGCACCTCGGCGAGGCTCTTCAACGAGGTCAACTACGAGAGGAGGCAGCAGTTCTTCCGCGGGGAGAGGAGGTCGATCCGGATAGCGGGGCCGAGGGGTGACCGGGCGGCGGGGGTGGACCCCGGGGACCTGCTGGCGCCCGTGAGGCCATCCATTCCCGAGGCTCCTGAGCGTGAGGATGGAGTAGCCCAGCCCGGGATTCTGCGAGGCCGTGGAGCTCAGGGGCGAGCTGACAGGGTTCGGCGGGACGATGACTAGGGGCGCCGTAGCGGCGCTGCGGCCGGAGGATGCGCCGCCCTAACGCGCTAGCTGGGGTGCAATGATGTCACGGCGGATCTCTTAAACTAATACCTGAGGCCCGTGTAGTCGGGCCCGAGTGCGTATACATATTTAAGTGTTACCTAAAATATCTACAGATATGATAATTTCAATCATCAGCGTGGGCCGGGCCCTCACCTGCCCGTCCACTGGGGCCTCCGCTTCTCCAGGAAGGCCCTCGCGCCCTCCTTCTGATCCTCTGTGGAGAACAGCCGGGAGAACAGCTGGGCCTCGTACCTTATGCCCTGCGTGAGCCCGAGCTCCAGCGACGCGTTCACAGCCTCCTTCGCTGCCGCGAGGGCGACGGGGCTCTTGGACTTCAGCTTCTCCAGGATCTCCCCCACCGCCTCCTCGAGCTTGTCGGGCGGCACGACCCTGTTCACGAGCCCCAGCTCCGCCGCCTCGCGCGCCGTTATCTGATCGCCCGTGAATATCAGCTCCTTCGCCTTCTTCTCCCCCGCGTGCCTCGGCAGCATCTGCGTGCCGCCGCCGCCGGGTATGAGCCCGATCCCTATCTCGGGGCTCCCGAACCTCGCGTCCTCGGACGCCACCACGATGTCGCAGGACATCGCAAGCTCGAAGCCCCCGCCGAGGCAGTAGCCATGGACCATCGCGATCACCGGCTTCGGCATCTCCCTTATGATCCGCTCTATGACGAACGCGATGCCCAGCTCCTTCAGCTCCTCCATCGCGACGTTAGGCGTCCACTCGAGCATGGCCCTTATGTCGCCCCCGGCGCTGAACGCCTTCCCGGAGCCCCTTATCACGACCGCCTTCACGGAGCTGTCCCTCCACGCGTCCTCGAGCGCCGCCTTGAGCTCAGCGCGCATTTCCTTCTCGAGCGCGTTGTACCTCTCGGGATTGTTCAGGGTTATCCAGGCAACCCCGTCCGCCTTCTCGTAGATAATCCTGGTTAAATTGAGCGACATCGCTCCGGGTTCTATCGATTGTAATTATAAGGATTGTTTTCGGGAGGCGCGCGTGCCGCATCTACTTCTCCGTGAACGAGCATCCCATGTACGTGCTCTCCCGGGCGTCCACGTCGGTCGTCAGGGCCCTGTGGCCCGCGTACTCCACCCTCAGGGTGTACTTCCCCGGCTCGAGGCAGTCGAACTGGAACCGGCCGAACCCGTCGGTGGTCATCGCGATCCTCCTGCCCCCGGCCATGAGGGTCAGGGGCATGGCGGTGTACACGAACAAGGCGCCCCTCGGCTCCTGCGGGGGCGCCGGTAGCGGATGCGGCGTTCTTCATCGAGAGGATTGCGGACCCCCCAGCTGCTCGCACCGGGATGGATCCGGTGGGCCTCGAGCTCGCGAACCTCCCCCTCCGGCAGGTTCACATATGCCTCGGCCGAGCTCCAGTAGATCGCGGCTGAGCTCATGGAACGGCCCGCGTCCTGCGTCCAGGCATCACCGAGGCCGGATCCGGCAGGGAGCGCTCCACGCCCCCGGGACGCGCTGCACAATGATTATTAACGTCGGCCAAGCGCACTCTCATTCATGAAGGACGCCGATCTACCAACATTGCACGATCTGTTCTATTCCAGGGGGGTCGCCGTTGTCGGCGCTTCATCCAATCCAGCGAAACCAGGCTATAAAATTATAGAAAATATGGTGACACAGGGTTATAGTTATGGAATTTTCCCCGTGAATCCCAGGCTGGAGAGCGTGCTGGGGTTGAGGTGTTACAGGTCAGTGCTCGACATAGACGATAACGTGGACCTCGTCGTGTTCGTGGTCCCGGCTCCCGAGGTCCTGAGGATAGTCGAGGAGGAGCTATCGGCCAGGAAGCGCACCAGGGGCGACGTGAAGGGGGTCGTGGTGATAGGAGGGGGATTCAAGGAGATGGGGGAGGAGGGCGCGGCCAAGGAGCTGCATATGAAAGGCGAGCTGAGGTCGCTCGGAATCAGGCTGATAGGGCCCAATTGCCAGGGGTTGATCAACACGGAGACGGGCCTGAATACAACGTTCGACATGAACATCAAACCGAGGAGGGGCGGCGTGAGCGTGATCACCCAGAGCGGGGCGCTGGGCAACGGGATCCTCAGGATGGCGGCGACCCGCGGGCACTTCGGCATCGACAAGTTCATCTCGTTCGGCAACATGGGGGATGTGGACGCCGCGGAGGCGATCGACTACCTCTCGGGCCTCCAGACCACCCGCGTGATAGCCGCGTACATAGAGGACGTTCCGGACGGAAGGGCGTTCTACGAGTCGATGAGGAGGGCCGCCGGGAGGAAGCCCGTGGTGATTTTGAAGCCGGGGCGCACGCGGCTCGGGGCGCAGGCCGCCCTCTCGCACACGGGGGCCCTGGCCGGCGAGGACCTGATATGGGATGCGGCCATCAGGCAGGCGGGGGCCCTCAGGGCCTATACGCTGAAGGAGTTCTACGACGCGGTGAGGGTGCTGGAGAAACTCCCCCCGCTGAGGGGGCCGAACATAGCCGTTCTGACCGTGGTCGGCGGCCCAGGGACTCTCTGCGTGGACAGGATCCACAGTTCGAGGTGCCTGAGGATGGCCAGGCTATCGGACGTCAGCAAGGAGAGGTTGAGGAGAATTCTCGCCCCGGTCGCGAACGTGGGCAGGCCGGAAGGCTACGTGGATATGACCGGCTCCGTGACCGAGGAACTGCACTACGAGGCGCTGAAAATAGTGCTGGAGGACGGGGGCGTGGACGGCGTCATATTCCTGGAGGAGCCGCCCACGTATCTGTCGGAGAGATGGGCCTCCGAGGTGGTGAGGGCCTATTCCGAGCAGGATCCGGCGCGCGCGAAGCCGGTCGTGGCCACGGTCGTGGCGGGGGACGCCGTGTACGATCATATCAGGATACTGGAGGAGGGCGGGATCCCCGTGTTCGAGCACCCGGAGGCCGCGGTGGATGCCATCGACAAGGCCGCCGAGTACCACCTGCGCACATCGTGCGGCGGGAAACGGGCGGCGGGAGGGGACCTCCGCCACCAAATCCACGCGATCTCGCGCCGAAGCGCGCGGGCTTCCCGCGCCGGGGGATAGCTGCGCGGGTGACGCGGGAACTTATTTCCTAGTTCACGGCTAGCGGCGGCCCGATCCGGCTGGCCGGTCCGCTGCCCCGCCGTGGGATCTCCGCGGGCGTGAATTCGGGCATGCCCATACCCAGCGCAGCGCCCATCTAGTTTATGGAATATATTTAAACGCCGGAGGAAGTCCGCACATATCTCCCTGAAGGTCGAGGTTTCAGTTTTACCGCTTCCACCAAATACCTGAACACCTTTATAAGTATAATAAGATGAACCGGTCGAGCGGGGATCGGCATGGAGGAGGTCTCGGTAATAGGCTTTGGGGCCATGGGCAGCGGTATTGCGGAGCTCTTCGCCATGAACGGATATGTCACAAATATATATGAAATATCGAGCGAAATAATCAAGAAGAACTACAGCGGCGTCGAGTGGAGCCTCAGGAAGCTCGCGGAAAGGGGCGCCATAAGGGAATCGCCCTCCGAGATCATGGGGAGGCTGAGATTCAGGGAGTCACTGGCGGACGCCGTCAGGAACAGCGACCTCATCGTCGAGGCCGTGAACGAGAATCCCGAGGTTAAGCTCAGCGTGTTCAACGAGGCCGGGAAACACGCGCCGAACACCGCGCTGCTGACGACGAACACCAGCAGCATCTCGATAACCTACCTGCAGGGCTCGCTCGGCGACGACGTCAGGGGCAGGTTCGCCGGGTTCCATTTCTTCAACCCGCCGGTGTTGATGAGGCTCGTCGAGATCGTCAGGGGCAGGTTCACGACCGATGACGTCGTAAATTCCCTCGCGGACGTAGCCAGGGCGCTGGGCAAAACCCCCGTGATGGTCAACCGCGACGTCAGGGGATTCGTGGCCAACAGGATATTCCGGGCACTGCGTTACCAGTCGTTCATCCTGTACATGCGTAAAATCTACGATTACAGGGAGATAGACTCGGCGCTGATGAATAGGCTGGGATTGCCCATGGGCATTTTCGCCCTGACAGATTTCACGGGCGGCGTCAAAATAGAGTCGGAGGAGGCAGGGCTTTACGATATCGTGAGAAAATCTGTGCCCGATTACGAGCCCTCCGCGGGATATGACGCGGCCTTCAGAGAGGCGCTGAAACTGATGATGAGCATGGTCCACGAGGGCAGAACGGGGGTCGCCGCCGGGAGGGGGTTTTACGAATATCCGGGCCCCGGCAAATGGGCGAAGCCGGATCTGCCCCCGGAGCTGGGCGAGAGGGTGAACATGCTCCATCTACTGGCGCCGATGATCAACCAGGCTTTCTACATGGTCGGTTGCGGCATATCGACCGAGGGCGACATCGATCGGGCGCTGAAGCTCGGATATAACTGGCCCAGGGGCATCTTCGAGATCTACAGGCAGGACTACGGGCCCGGGGAGGTTGTGGGCGCGCTGCGCGAGCTTCAGACGAGGATAGCCGGGTTATCGGCCTTCTACGAGCCGGATAGGCTGCTTTTGGAGTCGAGCCGACGCTTGAGCGACGATCAGCAGGCGTCGGATATGGGGCGCCGCGGTGAAGCCGGATGACCGGGCGCGCTCGCCCGGATCTCGGCCCCATAGGGATCGACGCCACTCAGGCCCCGGCTGGCTGTCATTGAAACCCGAAGGACGAATCGAAAGAAAAAGAAGGGCGTCCGCCCGTCTGGATTTATCCGGCAAGCGTCAGAGGCGTGGCTCCGTTACCTTAAGCTGACCATCGATGGACCTAAATCCGAGGGGAGCCCTCCGCCCGATTTGCCATGACAGCTGATCCAATCCAGATCAGGAGGAGGACTCCCCTTCCGGTCATGGCCTACGCGGTTATCCCTATTTCTCGGGCCTCTCGCTGAGGAGGGCCGCCAGGTCCCTGAGGCTCATCATCAGCAGGAGCCATGTGTCAATATGGAGGTGGGTGCAGAGGCTGGGCCCAATCCTCGGGTCCATCGGCGCCGATCCTAGGGATGTCCGCCGCATCTTCATAGATGAGACGATGGTGAATTTGGGAGGGACCCCCGCGTGGATCTGGGTCGCCTTCGAGCCCGACCTCCGCGCGATGCTGGACTTCCACGCAGCCCGCGCGGGAACTCGATAGATGCTTACCTGTTCATCAGGAGGCCCGTGCGCAGGTACGGCGGGGTCCCGATCTACACCGATGGCGCGGGATGGTGCGCGGACGCCTGCAGGTGGGCGGGCGCCGAGCATGCGGTCTATGATCGCCCCCTGAGGAACCTCATGGAGCGCATGGTCCAGTACATCAAGGACAGGACGGAGGCCTTCGACGACCTCTTCCCCGTCGGCGGGCGCAGGCTCGCGCCCGGGCGCGCGTTCGAGCGCATGCATAACTGGCTCTCCGCGTTCATGTTCATGCAGGACTTCGCGTTCGAGAACGGGGATCTGGGGAGGCCCCCGCTCGAGTGGAGGGAGGAGGGGATGCCGCGGTGGCTGGACGGGCTGCGCCCGATCCTCTCGCTCGGGTAGGGGGTGGGCTTAAGGTAACGGAGCCAGAGGCGTCAGCAGAATGTTTAAATAAAACCACCGACGAGGCGCGCTTCGGTGATTCTATGCCCGACGTGAAGGCAATAGATACCCTATTTCCAATAATATTGAAGGACTGGTTTGACAGTTGGAAGGCCGCCACGAACTCGCCGGGCGAGCTGCACTGCATGGTGGAGAACACGTGGAAGCCGTTCAACAGCCCCGAGGAACTCATCGCGGAGATGGACAGGACCGGGGTGGAATCCGTCCTCGCGACGGATCTCCTCGCTTGGTCGTACAAGCGCCAGACCAGGTTCGCGAAGGACTACAGGGACAAGATCTACGAGCTCTCGAAGAAGTACCCCGGGAGGATATACGGCCTGGCTGACTACAACCCTCTCAACATATCGGAGAGCCTGAGGGAGCTCGAGAGGGACGTCAGGGACAGGGGGTTCGTGGGCGTCTACGTCCACATATACGGCTTCGATATACCCCTGGACGATCGGAGGATGTATCCGCTCTACGCCAAGGCGGAGGAATTGGGGGTACCGGTTCAGATGCAGACGGGGTACGTGCTGGAGGCCATGCCGAGCGAGCACGGCCGCCCGATGGCGCTCGACAGGATCTCGCTGGACTTCCCGGACCTCGTGCTCGTCGGGACCCACACGGGATATCCCTGGGTCGATGAGCTGATAGCGGTGTCCATGAAGCTCCCCAATGTCTACGTCTCGATAAGCGCGTGGCTTCCGAAGTACTTCCACCCGTCCCTCGTGTCGTATCTCAAGTCAAGGATATCGGCCGATAAGGTCATCTTCGGCAGCAACGGCCTGGCCTGGGGCAGGTACCTGGATCAGATGAAGGAGCTGGGACTCCCCGAGGAGAACCTCAGGAAGATTCTATACGACAACGCCAAGAGGATATTTAAGCTGGACGCGCATTAGCGATAGATGGAATGCCCTGGTCGTGCAGGCCGGGCAAGGGCGGGGCTGTCGGGCCCGAGGCCCTCTCGCACTACGTAGACGTCGCGCTGGGCAGAAGGGATCCCGACCTGCTGGTGACGAACGGCCAGCTCGTGGACGTCTACACGAGGGAGATCCACGAGGGGGCGTCCGTGGCCGTCGCCGGCTGCAGGATCGCGCGCGTGGATCTGGAGGGGCGTCCCCGCGCCGGATCGGGGACGCGCGTGATCGACGCGCGGGGCAGGGCTATCCTGCCCGGATTCGTGGACGCCCACACGCACCTGTTCGGCTGGCTCTACAATGTGGACGAGGCCGTTAAGTACGCTATAATGCACGGCGTCACCACAATAGTGACGGAGACCGGGGACATCTTCTACCAGTGCGGGCACGGGTGCTTCCTGCCCCTCCTGAACTCCCTACTGGATCAGCCGATAAAGATCTACGCGACGTTGCCCCCGATAGCCACGTACGACGAGGGGTCCGCGGAGGGCCTCCCGGAGGACCTGTTCGACGAGCTGCTGGGCAGGGACTACGTCCTGGGCCTGGGGGAGACGTACTGGCAGTTCCTGCTGGAGGACGGGGGGAGGTTCCTGGGGCTGTACTCGAAGACGCTGTCGGCCGGGAAGTCCGTGGAGGGGCACTCGGCCGGCGCCAAGGGGGCGAAGCTCCAGGCGTACGCCGCGGCCGGCGTATCGTCCTGCCACGAGCCGGTGACGTCGGAGGAGGTGCTGGAGCGCCTGAGGGCCGGCATGCACGTCATGATTAGGGACGGGAGCGTCAGGCGGGATCTGCGGAACGCCCGGGCGGCCCTGTTGAGCGGGATGGGACTGGAGAACGTCAGCCTCGTGAGCGACGGCATGAGCCCCGTGGACCTCCTCAGGCGGGGTTACATGGATGCGATAGTGCAGGAGGCGATAGACATGGGCCTGGATCCCGTGGACGCCGTGAGGATGGTCACGATAAACCCGGCCAGGCACTTCAGGCTCGATGGGGCCGTGGGCGGCGTGGCGCCCGGGAGGTGCGCCGACCTCGTGCTGGTGCCGGACCCGAGGAAGATAGTCCCCGAGGTCGTGGTCAGTAACGGAAGCGTGGTGTTCGCGGACGGGATCAGGGCGGAGCCCAGGAGGCCGCGGCTGGAGCGGTGCCGCGGATGCCTCAGGCTGCCCAGGGGGCTGTCGCCCGACGATTTCATGGTTGCCGCCGAGGGCCCCGTCACCGTGAGGGTCATCGACTACGTGACGGACCTCGTGACCAAGGAGGCGCGCGCCGACATCAGCCCGGTCGGCGGCTATCTGGAGGCCGACCCCGGGAGAGATCTGCTGAAGGCGTCCGTGGTGGCCGTCGGCGGGGGCCCGACCGGCGTCTTCACGGGGTTCGTTCGGGGCTTCGGGATCGCCGAGGGCGCGCTGGCGATAACGAACCAGTGGGACTCCTCAGGGATGGTGGTTCTGGGGGCGGACGAGTCCGACATGGCGCTCGCCGCGAACAGGGCCGCGGAGATGGGGGGCGGGATCGTGTTCTTCAGGGGTGGCGCCGCCAGGTTCGAGCTGCCCCTGCCGATCATGGGCATGATCGCGGACCTCCCAGTGGAGGATCTGAGCTCGCGCCTGAGCCACCTGCAGTCCCTGCTGGAGGACGCCGGCACGAGGTTCAGGGACGCCCTCCTGAGCCTGGAGACCATAACGAGCCCGGCCATACCATTCATCAGGATCAGCTCGCGGGGCCTCGTGGACGTGAAGAGCGGGAGGCTCCTGGAGCTCCTGGTGGGGCCGCCGGGGTCCGAGCTCCCCACCTCCTCCTCCTGAGGAGGGCGCCCATATATCATGACGGCGATCTCCGGAATCCCACCGGGCAGGACCCCTTGGACGTACCCGTCCGGGCCATATCCCCAGCGGGACCTCTGCCGGGAACCAACGGAGCCGCCCGCGGGTGTTGGTCTGATAAGACCGTTCGGCGGATCCGGCCTCGCGCCCGCGCGCATCGACCCGAGCATGGGCTGCCGGGGGAGGACGGCCCTCGTCCGGGAGATAGCGTCGCGTCCTTGCCGCGCCTCATGCGGCCAGCATCCCGCCCGCGCGGAATAAGCCTTAATAACGACACCACTTGCCGAACATGAGCGTGCGGTCCGAGCCCGATGAGGCTCCACGCCCCGTCATCGAATCCCTGCAGCGCGATATCCAACTTCAGTACAAGGGCAGTTTCCCCTCAAGGTACGCTAAGCTGGAGAGATGGATATATCTCCTCCACAAGATTGCCGGGATCGGGGTGGGCCTCTTCCTGATAGCGCACCTTTACGAGACCAGCCTGGTCCTGAACGGAGAGAGCTTCTGGAACTCGTTCATGCTGTCGGAGGAGACTCCGCTCTTCCACTGGGGTCTCCTCATAATAGCCGCCGCATCTGTGTTCCACGGACTGAACGGCCTCAGGATATTCCTGGCGTCGTTGGGGGTGGGCGTGGGTACCCCGATCAGGCCTGCGTGGCCTTACGCGCCCGTGAAGTCCCTCGGGGTCCAGAAGAAACTCCTCTGGCTCGTCATTGCGCTCACGCTGTTGCTGACCATCTACGCATTCTATCAGTTAATATGGATCTATAAATTCATACCGTGAATGAACCCGCCCGCTTCGCCGTGCCCGGCCTGGGCGGCGGAGGCCTCCGCCGCCCATCCGCATTCCCGATCAATGGGCCGGATACGATTTCCGGCCGCCCCACGGCGCGTGCGCCGGGCAATATCAGTGGGCTTTATCCGGGCCCGCGCTGCGCAGCGCGGGCCCGCCCGCCACGGATTCCGTAATATACGTCCCTGCTGTGATGGATTCCTTCAAGTTCCTGACGATGCTGGCCGCAATTGAAAGCGACCTGTACGGCCCGTAGAGGCCCTCGTGCTCGGCCTCCTCCGCCAGCGCCGCCAGCTCCACGTAGAGCTCCTCTACCGCCTTGACGAACTCGTCCTTCGGCTTCGCATGCGTGGCGGTCATACACTCAGGCCCCCCCGATCACTACGACGCGCTTCGCCTTGCCCTCGAAGCGCGGCAACGTTCCCTCCCTCACAATCTCCACCTTGGGCGTCAAGAACACGAGGGCCCTCGAGAGCTCCTCGCTTATCGCCTGCTGCAGGAGCTGTATGTTGGCCTCCGCATCCTGGGCTATCTCGACCTTGACCAGGAATTGCGCGTGCTCCGTGCTCCTGTCCACGACTATCTGGTATTCCCTCACCTCGGGGAACTTGAATAGCGCTTCCTGAATAGCGCTGGGCACGATCTTAGCTCCCTTGTAATGGATTATATCATCAACCCTACCCTTTATGAAATCTATCCGCGGGAAAGCGACCCTCCCGCAGGCGCAATCATCCGTCTTAATCCTCGTTATATCCCTCATCCTGTACCGTATCAGCGGCATGGCCTCCTTCGTGAGGGTGGTCACGACCATCTCGCCCTCCTCGCCGGGCTCGACGGGCTCCCTCGTATCCGGATCCTCCATCTCCAGGTACGCGTGATCCGCCCACCAGTGCATGCCGTCCTCATGCTCGCATTCAATCCCCATCCCCGGCCCCAGGAGCTCCGTGGTGCCGTAGATGTTGCGGGCCCCCCCGCCCTTCTTATCCAGCCCGAAGCCCTCCTCGAGCCTCTTCCTCGTGTTCTCGGTCCACATCTCGGCGCCCGGTATCAGTATGCGGAGGGGCAGCTTCTCCGTATCCACGCCCTTCCTCTCCGCGGTCTCCAGGACGTAGAGCATGAACGACGGCGTGCCCGTCATGACCGTCGCCTTCGTGGTCACGAGCATGTCTATCAGGGCATCCACCCTTCCGGTGCTCCACGGTATCACCTTGGCCCCGATTTTTATGGCGCCGTAGTGCAGTCCGAGGCCTCCGGTGAAGAGCCCATAGCCATACGTGTTCATGATGATGTCGCTCTTCCGCACTCCCGCGGCTATTAAATCTCTGGCCACTAGGTTGGACCATGTATCCAGGTCCCTGAGCGTGTAGGGGCCCGGGGTCGGCTTCCCGGTCGTGCCCGACGTGTAGTGCCAGCCTATCAGGTCGTCCATCGGGACGGCCAGGAAGTCGTTCCCGTACGGATAACCATAGTTCAACAGGTCCTCCTTGGTAGTGTAGGGGAATCTCCTGATGTCGCGGAGGGTGACCAGATCGTCCGGCGTGACCCCGGCCTCTTTAAACCTTCTAATGTAATAGGGGCTCCTTTCAGCTACATATCTGATTATGCCGCGCAATCTTTTGAGTTGCAACTCCTCGAGATCCCTTTTACTCATTAATTCGATCTGGGGTTCCCAGTACGCGTGCGGAGGCGGACTCATGTATCGAGTGTGGGGCTGAGAAAGGAGTTCTATATAAACATTCTACTACGCGGCGATGGGCCCGACGGCCGCCCATGGGCCCACGCCGATAGCCCGTGAGGAGTGGGCGAGGTGGAGGTCCCTAGGTGCTAGGAATGAACATCCAGGGACGAGCGGATCGTCGGTGCGCGGGGCTCGGTTCCGGGAGCAGCGCGCGTAGCCCGGTAGCCCCTTCACGCTCACCACCAGCTCCATATCCAGGTAATGATCCCTGGGTATATCGTCCATCCCGAGGGCCTCGAGGAGGGCCTCCAGCACCTCGCCGTCCTCGCGGGCCCCCGACCCGCAGACCTCGCCGAGCGCGCGGTCCACCTCCAGGTGGATCCTCCTAGTCCCCTCGAAATACTCGCGCGCCCTGCGCGTGCACCCGTAGTGCGATATGCACACCATCCGCGGGTTCAGCGACTCCAGCCTGGACAGGGACTCGAGGAACTGGTCCATGCGGAAGGACGGCGGGGCGGCGGGCCACGCGAATCCGCCCTCGCCCACTATCAGCATGCCGGCGGAGTCCCCCGTGAAGAGCACGCCCTCGTCCACCAGGTACCAGGCGGAGCTGTGGGACGCGTGCCCCGGGGTCGCGATCAGCCTCATCCGCGAATCCCCGATCCTCAGCTCGTCGCCGTCCTCCAGGACTACGAGCCTCCCCGGGTCCACGGGCCTGATCCCTCCCCACGCGTCGAGCAGGGGGCCCAGGGACCCGCGGGATACCTCCAGGAGCCTCGAGGGGTCCACCAGGTGCCTGGCGCCCCTCGAGTAGACAGCGGCGCGCGCCCCCGGCTCCAGCTCCAGGACCCTCGCGGTCCCCCCCGCGTGGTCCAGGTGCACGTGCGTTATCAGGACGTACTCCAGGCGCGCTCCCCCCAGGATCCCCCTGGCGCGGGACACGTACTCGTCCGCGACGCTCGCGGACCCGGCGTCCACGATCGCCGCGGAGCCGCCCGATCTCACCAGATATCCGCTCAGGACCGGCGGATTCCCCAGGATCCCCAGGTCCACGACCTCCGCCACGCCCGGGAGCGGGAGCTGGCGCTTATCAATTTTGACCGGCGCGGCGGATCCGTCCTACGGCCGGTCAAGATTCGTCCACGGGCCCGGATCTGGGGGGAGCGCTGCGGGCTCCGTTACCTTAAGCCCACCCCCTACCCGAGCGAGAAGATCGGGCGCAGCCCGTCCAGCCACGGGGGCATCCCCTCCTCCCTCCACCCGAGCGGGGGCCTCCCCAGATCCCCGTTCCCGAACACGAAGTTGTGCATGAACATGAACGCTGACAGCCAGTTATGCACGCGCTCGAATGCCCGCCCGGACGCGAGCCTGCTCTCCCCCACCGGGAACAGGTCGTCGAACGCCTCGGTCCTGTCCTTCAAGTACTGGACCATGCGCTCCATCAGGTTCCTCAGGGGGCGATCGTAGACCACGTGCTCGGCGCCCGCCCACCTGCAGGCGTCCGCGCACCATCCCGCGCCATCGGTGTAGATCGGGACCCCGCCGTACCTGCGCACGGGCCTCCTGATGAACAGGTAAGCATCTATCGAGTTCCCGCGCGGGCTGCGTGGAAGTCCAGCATCGCGCGGAGGTCGGGCTCGAACGCGACCCATATCCACGCGGGGGTCCCTCCCAGGTTCACCATGGTCTCATCGACGAATATGCGATGTACTTCCCTAGGATCCGCGCCGATGGACCCGAGGATTGGGCCCAACCTCTGCACCCACCTCCATATCGAGACGTGACTCCTGCTGGCGATGAGCCTCAGGGCCCTGGCGGCCCTCCTCAGCGAGAGGCCCGAGAAATATAGATAAACCGCGTAGGCCATGACCGGAAGGGGAGTCCTCCTCCTGATCTGTATATGATTCGTGGTCATGACAAATCGGGCGGAGGGCTCCCCTCGGATTTAGGTTCATCGATCGGCTTAAGGTAACGGAGCCGCGCTGCGCCCGGAAAAAAATAAAACCGCTTCGGATGGACCCGACAGCGGTGACTCTGGTGCGGAGCGCGACGGCCCGCTGGCTGAGCGACAACATCGGCATCATAGATACCGGGGGTTACGGCCACGAGGGTGCGATAGCGAGCTACTTGGTGAGGAGCGGGGGGGAGGCCGCCCTGATCGACGTCGGATATGCCGCCACGGCGCGGAACGTGATGGACGGCCTCGGGATCCTGGGCGTCGACCCGGGCTCAGTGGCGTTCGTCTTCATCACGCACCATCACATGGATCATATGGGCGCCGTCCCGCACGTCGTGAGGAGCCTGCCGCGGGCTAAGGTCGTGGTCCACGAGGATCCGATAAGGTTCCTGGTGGAGCCGTCCCGCCTGATGCGGGGAACTTATGAGGTCCTCAGGAATAATTACGCGCGGTACGCGGGCGACATGCCCCCGACGCCGCCCGAGCGCATAGAGCCGCTCAGGGAGGACAGATCGTACAGGATTGGGAATCTGACCCTCAGACCGCTGTACACGCCGGGCCACTCGCAGTCGCACTTCTCCTTCTACCTGGAGGAGCTGTCCGCCGTGTTCACCGGCGACGCCGTCTGCATATCCCGCCCAGGCCTACCCCTGCTGCTGCCGGAGGCGGGCCCCCCGGGCATCGATGCCCTCGACGTGAACGCCGCCGTTAAGAGCCTGGACAGGATGAAGTCCCTCAGGCCGAAGGCGCTGCTGATGCCGCACTTCGGATACGTGGACTACAGCGATGAGTTCGTCGAGAGAAACAAGGAGGCGCTGGTCCACTTCAACGACCGGATATCGGAGATGATGGGCAGGGGGATGAACGCGGACGAGATCGCGGGCGAGCTCCGCCGGGAGATGATGGAGGGCCTGCGGGGGTACGACCCGGATGAGTACACGCGGAGCGTGCTGCTCGGGGATATTCTGAGGATCACCGTCATGGGGTACATGGGGGCCCTGCTCAGGAGGAGGAAGTAGGGCAGGGGCTCGGATCCCGGCGGCTCCACCGTCGACCGGGGCCTCCCGCTCCCGCACGCGCTAGGGATCCCACGGCCTTAAGGACCCGAGCCATAGAGACAGCGGGGGGCCGCAGACATCGCCGGCCCCCCGCTGGGAGGACGGAGGGCGTCGTTCGCGAGGACGACGCGACAGGGATTCTCAGAATGCACGCGGAGGACGGACCGGGCGAAGCGCCCACTACTTATAACTGATGCTTTCGGGGCCCCCGCGTGGCCGGCGGCCGCGATCACAGACGGAGCGCGGTCGACAAGGGGAAGGAGCTCGAGGACCGGATAGCCCAGGTGGCCGAGGAGAATGGCTGGAGGGTCGAGAAGCGCAAGAAGTACGGGGACCGCATCCTGGACTTGGTGATATCGAAGGGCGGCATGGTCTTCGTGGTCCAGAGCAAGAACAGGGAGCAGGCAATGCCCTCCGACGTCAGCCAGGCGCGCAAGGACTTCGAGGAGTACCTGAACTGGCTCCTCGAGGAGAAGTGCGGCATGATCGTCGTCCCGATACTCGTATCCAGGTCCTTCAGCGAGGGCGCCAGGAGGAGGGCGA
>WYEM01000019.1 GCA_009903775.1 Nitrososphaerota archaeon | reverse complement strand
CTATTTATGTGAGATGCCGGCGAACATCGCGGATGGCGCGCCCTACAAGTACAATCTGAACTTCAGGAACGTCTTCCGCACGCCCGAGGAGCTCTTCGGGGACAAGGAGATAGTGTACTTGGACAGGAGGGTGAAGTACCGCGAGTTCTTCTCGAGGGTCAGGAGGGTCTGCGGCGGCCTGGGGGGGATCGGGGTCCAGCGGGGGGACGTCGTCGGGGTCCTGGACTGGGACACCATGGCCTACATGGAGCTCTACTTCGCCGTGCCGATGTACGGCGCCGTCCTGCACACCGTCAACATCCGCTACCCCCCGGAGCTCATCTACATGACGATGGCACACGCCGGCGATAAGTACGTGGTCATCAGGGACGAGTTCGTTCCCCTCGTGGAGAACTACGCCTCCCTCTTCGACTTCGTGAAGGGGTGGATAATAGCGTCGGACTCCGGGAGGATGCCCGAGACCAAGCTGAGCCCGGCGTACAACTACGAGGACCTGGCCAAGGGGCCGGAGTGCGATCCCCCCGACCTCGACGAGGACACGTGGGCGACGATCTTCTACACGTCGGGCACCACCGGGATGCCCAAGGGGGTCACCTTCACCCAGAGGAACCTCGTGATGCACACCCTCGCGCTGGTCGCGGAGACCAGGATGGAGCCCCTCTCGCTCACGGAGGACGACGTCATAATGTCCCTCGTCCCAATGTTCCACGTCCACTCGTGGGGCATACCCTATGTCTCGATACTCATGGGGAGCAAGTACGTGCTCCCGGGGAGGTACGACTGGGGGAGGATACTGGAGCTCATCGGGCGCGAGGGGGTCACGTTCTCCACGATGGTCCCCTCGATCCTCTACATGATACTCACGCACCCTAGGGTTGAGGAGTACGCGGGCGCGCTCAGGAGGTGGAAGGTGGTCCTGGGCGGCGCCGCCACCCCCAGGGGCCTGGCCACGATGGCCAGGAAGTACGGGATAACGGTGATAGGGGGATACGGGCTCTCGGAGACGTGCCCTGTGCTCACGATAGCGGTCAAGAACGAGGCGACCAGGGGGAAGAGCTACGACGAGGTGTTCGACCAGATGATCAGCACGGGCGTCCCGATACCCATGGCGCACGTGCGCGTCGTGGGGCCCGACGGGAGGGACGTGCCGCACGACGGCGCGACCGTGGGCGAGATAGTCGCGAGGGCCCCGTGGCTCACGTCCGGCTACTACATGGACCCCGAGAGGACTAGGGAGCTCTGGAGGGACGGGTGGCTCCACACCGGCGACCTCGCGGTCGTGGACCCCATGGGCTACATACACATAGTGGACAGGGAGAGGGACGCGATCAAGAGCGGCGGCGAGTTCATACCCACCCTGGTCGTGGAGAACCTGATCAGCGAGGTGCCGGGGGTCGGGGAGGTCGCCATAGTGGGCAGGCCTGACCCCAAGTGGGGCGAGAGGCCGGTCGCGTTCGTCGTCAGGAGGGGGCAGGTCTCCGAGTCCGACATAATCGCCAACCTCCAGAGGCACGTTGACGCGGGGAGGATACAGAAGTGGTGGATCCCCGACCAGATAATATTCATCGACGAGATGCCGAGGACGAGCACGAACAAGGTGGACAAGAAGGAGCTCAGGAGGAGGCTGGGCGCGGGGGGCGGCGAATAGGCCCCCGGGAAATACTTTTTAGTAGGAAGGTCCCCCATTCCACAATGTCTTCTTTCGATTCGCTTAATGAGCTACTGAACAAGGCCAAGGGGAAGCCCGAGGTCATTCAGGAATTTCGCAAGTTCTCGGGGAAGACCTTCCAGTTCTCCACCGATGAGGGGGACTCCTTCAACCTCTCCATAGGCGCCGACGGATCCCCCGCGCTGTCGAGGGGCTCCGCGCAGTCCCCCAGCGCCATCATCAGAGCATCAGACTCCGTCCTCTCCGATATAATAACGGGGAGGGCGGACGCCGTCAGGTCGTTCATGATGGGGAAGGTCAAGGTCTCGGGCGACCTGATGTCCGTGCAGGGGCTCGTCAACCTGCTGAAGAAGCTGAGGTGAGCGCCCCCTGGCGAGGTTCGAGCGCGCGGTCGTGGTCGGCGCCGGCGAGATGGGCCACGGGATAGCCGAGGTCCTGGCGCTCGCCGGGCTGAGAGTCTCGCTGGTCGACGTGAAGCAGGAGATACTGGACCGGGCGATGGCCAGGATAGCCGACAGCCTGAGGCGCCTGGCCTCCAGGGGGAGGATTGGGCCGGAGCAGGTGGACCAGATATTATCGAGGATATCGACCCACACCTCCATAGCCGAGGGGGCTCGGGGCGCCGACCTGGCGATAGAGGCGGTCCCTGAGAGGCTGGACGTGAAGTCCCAGGTCCTGAGGGAGCTGGAGGCGGCGCTCCCCCCCGAGGCTATCATCGGGACCAACACCTCGGGCATACTGATATCAGAGCTCGCCCAGTTCCTGTCGAGGAGGGACCGCTTCCTGGGCACCCACTTCTTCAATCCGCCCGCGGTCATGAAGCTGGTGGAGGTGGTAGTGGGGCCGGAGACCTCCGAGGCCGCCGTGAACTCGGTGATGGAGTTCCTGAGGGCCGCCGGGAAGGTCCCAGTGAGGGTCAAGGACAGCGTGGGATTCGTGGTCAACAGGATAGAGGGGCCCGAGCTCCTCTACTTCTGCCTGCTGGCCGACAGGGGGGTGGCGGCGCCCCAGGAGGTGGACGCATTCTTCAGGTCCCAGGGACTGCCCATGGGCCCGTACGAGCTCATGGACTACGTGGGCCTGGACGTCGTCCACGACATCCTGCAGTACTTCGCGTCCAGGCTCTCCAGGGACTACGGCAAGTGCAGGACCATAGGCGAGCTCGTCTCGAGGGGGCAACTGGGCATGAAGTCCGGGAGGGGGTTCTACGAGTGGAGCGGAGGGAAGGCCAAGATCGACCTGAGCAGGCAGACCGACAAGGTGAGCCTGATGGACGTGATGCTGCTGGAGGTCAACGAGGCGGTCAAGCTCTTGGAGGAGGGCGTCGCGTCGCCGGACGACATAGAGACCGCCGTGAAGCTGGGCCTCAACAGGCCGTTCGGCCCCATAAGCGTCGCCAAGAGCGTCACGAGCTCCGAGGCGCGCGAGAGGCTGGAGGCCCTGGCCAGGGAGTTCGACTGCAGCGTGTTCGCCCCCGCCAGGTCCATAGTCGAGGGGAGGCTCAGGGACGCCGTGGAGGGCAGGCTCGCCCCCTCCCCGGCCCAGCGGGCCCCCGCGCCGGCCCAGGCCCAGGCGCCGCCGGCGCAGTCCTCCGGCCCCTCCCCCTACGGCGAGTACAAGTACCTGAGGGTGTCCAGGGCGGGCGATAGGGTCCTCAGGATAGCGCTCAACAGGCCCAAGCTGAACCTGATAAACCCCGAGCTCCTGGATGAGCTCGGTTCCGTCCTGGACAGGGTGAGGGACGACCCAGAGGTCTTCGTGGTCCTGATAACCGGCGAGGGTGGCGTCCTCTCCGCGGGCGCGGACCTAAGCACGTTCGTCGCGGACCCGGTGCAGTTCTCCGAGTTCTCTAGGAAGGGCGAGAGGGTATTCCGGAAGATAGTCGAGCTGCCGAAGGTCACCGTGGCCGAGATAAAGGGATACGCGCTCGGAGGGGGGCTGGAGCTCGCGCTGGCCTGCGACATAAGGCTCTCCACGCCGGACGCCGTCCTCGGGTTCCCCGAGGTGACCCTGGGGATACTGCCGGGCTGGGGAGGCACCCAGAGGCTCCCCAGGCTCATAGGGATGTCCAGGGCCATGGAGATGATACTGACGGGGAGGAGGATAACGGGGAAGGAGGCGCACGAGATCGGGCTCGTGGCGTCGCTCCTGGGAGGCGACCCGGACGGCGAGGCGATCAGCTACGCGAACTCGATCGCGACGACCTCCGCGCCGATAGCCGCGAGGTTCGCCAAGATGCTCGTCAACAAGGCCTCGGAGGTCCCGGAGGACGTGGGGCTGGAAATGGAGTCCGCGGCCTTCGGCATCCTGTTCAGCACCCAGGACATGAAGGAGGGGGTCTCGGCCCTCCTGAGCAAGAGGAAGCCGGTCTTCAGGGGGAGGTGACCCGGACGGGGACGGGCGCCGGCGCCGGGAGGGACGTCTACATAGTCGACTTCCGCAGGACGGCGTTCTCGAGGTCCAGGCCGAAGGAGCCGGATAAGGACGTGTTCAACTCCATCAGGATGGACGAGGCCCTGGGGATGCTCATAGCGGACATGGTGAGGAGGAACGGGATAGACCCGCTGGACATAGGGGACGTGATAACCGGGTGCGCCCTTCAGGCCGGCGAGAACTGGCTCTACGGCGGCAGGCACCCCATACTGCTGGCCGGGCTTCCCTGGGAGGTCCCGGGGTTGGCGGTGGACAGGGCCTGCGCCTCCTCCATGAACGCCGCGTCCATCGGCTACATGGAGATAGCGACGGGGAACTCCGAGCTGGTCCTCGCCGGCGGCATGGAGCACATGACCCACGTGCCGATGTCGGACAACCCGCACGTCGAGGCCAACTACAAGCTGCTCCTGAGGCCCGAGTACGCCAAGTACAGGATGAACATAGGATACTCAATGGGCCTGACCGCCGAGGAGCTCGCGAGGGTTAGCGGTATATCCAAGGACGAGATGGACGAGTGGTCGCTCAGGAGCCACATGCTCGCGGCCAGGTCGCTCTCGGAAGGCTGGTTCCGCGGCGAGATAATGCCCATCGAGGTCGAGCATCAGGGCAGGAGGATCACGGTGGACGCGGACCAGAGCATAAGGCCGGACACCACCATCGAGCAGATAAGGTCGCTCCCCCCGGCATTCAGGCCCGATGGCGTGATAACCGCGGGCAACTCCTCACCCCTCAACGCGGGGGCGTCCCTCCTGATGCTCGCGTCCGAGCGCGCGATCAGCAAGTACGGCCTGAGGCCGCTGGCCAGGATAAGGGCCGTGGGGTGGGCCGGCGTCGAGCCGTACCTGATGGGGAAGGGGCCCGTCCCGGCAAGCAGGAGGGCGCTCGAGCGCGCGGGCCTCGGCGTGGATGACATAGACTTCTGGGAGATAAACGAGGCGTTCGCCGTCGTCACGCTCTACGCGATCAGGGAGCTGGGGATAGATCCCGAGAGGGTGAACGTCCACGGGGGGGCCATAGCTATAGGCCACCCGCTGGGGGCCACGGGCGCCAGGATAGTCGGGACCCTGGCGAGGATCCTCAGGGAGAGGCACGGGAGGTACGGCGTGGCCACCCTCTGCGTGGGGGGAGGCCAGGGATACGCTATGGTCCTGGAGGCGGCCGAGCGAGGCGACGCGAATGTCCCTTCCCGAGGGATACGAAGAGATCCGCGCCCGCGCCAGGGAGTTCGCCCTCAGGGAGTTCACCGAGGATGTCTCGCGCAGGCACGATGAGACCGAGGAGTACCCCGATGAGGTGCGGAGGAGGGCGTTCTCCTCCGGGCTCCTGGACATGTCCGACCCCTGGAAGGTCCTGATAGCGATGGAGGAGTTCTGCAGGGTGGACCCCGGCCTCGGCCTCTCAGCAATAGCGTCGATGTTCGGCTCCGAGATCCTGATGCTCTTCGGCTCCGACGCGCAGAGGGAGAGGTACCTGGCGCCGGTCATGAGGGGGGAGATGATAAGCGCGGTCGCCGTGACGGAGCCCACCGGGGGGAGCGACGTCGCGGGCGCGAGGTCCACGATGGAGAGGGTGCCCGGCGGCTACGTGCTGAACGGGGAGAAGATGTTCATAACCAACGGGACCGTAGCCGACTTCTACTACGTGCTGGCCAGGACCTCGCCCCCCGATTCCCCCGAGAAGAGGCACCGCGGCCTCAGCGTGGCGATAGTGGAGAGGAGGTGGCCGGGCGTGACGGCGACCAAGCTCAGGGGGAAGCTCGGCATGAGGGCCACCGACACCGCGGAGGTGAGGTTCGAGGGCGTCAGGGTGCCCGAGGAGAACCTGGTCGGCGAGGAGGGGAAGGGGTTTTATTATATAATGACATTCTTCAACATAAGCCGGGTCTACGTGGCGGCCCAGGCCGTAGGAATAGCGCAGGGGCTCCTCGACCTGTACTCGGAGTACCTCTCCCGCAGGTACGGGTCCCGGCCTCCCCCCGAGGGCGCCCAGTTCCTCCTGGCGGAGGGGATCACGAAGGTGGAGGCGGCCAGGCTCCTCACCTACAGGGCCGCGTCCCTGATCTTCCAGTTCAGGCCGGATCCCGCGCTCACCAGCATGGCCAAGTACTACGCGGCCGAGGTGGCCAACGAGGTGGCGCAGGGCGTCATCGCCGCCATGGGGGAGGAGGGGCTGAGGGGCAGGGCGGAGAAGCTGTACAGGGACGCGAAGATAACCGAGATCTGGGAGGGGACGAGCGAGATAGAGAAGCTGGTCATCTACAGGCAGCTCACGAGGAGGTCCGGTTCATGACCCTGAGGGACGAGGAGCTGCTGCTGAGGCGCTTGGCGACGGAGTTCTGCGAGTCCGAGGTGGAGGGAGCGCGCCTGAGGATAGAGAGGGAGGGGGTGCCCGGCCCCTTGCTGAGGCGCGCGGCCGAGCTCGGATTCCTGGGCGCGCTGGCCCCTCCGGAGCTGGGCGGCTCCGGGCTGGACGCCAGGTCCTACTCGGTCCTCCTCCAGGCCCTCTCCAAGTGCTCGACCTCCCTCGCATACTACGTGTTCGTCCAGAACTCGCTCTTCATAGCCCCCATAATCAGGCTCGGGGCGCCCGAGCAGGCCCGCCCGCTGGTCGAGGAGGTGGCCTCCGGGAGGTCGGCCGGGACCCTCGCCCAGGACCTGTTCAGGGAGCCGGGGAACCCCCTCTCAATGCAGTCCTCCAGGCTCGAGGGCGAGGCGGACTTCGTCCCGCTGCCCCGCGCCGCGCACCACCTGGTGCTGGTCCGCGCCTCCGATCGCCTGGCGCTCTCCGGCCCCGGGGAGGTCCTCGAGGAGTACAGGCTGGTTGGGCTCAGGGGAGTCGCGTTCGGAAGGGTCCGCTACGGCGGCGACGCCGACGTCCTGCCGGCGCCCCGCGCCGTCGACGCGCTGCGGGGCCTGATGGAGGAGGCGTCCCTCGGGGTGGCCGCGATGGCGCTCGGGATAGCGGAGCGGGCGGTCGAGGCGGCCGCCCAGTACGCTAAGGACAGGGAGGCTTTCAACTCGAAGCTGGCGGAGTTCCAGCCGATAGCCTTCTACGTGGCCGAGGCGCACGCGCAGCTGCGCGCCGTGGAATCCTACGTGTACTCGGAGTCCCCGGATCCCGTCGCGGCCAAGCTGCTGGCGCTCGACCTGGCGAGGAGGGCCTCCCGGATGTCCATACAGGTGCACGGCGGCTACGGGTACTTCGAGGACGTTGGCATAGAGAGGCTGTACAGGGACGCCGCCGCGCTGTCGTCCATACTGGGGGGCCGCGAGGCCGACCTGGTCTCCCTGGCCAGGAGGATCCTGGGCGACTCGGCCGCGAGGATCTAGCCGATCGGATCCTATGACCCCCTCCCCGCCCTGAAGGCGAGTCTCATCGTTTAACGTCAAGGTACATGTAGGTGCCCCTGCCCTCCGCGCATGCCCTCCCGGAGCCATCCAGCAGCTCCAGCTCGACGAAGGCCAGGGTCCTGCCCCACTTGGTGACCCTGGCGCGGGCGCGGACAGGGCCCGACGACACGGGCCTCAGGTACGAGATGAAGAGGTCCACGGTGACCTCATTGCGCCCAAGCTCGCGCGTGAGGGCGGCGCATCCCCCAGCCGCGTCCATCAGGGCCGCCACGGCGCCCCCGTTCATCGTCCCGCCGAACCTGGTCAGCTCCTCCCTGAACTCGGCTCTGGCCTCGCAGAGCCCCGGGCCGGGCGACTCCACCCTAACGCCGAGGAGCCTCAGGAACGGATCTGCCTCCACTAGCGCCAAGAGATCCCCGAGGTCCACGCTGAAGCCGTGGCGCCTCTCCATAATAATTGCTTGGCGCCGCCCGGCCCGGGCGGCCTCGCCCGACCCCCACTCGAATTAAATAGCGCCCCTTCCCACTTCCCGGTATGGGATCCTTCCCCTTCGGGCCCGGGGACTTCAGGGTCGAGTTCACCGAGGAGCAGGAGGTGTTCCGCAGGACCGTCGAGAGGTTCGCTGAGGAGTCCCTGAGGCCGCGCGTGCGGGAGGTCGAGGCGGCGGACTCCCTGCCTCGGGACCTCCTGGAGGCCGCGGCGTCCCTCGGCCTCACGGGAGTGGGCATCCCCCAGGACTACGGGGGCCAGGGCGGCGGATTCAAGGAGCTAGCGCTGATGTCGGAGGAGATATCCAGGGTCCTGCCGGCGTTCGCCACGGTCCTGCTGGTCAACAGGCTGTTCGTGGATCCCCTGATGCTCTTCGGGACCGAGGAGCAGCGCAGGAGGTACCTGCCCCCAATAGCGTCCGGCGAGGCCTTCGCCGCGCACGCGAACACGGAGCCGGGCGCCGGGAGCGATGTGGCGGGCATATCCACGAGGGCCGAGAGGTCGGGCTCGGGCTGGGTGATAAATGGGAGGAAGATGTTCATATCCAGCGCGGATCGCGCCCGCTTCTTCATCGTGTCCGCCAGGACTTCGCCCCCGGAGCCCGGGAGGAGGTGGTGGGGCCTGACGACGTTCATAGTGGAGAGGGACGCCCCGGGGCTGAGCGTGGGGCGGAGGATCGAAGTGATGGGCCTCATGGGCGAGCGCCCCCACGAGGTGATACTGGAGAACGTCGAGGTCCCCGACTCGAGCGTCGTGGGCAGGGTGGGGGAGGGGTTCAAGGTCGTCGTGACCACCTATGACTACTCCAGGATCCTAGTGGCGGCCCAGGCGGTGGGCATAGCGCAGGGCGCGCTCGAGGCGGCGCTCAGCTACTCGGTCCAGCGGCAGGCGTTCGGAAAGCCGATAGCGCACTTCGAGGGGGTGTCCTTCCGCCTGGCCGAGATGCTGGGGGAGGTCAGCGCGGCGAGGCTCCTCACGTACTGGGCAGCGGGAATGGCCGAGTCCCGCAATCCCAACTTCGTCCTCGCGGCATCGATAGCCAAGTACTACGCAACGGAGGTGGCCGTGAGGGTGGCGAGGGACGCGATAACGATACACGGAGGGGCCGGGGTTGACAGGGATGCGCTCGTCGAGAGGTATCTGAGGGACGCGATGATAACGACTATCTACGAGGGGGCGAACGACGTGCAGAGGCTCACGATAGCGAAGTCGCTGCTGAGAGCCCTCTCCGCGCCCGGGGGCCCATCCATCGAGCGATCCCCCAGGCGGAGCCTATCTCCCGCGGAGCGCTACGATTAATCATTGATTAAAATTATCTTAAGGATAATGGGGCGCGTGTAGGAGACATGTGCGCCTCATACAGGTCTATGTACTTCAGGGCGTCGTCGGGGAATATAACCACGTAGTCGCCGGGTCCCAGATCCTCAGCGGCCGCCTCGGCCGCCGCCAGCGCGGCGCCGGAGCTGACCCCGACGGCCAGCCCCTCCATCCTGGCTACCCTGAGCGCCGCCTCGATGGATTCCCTCAGGGTGACGTCCACGACCAAGTCAGCGACCATTCTCCTCTTCCAGTCCCTCCTGAGGCCGGGTATCCTCTCCCCCTCCGCCGGCCTCGCCGCGACCAGCGAGAACCCCAGCTCGTCGCGCAGCTCGCCCAGTGCAGTCAGGTGCCCAAGGCTCCCCGTGCCCGAGACGACCGCCACGGGCCTGAGGCCGGCCGCGCGGAACTGCTCGCGCAGCTCGGCCGCCAGCGTGCCCTGCCCCCTGGGATTGTCCTCATTGTGGTATTGATCCAGGAAGACCGCGCCGTCCCTCTCCGCATCCCTCCTGGCGGCCTCCACGAGGCCGTCGTCCACGCCTTCGGAGTCGCCCACGACCACCTCCGCGCCCAGGATCCTCATGAGGCTCACCGCGGCGCCCGCCGCGGACCTCGGGACGTACGCCCTGAACCTGACCCCGTGCGCGGCCGCGAGGGCCGCCAGAGCCACGCCGAGGTTGCCCGAGGTGGCCTCGTAGAAGCGGGTGGCCCCCGTCCTCCTCATCGCCCCCGAGAGCATGGAGATGGCGGCCCTGTCCTTTATGCTGCGGCTGAACGGGTTGAAGAACTCCAGCTTGGCCCAGATGCCAACGTGGTACTCTGAGATCTTGGGGAGCTTCACGAGTGGCGTGGGGTGCAGCGCCTCAATGAGCTCAAGCGACGAGCTGAGCACCATTGAGCGCGCGCCGAATGACACAAATGCGCACCACCGCGCGATTCCCCCATGATCCTCCTATATAAAGTAGGCGGGGGTCGTCGGCGTGAGAGCGCTCATGCGCGCGCCTTCCGCGCGCCGTCCAGCGCGATGGAAAGATTTCGCGCCTCAGGCGCAGCCGCACGCATATCGGCGCCGGGACCGGAGGCGGATCGCCGCGCGAATGCTCTAATACACTTCGATGGACTCCGCGGTGGAGCCGGAGGAGCCGTAATAGAGCTCCACGACCGCCGCGGCTACCATGACGGTGGCGGCGCTCGCGAAGAAGTCCAGCTGGTACCCGAAGGAGCGGACTATGAGCCCCGAGACTAAGGACCCGATCATGAACGACAGACTCCCCGCGGTGCTGTAGGCCCCGAGGCTCCTCCCCCTCGTGCCCGGCACCATGCTCGCGTACAGGAGGGCGTTCATAGTCACCGTTATTATCGTGTACGCGAACGCTATGAATGTGAATGAGAGCATGGTCGCGTACAGCGCGTCGGGGCCCACCGTGAACGTGGAGAAGGCGGCGGCCGCCAGCATCCCCAGGGCCCGGATCCCCATCCCCCTGGACGCCAGCCTGTAGCTCGGCCTCCTGAGCTCGTCCGCCAGTAGCGCGGCGGCGAGCGCGTTCACCGTCGACATGTACAGGTAGGATATTAGCACCTGGGCCTCGCTGAGCCCCACGGACTCCTCGTAGGGTATGTAGACCGTGAAGAACATCTGGGCTGACGCGCTGAAGAGCGCGTTCGCCAGCGTGAGGACGCTCAGCTCGGATCCGGGGATCCTCCTTATCCTCTTCCCCAGCGCCTTGAGGTCGAAGAGCCTCGGCACGCTGAGGAATATCAGCGGGAGGGACGTCAGCCTGGAGATGAAGACGTTCGGAAAGCTGAGCAGCGCCCTCCTCTCGAGGGTCATGGGCGGCTCGCGGACGAACGCGTATAGTATGGCCGCCCCCGCGGCGCCGGCCGCCGTCGAGAGCTCCGCGTAGCGCAGGAGCCCGGGCAGGGCCCCGGACAGCGCCACCGATGGGAGCCCGAGGGCCGTCCCGACGGCGCTCCCCGTAACCAGGTAGATGAACCCCCTCCTGGCGTTCTCGCTCCACTGCCCCCTGTCGGTGGTCTCGACGACCAGCAGGTTCAGGTAGACCACGAGAGCCGCGTAGAGGAAAGCCCCGACCGCGTACCAGGCTATGATGCCCGGTATTGAGCCGCTGAGCGCCATCGCGGTGGGCGTCAGCGCCAGGCCGGCCGCGCTCGCTATGACCGGGGGCCTGCGCCTGGGCACGACGTCGGCGGCCCAGCCCCAGATTATGCTGCCGGCCGTCAGCGACGCGTAATATGTGAGGGATGCCAGGCTGACTTCCAACACGGTCCCGCCCAGCTCCAGTATCAACAGTGGGGCCAGCATCCCGAGGGCGTAGGACACGGCGCCCACCAGCAGCCACGAGTAGAGCCATTTGGCCAACGCCCGCGGATCGTCGCGGCGCGCTCTTAAAGTCGAGGGCGGCATTGCCGGCGAGCTGCCCCGCCCTGAAGGACGGGGAGGGGGTCAGAACTGCGGTGACGATGCCCGCGCCCAACGCGACAGCGACCGTCGCCGCGGCCGCCGGCCGAGCGGCCGATTCCATAATTTTGTTCGAACACATAACTTATCTACTCGGGGTAGCTTCAGCGTGCGTTGAGGGTCAGGGATCCTGCCGCGATCGCCCTGGGTCTTGCGCTCCTCCTCGCCCTGGCCCGGTACCCGGCCGGGGCTCTCGCGGCCGGCCTGGCATCGGGTGCCTTGGAGGGGAACGCCGCGAGGGGCTTCCTCGCGTCCCTGGCAGCCGGAATGATCTACGCGACCTTGCTCACGGTGATGGTTGTCGGTAAGGGACCTGTGGCGGCGGCGTTCGAGTTCTACTACGCGTACGTGGTGGATACCGTCATAAGCTCCGTCGGCGGGCTCATTGGGGGATGGGCGCTCAGGCGCCGCCGCAGGGGGCGAGCGGGATGGTAGCCCGGGGGAGATTCGAACTCCCGTCGCTGGGGTTCGCCTCGCGGCCCATCCAGCCCTCTGAGCTCGCGATCCAGAGCCCAGCATCCTTGGCCGCTAGACGACCGGGCTGCGATCCTCGAGGGCTCGGGTAAATTTAACCGTTTTCGCACAGCCGACGGCTCCGTTACCTTAAGCCGACCATCGATGAGCCTAAATCCGATATGGGCACTCCATCCGACCCTCGATGAGCGCCAGCCCGGCGCGTATCATGTGTGGCGTATTAGCGCGCGGACCACGTCCATCTCTTCGACCGTCCCGACTAGGATCCCCCTCTCGTCCACGACGTAGAGCACGCTGAGCCCAGAGCCCAGCATGCGCTCAATTGCCTCGGCGAGAGGGGTGTCGGGCCTGATGGACTCGGCGCTGGACAGGGGCGCTGAGGAGACCTGCGCGTCCAGGCGCCTCTCGCCCAGCCAGGATACGTCCTCCACCGCCAGCCGACCGACGAGCCTGCCCTCGGGGTCGACGACCGGCAGCTCCCTCAGCCCCTCGGCCACCATCGCGTCGAGTGCCGCCCTCAGCGAGTCCGTGAGCCCTATGCGGCGGGGATTCCTGTCCATCACGTCGGATACCCTGAGACCCGAGATCAGCCTGCTTCCCCTGACCCTCGAATAGACGCTCCTCAGGAGCGCCTCCTCCATCGCCGACCCGGTGAGCTGGAACCTGAAGAGCGTCACGGGCAGGGAGATCGCGTAGCTCACGGCGGAGGCCAGCAGCGCGGGTATCATGAAGCCGACCCCCGATAGCTCGACCATCATCGCGGCCGGCGCCAGCAGGATCTTGTAAGTGCCCGCTAGGACCGCGGCCGCGCCGATGAGGGCATAGAAGGAGATGGGCCTCAGGCCCAGCAGCTCCGCGAAGAGCGCGCCCAGCAGCGCGCCGTTCAGGACCACTGGTGTGAATAGCCCTCCGACGCCGCCGAAGCTGAGCGTCGCGACCGTGGTCAGGCTCCTGAGGGCCAGGAGGAGCGCCAGCGATCCGGCCGCCATCATGCCGAGGACGACGTCGTCCATGAGGTCGAATCCCGGGCCTATGGACTGGCGGGACAGGAGCCCGAGCAGCCCGATGGCCGCGCCGCCCGTGAGCACCGTGAGGGCGAATCCTCCGCGAGCCCTCAGCGCGGAGGACGCCCTGCCAGCGTATCCGTAGAGCTTGGAGAACCCGATGGAGTAGGCGCCCGCTATCACCCCCAGGATCGCGCTCCATATGAGGGGCGCGGGGCCGGTGATCGGCTGCAGCTGCACGGCGAACAGGGGCGCGGGGCCGGTGATGGCCGCGGAGACAGCGTAGGAGGCCGTGGCGGCCAGCGAGATCTCCAGGAATGGCTCCTTCTCCAGGCCCCTCGCGACGGGCACCTCGAGCGCGTACAGTATGGCGGTCGCTGGGGTCTTCAGGACGCCCGCGAGGCCGGCGGCCGCGCCGGCCAGCGTCAGGCGGCCGCGCCGGACCCTCGCGCCGAACGCGCGAGCCGCGGACCGCATTATACCTGGCCCCAGGAGTATGCCGACGCCCTCGGGGCCTGCGGCGCCGCCGAAGCCTACGGTAGCCACGCTGGCGAAGGCCTTGATCACCGAGTCCCTGAGCGATGGGATCCCGCGCGTGTTGTACTCGGCTAGCACTATGCCGGTTGCGCTGCCGGTCGATTTGTTGACCGCGAACGTGTCGACGAGGAGGAATGAGGCCAGCAGCCCGAGCAGCGGGAACGTGACGGCAGCCGATGGGCTCCTGGAGTATCCGGCTTCGACTATCCTCCATAGGACGTAGAGCGCCCGGAATATCAGCGATCCGAGGAGCCCCACGGCGGCGCCGCCCAGCGCCACCGCGATCCAAGGGAGCACGTCCCCGCGATCCACGCCCCACTCGGTCCCCGCCCAGATTTATATTATCTGACCTCCTCCCCGCCCTAAAGGGCGAGGGTTTCAGTTAAAACTCAAAATTCATCCCCGGCGATCCCGAACTGGGGAACGCGTTTGGCGAGAGTTGTTTCCCGTCCAGGCGACCTGAGATGGGAAGGAGTTCGCACTCGTCGACCCGAGGGACCCCTCGAGGGCGTGCGCCAAGTGCGGATTCGTGAAGCGTGATCTGACGCTGGGCGACAGGGCCTTCGAGTGCCCGGCCTGCGGCTGGAGGGTCGATCGCGATTACAACGCGTCCCTCAACGTGCTGAGGAGGGCAGGGTGGGAGCCACCCGCGGCGCCTGTGGAGCTCCGCCCCCTGCCCGCGGCCCTCAGCTACGGGCAAGGTGGGGCAGTGAAGCAGGAAGCCCCGCCCTCCAGGGCGGGGCAGCTCACCTATGCCTCCAAGCACCATGCGTCGGCGGTAACTCCCCGAGGGTGGGTGTTGAAAATGGCCAACCCCTCCCCAAAATTAACATGTTCATGTAAAGCCCCACGCGTGTGGCGGGCCCGCCGGGACTCGAACCCGGGACCCCTGGCTCCGGAGGCCGGCCCCGTGGGTCAAATT
>WYEM01000117.1 GCA_009903775.1 Nitrososphaerota archaeon | reverse complement strand
CCCGGCCGATGCCGAAGGGGATCGCCAGGGTCGTAGTCAACGGGTACGGCGTGATAGGCAAGAGGGTGGCGGACGCCGTCGCCAGGCAGCCCGACATGAGGGTGGTGGGGATATCCGACATAGTGGGCGACTACCGCGTCAGGATGGCGGCCGCCAAGGGATACGACGTCTACGCGTCGATCCCGGAGAAGGCCGAGGACATGAGGAGGGCCGGGATAGAGGTCGCCGGGACGCTGCCGGAGCTCCTGTCCAAGGGGGCCGTCGACGTGGTGGTCGACGCGACCCCCGATAAGGTCGGGGCCGAGAACAAGAAGCTCTACGAGAAGCACGGCGTGAAGGCGATATTCCAGGGAGGGGAGAAGCACGAGGTGGCCGGCACGTCGTTCGTCGCCCAGCGGAACTACGAGGAGGCCCTCGGCAAGCAGTTCGTGCGCGTCGTGAGCTGCAACACGACCGCCATCTGCAGGGTGGTGGGCGGCATACACGAGAAGCTGGGGGTCAGGAAGGCGAGGGTGAGCATATTCAGGAGGGCGGTCGACGTCTGGGAGTCCAGCCACACCGGGATAATGAACACCGTGGTCCCGGAGCTCAGGGTGCCGTCCCATCACGGACCGGACGCGCAGACCGTGGTGCACGACCTGGACATAGTCACGATGGCGGCGAAGGGCAGCCACAACCTGTTCCACCTGCACATGGGCATGCTCGAGCTCCGCGGGAGGGCCACCAGGGAGGAGGTCCTGGAAGTGCTCAGGGAGGAGCCCAGGGTGGTGACCGTCAGCGGGAGCGACGGGGTGAAGGGTCTCAACTCGATATTCGAGATAGCGAGGGACCTCGGGAGGCCCAGGGGGGACCTCTACGAGATACCCGTCTGGGAGGACGCGCTGACCGTCTCGGGCGACGGCAGCGAGGTATACCTCATGTGGGCCACGCCGAACGAGTCGGACGTCGTGCCCGAGAACGTCGACGCGATAAGGGCGATGATGGAGATGGAGCCCAGTGCCGATCGCTCTATAGCGCTGACGGACGAGAGGCTCGGCGTCCTGAAAAGGTTATACTGAGAGAGCGCCCGCCGCCGCGCATGGCCAGGAGGGCCAGGGTGCTGGCCACGCTGGGGCCGGCCAGCGACGACCCCGGCATCATAGAGGCCATGGCGGCGGCCGGCGCGGACGGCTTCAGGCTCAACTTCTCCCACGGGACCCACGAGGAGAAGGCCGCGGAGATTGCTGCAGTGAGGTCCCTGGAGGGTAGGCTCGGCAGGTTCCTCCCCATTATAGGGGACCTCCAGGGGCCCACCGTCAGGCTGGGCGACTTCCAGCCCGTCCAGGTGTCCAGGGGATCCAGGGTCGTGCTGTCCAAGGATGGCGAGGGGGTGCCCGTCCCGAGCGACGAGTTCTTCAGGCTCGCGGAGGTCGGCGACGTAGTCACGTTCGAGGGCGGGAGGATCCCGGCGCGCGTGGTGGAGAAGTCCGGGTCCCGCGCGGTCGTGGAGATAATGGTGGAGGGGGTCCTGGCCCCCAGGAAGACGGTCGCGATAAGGGGGAAGGAGTACGACCTGCCGAGCCTCACGGACAAGGACGAGGCGGACCTGAGGTTCATCGCGGAGCACGGCCTGGAGTACGTGGCGCTGTCGTTCGTGAGGACGCGCGACGACGTCAGGAGGCTCAGGGAGGCGCTGTCGGAGCTCGGGAGCGACGCCTGGATAGTGGCCAAGATAGAGACGATACCGGGGGTCGAGAACGCGGAGGGCATCGCGGAGGAGGCCGACGCGGTGCTGGTGGCGAGGGGGGACCTGGGCGCCAAGTTCCCGCTCGAGGAAATGCCGTTCGTGCAGTCCAGGATACTGGAGGCTGCCAGGTCGCGCGGGAAGCCGTCCATAGTCGCCACCCAGCTCCTCGACTCCATGATGGAGAACCCCGTGCCGACCAGGAGCGAGGTCGTCGACATCTTCACGGCGGTGAGGGGAGGGGCGGACGCCGTGCTCCTGACCGGGGAGACGGCGGCGGGGCGCCATCCCGTGGAGAGCGTGGACTGGGCATCGAGGATAGTGGCCAGGGCGGAGGAGGGGTACTCGCCGGGGAGGAGCCCGCCCGGGAGGGACTCGCCCATCTACGACTCCTTCGCGCTCGGGGTGGTGGAGCTGGCGGAGTCCATCGGCGCGAGGATAATCGCGTACAGCCACGGCGGCCACACAGCCATGAGGCTGGCCCGCTACAGGCCGTCCGTCGACGTCCACGTGTTCACGCCCAACGAGGGGGTGGCCAGGAGGGTGTCCATGCTGTGGGGGATCAGGCCGGCTGGGATCGCGGCTGACCTGGACCTGGAGGGGCTGGCGGCTGAGGCCAGGAGGAGGGGCATCGCGGGGGAGGGCGACAGGCTCGTCCTGGTGCGCGGCATGCGGAGTGGGGCAACGGACCTGCTCAGGGTGGAGGCCCTCCGACCTCAGGGCTCCGGGCGAAGCGGCGCGAGGTCGCGCCGGGGAGATCCCAGGGCGCCGAGGTCAGCCTTATTAGGCCGCGCGGCGCCTCGAGCACACGGCCTAGGATGGTCACCAACCTCCCCGAGGAAGTGAAGGCGATATGGTCGCGCGCCATACTGGCGAGGGACCCCAAGACGAAGCTGGAGCTGCTGAGGCAGGTCTACTCGAGGATGCCGAAGCACAAGGGGACCGAGAACCTCCAGATGAGCATCAAGCGCCAGATATCGAGCCTCGAGGCGCTGATAGAGGAGCAGGAGAGGAAGGCGAAGAAGAAGGGGAGCGGGGGCGCGGAGTGGGCCGTCAGGAAGACCGATTTCCCCCAGCTCTGCGTCACCGGGTTCCCTGGCGCCTCGGCCGCGGCATTCGAGGCGATGACGGGCCTCAGGCCAGAGCTTTTCAGGCTCTACGAGTCGCCCGTGGTGGGAATCTACGAGGCGGGCGACGTCCCCTTCCAGGCCGTCTGGTGCCCGCTCGGCGGCATAGGCAGGCTACTGCTGGGCAGGGTGACCGGGCTCCTCCAGAACGCCGACCTCCTCATCCTGTCGCACGGCGGGGCGGGGGAGCTGGGGGAGCTCGTCCGCGCGCTGGACGAGCTGGGCATAGTGCCCAGGAACGAGGACCTGGGCGTGGAGGTGAGGATCACGGCCAGCGGGGGGATAATAATCAGCGGGACCTCCGATCGCGTCTCCGAGGAGGAGGTCAGGGAGTACCTGAGGGGCCTCAGGATCTACAACGCCTGGGTGAGGCTTGGCTCCCGCAGCAGCCTGGAGGACGTGGAGGCGGCCCTCCTGGGCAGGCGCGTCAAGAGGTACATCGCGGTCGGGCCCGGGGGCGCGCTGGGTGTGGAGGACCTCGCGCGGCGCGGCGAGGAGGCGGCGCGCGAGGTGCTGAGGGCGCTGGGCCTCATAAGGGTCTACACGAAGCCGCCGGACGAGGAGCCGAGGAGGCCCCCCCTGGTGATCCCGGAGGGCTCCACCGTCCGCGACGTCGCCGCCAGGGTCCACCGCGAGCTCGTCGAGTCATTCAGGTTCGCAAGGGTCTGGAGGTCCGGCCTCCCGAGCAGGGTCGGCCTGGACTACAAGCTGCGCGACATGGACGTGGTGGAGATCAGGGCGCGAGGAGCTCCAGGACCACGAGCTCCTCGAAGAAGAGGCCCAGGCGGCACCTCTCGCCCCCGACCAGGCCCAGGCGCCTCGCCGCCTCCAGCAGGCGCCCCTCCGAATCCCTTCCCACCAGGGCGTAGATGCGCCCCCCGCCCGCCAGCGCCCTCCTCGCCGACTCGAGGAACCATAGCGGCACCTCCGCGCCCTCCCCGCCGCACACGGCGGGATCCTCCTCGGGCTCGCACTGGAGGTACGGCGGGTTGAAGTAGATGGCGTCGAACGCCCCGGGCCTGAACGCCTCCGCGGCGTCGCAGACCACGGGCTCGAGGGGGGTTCCCCGGAACCTCTCCCTCGACTCGGCCGATGCCTCGGGGCTCACGTCCGAGCAGGCCGCCAGGCCCACCGCGCCCGAGTCGAATAGCCCGCGAGTGACGAACCCCGTCCCGCACCCCAGCTCCAGCGCCCTCCCCCTCCGAGGCCCCGCGTCCCCCAGGGCCCCCTCCACGCACCTCAGGAGGAGCTCCGAATCCTCGCCGGGCCGGTAGGGCCGCCGCGAGCGCCATCGCCTCCCTCGGGGACAGGTCCCTGATCCTGCCGTCGCCGCACCCCTCGATGCCGAGGTCCCTGCACACCTTGGAGGCGCGGCCCCTGCCCCGGGAGAAGAGCCTCCTGAGCTGCGAGAGGGCCCAGCGCGCCTCGCGCTCCGTCATCAGGACGCGCGGCCTGAGGAGCACCAGGCGCGACCTCACCCTCGGGGCCGGCGAGAAGGAGCCGGGGCCGACCCTCCTCCCCACCGATATCCTGAACGCCAGCTGCGAGAACGCGGAGATGGCCCCATACCTGCGGGAGGACGGGGCGAGCGACATCTTCTCGACGAACTCCTCCTGGAGCAGGAGCGAAGCGAGCCGGAAGCCCTTGGACGCGAGCCACTCGATCGTTCTCGAGGACATCGAGTAGGGCGGGCTCGACACCAGGTAGTCGAACCTCCGGATCACACTATAGGCGTCGCCGCAGACTAGCTCCACCCTCCAGGAGCCCCTCACGGCCTCCGCCGCCTCAGCGCAGAGGCGCTCGTCCAGTTCGGCGCTGACCACCAGCGGGCCGTCGCCGGCGGCCAGGAGCCTCGTCAGGGATCCCCTCCCCGCGCCCACCTCGGCCACCACCTCGTGCGGCTTGGCGTCCCCCAGCGGCTCCAGTAGCTCCCGGAGCACCTCGCCCGACCTCAGGAAGTGCTGCCCCAGCGCCCTCCTGCGGTTCACGCCCTCCTCACGAACAGGTACGTCTGGGTGTTGCCCTCCAGCTCCTCCAGGATCCTCCTGGCTATCTGCTTCTGCGGGTCCTTAAGCCCGACGCGGCGCTCCAGGTCGGCGTAGGACGTGAACGGGGCCCTCTCGCGCTCCTCGAGTATCTTCCTGAGCATCACCTTCCCTATGCCGGGCACGAGCTCGAGGGCGTGCATCCTCGGGTTCAACGGCTGCGACGTGTTGAAGAACTCGATCAGCCTCTGCTCCTTCGACGCGACGATCTTCTCGACGACCTCCGGCAGGACGCTCCTGGCGGTCGGCGTCAGGTCCTGGTACGAAAGCCGGCCGAGGACGCTGACGACCTTGTCCCTCTGGTCCCTCCCTATATAGAGCCTCTCCCCTATCGTGTAGACGACCCCCTCAATCCCCTGCAGCTCCAGGAACGTCAGGTAGTCCTCGCCCAGGGACTGTATTATCACGCCCTCCTTGCCCCTGACGGTCCTCGACCTGCCCTTGACCTCCAGGTCTAGCACATATGCGTATTCCTCGTATCTCCTCTGGGGCGCGCGCTCCCTCTGCTCGTGCACGCTCGGAAACCGCTACAAGTCAGTTATGTGCGTTTCGCGCGCCGCCCGACCCGCCCCCGGCCTCCTCCGAGATCACGCTCAGGATCTTCTCGAGGGTCTCGGTCCTCACCATCCTGCGCCAGCCGTTGGCCAGCGCCCTGAGCTCCTCTATGGTCCTCGGAAGTATGTTCGTCACCTCAACGGCCTCCTCCTCCGATAGGCCCGCCTCGGAGACCAGGCGGTCCACGATCCTCCTGGCGGTCCGACCGTCCACCTTCGAGAACTTGTTCAAGTAGTCCAGGGTCCTCATCAGGAGCTGATCTGACTCCACGTCCACGCCCTCGGTGGACTTGGCCAGCATCTCCTTCGCCTCGTGTATGGTTATCGGCTTCTTGCTCAGGACCCTGAAGGACATGGCTCACGACCTCAGGGGAACCACGTGCTCGAGCCTGGCCACCACGATCTTCTCCTCCCTCGGGCTCACCCTTATCCCTATGACCAGCGACCTCCTCCTGACCTCCTTGACTATCCCCACCCTGCCCTGGTAGCGCCTGTGGGGGAGTCCCTTGGGCTGCGACGGATCTATGTCTATCACGACGCGGTCCCCTGGCTTATATTCCTCCATGAGGCGGGAGAGCCCCCTGGGGCCCTCCGCGGTCATGAGGCTCCTGGTCTTCCTCCGGGGTCCCTTGTGCTTGGGCAAGCTGCCGGCAGGGCGGCCGCCGAGCATTAAAACCTTTTCCGGGAGGCCTCAGGGGGTAGCCCTCGCAGTCCTCGACCACGTCGACGACGCGCAGGCGGACGGCCTCCGCCCCGACGCCGAGGATCCCCGCGAGGGCGGAGCGCAGGTCCGCGCCGTGCTCCGCGCAGATGGCGGCGGCCAGCGCCCTCCCCTCGGCCCTCGCCAGCGCCCTGGCCACGATCCTCCCCCTCCCCCCGGTCCTCAACTCGGTCCCCTCCATGGACTCCACGAGCCCGGCGAGCTCCTCGGCGTCCCGGTCCAGCTCGGCGTAGGCTTCCACGACGTCGTAGAGCGTCCTGGAAGCCCTCAGCTCGGCCTCGCGCCTCCCCCCGATCAGCCTCAGCGACGCGATCCGGGGGTGGGGCTCCTCCATGACCCACGAGGCCCTCCGCTTGGCCCCGGAGAGCTTGGCCAGGAACGGCCTCCCCCTCCCCGCCACCTCGACGTGCTCGCGGTCGGTCCCCGTCCACGTGATCGTCACGCCCTCCGCGCCGAAGGCGAGCCTGAGGTGCTCCTCTATCGCGCGCTCCACGCTCGCCGGCTCGCCGGACGCCCCCGCGACCTCGCGGGGGACGCGGCCCGTCCCGCCGCAGCCCCCGCGCCCGATGCGGCGGGTCCGCTCCCCCGCGGGCTTGAGGTAGCGCCCCTCCACGTAGAGGGGGGAGAGGCTCAGGCCCCGGAACCCACGGGGCGAGAACGAGAGGACGGCGTCCGGCTCCTCCGCCCTCGCGGGGATCCCCAGCCTGGCCCCGAGCGCCCTCGTCAGCAGCCTTATCGCGAGCCTCTTGGCCGAGATCCCCCCGCTCAGCCTGAGCCCGGACCTCAGCTCGTCCTCCAGGTCGGCGGAGCTGCGCGGGATCTCCACGCTCACGTAGAAGGACCCCACCTCCGCGCCGGACCCGCGGAGCGCGGCCGCCGCCTCCTCCGCCATCATATCGATCGACGCGAAGATGCCGCCGCAGAGCTGGCACCCCGCGTCGTCCAGCTCCATCCCGAGCCTGGCGGCCAGCTCGGATCCCAGGAGGGCTGCGGAGTCCGGGTCCGAGCTGTGGAGCCTGCCCAGGCACCAGCGGCAGATGCGCAGCCCGGGGAGCCCGCCGCGCCTCAAGATGCCGCGGTTCCCCTCAGGCGAGACCTGCGGAGGGCCCTCGCGAGCCTCCTGGCCTGCTCGTAGGACCTGAGGAGCTCCCTGACCTCCCTCTCCTCCACGCCCGCCCCCCTGGCTATCCTGCGGATCCTCCCACCGTTCAGGATCCCCGGATCGCCGCGCTCCTCCGGCGTCATCGAGTTCACTATGGCCCTCCACGCGATCAGGCGATCCTCCATGCCATCCAGGGCCTCCCTCGGGAGCTTGACCTGCGACGCGCCCGGGATCATCTCCAGGAGCCTGGAGAGGGGGCCCATCCTCCTGAGGTCCTCCAGCTGCTCCACGAAGTCCACGAGCGTGAACTTCCCCCTGCTCAGGCGCTCCATCCTCTCCTCGCCCTCCTTGCTGAGCCTCCTGAACCTCTCCACGAGCGACTCCAGGTCCCCCATGCCCAGCAGCCTCTCCGCGAACTTCCTCGGGGAGTACTCCTCGAAGTCCTCCAGCGATTCCCCGCTCGACACGAAGTAGACCTTGGCCCCGGTCACCGCCGCCGTCGTCAGCGCCCCGCCCCCCCTGGCGGAGCTGTCGAGCTTCGTCACTATCAGCCCGCCGACCCTCGTCGCCTCCGCGAACGCCCTGGCCTGCCTCTCCGCCTGCTGCCCTATGGTCGCGTCGACGACCAGGAAGGTGATGTCGGGCGACAGCGCCCTCTCCATCTCGCGCATCTCCTCCATCAGCTCCGCCTCGTTCTTGTGCCTGCCCGCGGTGTCCACTATTATCACGTCGGCGCCCTCGCGCTCGAGGGACTCGGAGCCGGCCCTGGCCAGCTCGACAGCGTCGCGCCCGCCCGGGTCCCCGCGCACCGGGACTCCCACCCTCTCCGCGAGCTGCCTGAGCTGCTCGTAGGCGCCAGGCCTGTACGTGTCGGCGGCGACGAGCCCGGGCCTGAACCCCCTCTCCTTGTAGTAGAGCGCCAGCTTGGCCGCGGTCGTGGTCTTCCCGGATCCCTGGAGGCCGACGAGCATTATCCTCAGGGGCCTCCCGCGCCCCTGGGGGACCGGGGGCCTGACGTCCTCCCCTCCCAGTATCCTGGTTATCTCCTCGTACAGGACGTAGATTGCGTGGTCCTTCATCGATATCCCGGGGGGAGGCCTCTCGGCCCTCAGGGCCTCCTCGAGCCTCTTGGAGAGCTCCAGGACGAGCTTCACGTTGACGTCGGCCTGGATCAGGGCCCTCTGGACGTCGCGGACGAACTCCCTCAGCGCCCTCTCGTCGACGAGGCTCCTGCCCAGGAGCCTGTCTATGGCCCCCCTGAGGCCCTCCCTGAGGCCCTCCAGCACCACCCGCCGCCGTCGGCCCTCCCTTGATTTCAAGCTTTGCCCTCCTTATCCTGAGCTCCCCCCAGTCGAGCCCCCCCACGACCTCCGACTCGAGGATGGAGATGCGCCTGCGGTAGAACGGCGCGTCCACGACGAACGTCTCCGCCTCGCCGCCGTCGAACGAGGGGTTGAAGCGGTACTTCCTGCTCAGGGCTATTATCCTCTCCGCCGTGGCCGGGTCTATCTCCGCCCCCAGGAGCTCCCTGCCCAGGCCGTGCGCCGAGACGCGCGTTATTATGGCGCGGATGCCGCTCCCGGCGACCTGCCTGAGGTACTCCTCCTGGTCCACCCCCCAGAGGGGCGCCAGGGGTTCGAGGCCGCTCTCCCGGGCGAGCCCGCTGAAGACCCCGCTCTGCCACCTGCTGACCACCGCCCCAGCCGCGGCGTAGCCGGCGCCGTAGTCCAGGACGGCCCTCCTCATGAGCCTGCGGAGCGCGTCCTCCTCGCCCCCGGCCCCGGCCATCTCCATGATGACCGGCCTCCCCATCGCCTCCCCCTGGAGGGGGGTGAGCGACGAGTTGACCGAGTGCAGCAGCATGCTCTCGGGGTCCGCCGGCACCACGGTCATCAGGCAGCACACGCGGTATCCCCGCTCCACGAGCCTCACGTAGGCCATGTGGCTGTCCTTGCCGCCGGAGAACAGGAGCGCGACGGGCCTCTCATCACTCATAATCCTCATCACCGGGTCAGGCGGCTCTTCCGCCACTCATCGAGGCGGGCGCGTGCGCGCGCGGGGAAATAAAATTATTTCCCTCCGGGCGCCGGGGACGCACGTGGCGGGGTGCGAGCCGGGGAGGCCGGTGGGCAGGGTGACGCTGTACCTGAAGGACTCGATCAGGGAGCGCGAGCCGGAGCTGAGCTCCTCGATAGTGGAGCTCGTGGGCCGGAGCTTCGAGCTGGTCGGCCCGAGCGATGCGGAGGCCGCCATAAGCGTGGGCGGGGACGGCACATTCCTGGCGCTCGCCCGCTCCCTCCCCGAGGGGACGCCCATCGTGGGCGTCAACATGGGGAGGCGCGGCGCGGTGACGGACGCGCTGCCCGAGGATCTGCCGATCCTGATCAGGAGGCTCAGGGAGGGCTCCTACTGCGTGGAGGAGCGCATGAGGCTGGAGGTCTCGGCGATCTCCGGCACCCACGAGGTGATAAACGAGCTCTATATGACGAAGGATCACGAGAGCCCGACCCCCTACTACGCGGTCCGCTACGGCTCCTCGGAGCTCTACTCCGAGAGGATGGACGGGATCGTAGCGGCGACGCCCACGGGGTCCACCGGCTACAGCCTATCGGCCGGCGGCCCGGTGCTCCCTGAGACGGCCTCGGCGGTGGTGCTGACGCCCGTCCTCCCCATACACAGGGTGCCCCCGCTCGTCATACCGCTGGAGGGCGGCGATGAGGTCGAGGTGGAGTCGACCTCCCCCGCGGTTCTCCTCATCGACGGCCAGCTGAGGGTGGACTCGGGCGCGCGCCTGGTCAGGGTCAGGAGGTCGAGGCGCGCGCTGAGGGTCATAAGGCTGAGGAGCCCCCCGCCCCCCTTCCAGCACCTGAGGAAGACGCTATGCCGCCAGCGAGGCGCGGGGCCGGGGTCAGGTACCTGGTTCTGGACACCTCAGCGCTCGAGGGAGGGCTGCCCGGCCCGGGCGACGCCAGGCTCGTCGTGACCCCCGGGGTTCTGAGGGAGCTCGAGAGGCGCGGGAGGATCGGCGCCCTGGAGCCGCTGGTGTCGGGGGGCGCCGTGGAGGTGCTGGAGCCCTCCGGAGCGGAGCTGGAGGCCGCGAGGTCGGCCTCGGCCTCCGTAGGGGACATGCCGAGGCTCTCCGAGGTCGACCTGGAGGTCCTGGCGGTGGCGCTCGGGCTCTCCTCGCGCGGCCTCAGGGTTTACATACTGACGAACGACATCTCGATCCAGAACGTCGCGGCCAGGCTGGGGATCCCGTCCTCCGGCCCCGCCGTGGGGCGCAGGAGGCCCATCCGCTGGATCTACTACTGCCCGGGCTGCGGGAGATCCTTCAGCTCGCCCCCGGGGGACCTCCTGTGCCCCGCCTGCGGCACCCGCCTGAGGCGCAAGCCCAGGGGGACGGCTCCGTTACCTTAAGCTGACCATCGATGAACCTAAATCCGAGAGGGGTCTTCCGCCCGATTTGCAGTGACCACGAATCATATACAGATCAGGAGGAGGACTCCCCTTCCGGTCATGGCCCACGCTGTTATCCCTGTTTCTCGGGCATCTCGCTGAGGAGGGCCGCCAGGTCCCTGAGGTCCATCATCAGCAGGAGCCATGTGTCGATGTGGAGGTGGGTGCAGAGGTTGGGCCCCGCCCTCGGATCCATCGGCGCCGATCCTAGGGACGTGCGCAGGATATTCGAGGATGAGACCATGGTGAACGTGGGAGGGACCCCCGCGTGGATCTGGGTCGCGTTCGAGCCGGACCTCCGTGCGATGCTGGACTTCCACGTGAGCTGGCGCGGGAACTCGATCGATGCGTACCTGTTCATCAGGAGGCTGGTGCGCAAGTACGGCAGGGTCCCGATCTACACCGATGGCGCCCCATGGTACGCCGACGCCTGCAGGTGGGCGGGCGCCGAGCACATAGTCTACGATCGCCCCCTGAGGAACCTCATGGAGTGCATGGTCCAGTGCGCCAAGGAGGGGACCGAGGCCTTCGACGACCCCTTCCCCGTCGGCGGGCGCGGGCAGAGGTCGAGGAGAGCGTTCGAGCGCATGCATAACTGGCTGTCAGCGTTCATGTTCATGCACAACTTCGTGTTCGAGAACGGGGACCTGGGGAGGCCCCCGCTCGGGTGGAGGGAGGGGATGCCCCGGTGGCTGGACGGGCCGCGCCCGATCCTCTCGCTCGGGTAGGAGGTGGGCTTAAGGTAACGGAGCCCCAGGGGATGGGGCAAAACTTTTTCACCGGACGCCGCGTATAAAGTCCGTGGACTCCATGAGGGTCGCGCTGGCTCAGATGGCGACGTCGCCATACAAGGAGGAGAACCTGAAGAAGATCGCATCCATCATGGGCGGCCTGTCGGGCGCATCACTGGTCGTCTTCCCCGAGTTCTCCAACCTCCTCGCGCCGCCCGGGATGCCGATGGAGAGGCTCTACGATGAATCGGAGTACGACGGATCGCCGTTCCTGGAGGAGGTGGGGAGGCTGGCCAAGAACAGGGGTGTCCACGTGGCGTTGGGCGTCTACGAGAGGAGCGACGATCCGCCGCGCGTCCACAGCTCGGTTTACGTAATAGGCCCCGATGGCCATACGAGGGCGAAGTACAGGAAATCGCACCTCTTCGAGGCGCTGGGATACAGGGAATCGGAGCAGCTCAAGCCGGGGGACGGGCCGCCCGCGATGGTCGACGTCGACGGCTTCAGGCTGGGGATCATCGTGTGCTACGAGATGAGGTTCCCGGAGCTCGCCAGGTACGCGGCGCTCTCCGGCGCGGACGCGCTCGTAGTGCCCAGCGCGTGGTATAAGGGGTACAACAAGGAGGAGCAGTGGATGACCCTCGTGCGCGCGAGGGCCCTCGAGAACACGATGTACGTGCTGACGTCCAACCAGATAGGGAACTCGTTCGCGGGCGTGACGGTCGCCGCCGATCCCATGGGGATCATAGTGGCCAGGGCCACGGAGGAGGAGGGGGTCGTGGAGGTCGCGCTGAGCAGAGACAGGATAAGGCGCGTCAGGGAGGCGCTCCCGGTGCTGGCCCAGAGGAGGCCCGAACTGTACGAATGGAAGCCCTCTAAAACCTAGTTCTAAAATCTAAAAATAAGAAAAATGTGTATATTCGGGCGATATTCTCAAACTTTAGTCAGGTCCACGTCCTTCGTCTCCTTGAAGGCGTACGCCGCGACTATAGCCACCACCGCGAACACGACAGCGTAGACGGGCTCCAGCAGATACGAGATCGCGCCGACAGCCACCGACACGTAGGGCTGGGGACCCCCTATGAACGCGTTGCCGAACTGGTAAGCTAGCGAATTGCCGCTGTACCGCACGTTGGTCGGGAATATCTCGCTTATCATAGCTCCCTCGGGCGCGTAGGCTAAGCCGTGCGCTATCCCCAGGAGCACCATCGACACCAGGAACATCGCGACCGATCTGTACAGGATCACGGGGTACAGCACCACCAGGAACAGGGCGCCGGCTATGTAGATCATGGGCCTCCTCCCGATCCTGTCGGAGAGCGGGCCCCCTATGAAGACGAAGAGCATCTCTGTCAGCCCGAACACCAGTATCCCTATCTGCTGCATCTCCGGCGTTATCACGTTGAAGAGGCGGTAGATGGTGGGCAGCGTCGTGGATCCCGTGAACCATATCGTCCCGACGGCGCCCGCTATCAGCGTGCTCAGCAATAGCTGTTTCCAGTACTTCCTGAAGAGGGTCCCGGCTGGGACGCTGACTATCGCCTTCTCCCTCTTGGCGGCCTCGAACACCGGCGTCTCGGGGAGCGTGTACCTGATGTAGAATCCTATGGCCAGCAACACGAAGGAGATCAGGAACGCGATCCTCCAGCCCCACGCCGTCATCGCGCTCTGCCCTATCAGCGCCCCCAGGCCCAAGAACACGGCTGAGCCCAGGACCAGGCCCAGCCCCACGGTGGACTGGACGAACGATGACCAGTATCCCCTCCTCTTCTGGCCGTGCTCGAGCGCGATCAGCATTGCCCCGCCCCACTCGCCGCCGAGCCCGAAGCCCAGCAGCAGCCGCATTATCACCAGGAGCACTATCGCCCAGACGCCCACCTGCGAGTACGTCGGCAGCAGCCCGACGACCCCGGAGGAGATGCCCGATATCACTATCGTCCACATCAGCATATTCTTCCTGCCTATCCTGTCGCCGTAGTGGCCGAACACGAAAGCGCCGAGCGGCCTGAAGAGGAATCCTATCGCGAACACGAGGAGCGTGGAGGCTATGGCCGCCACGGGATTGCCCTTCGGCATGAAGTTGGCCGCTATGTAGAAGGCACCGGAGGAGAACAGGAATACATCATACCATTCCAGCAACGTCCCGATCATCGCTGACACTATTATGTGTCTGGTGATCGTTGAACTCATTATCAACATGATGTAATTGACGCCGATATTTAAAGATTATCTTTTGCATACAATCCACGACATCGACCCGGTCAATTTGATATCCTGGTTTTTGAATATGAATTTCGTATATAAATAACGCCATTTGCCAGAATATTATCACGCTGTGTAGTTCGTGAGCGCGAACTACCCCACCCGATGGCGCTTCTTGACTCCCCGGCCGGAACCCGCTCATCCGCTTACGGGTGAGCGCCGGCGGGGGTCAGCCCGACCCGGGGCGAGGATCTTCCTTCCGTACACGGGATTCCTCCGATAGATGGGAGCTGAGTCCGGCCGCGTTTCCGCACCCTGCATGTCAACAGTCCCGCGTATCGCACATCCGGGGATGCGATCTGCGAACGCCGATGATCGAATTTGAACGGGAGCGGCCCGAGGACCGGACGGCTCTCGCGTAAAACGTCGACCGCCCTATGCCAGCGCGACCCGAGGGCTATGCGCGCATCATCCGGGCGGATTCCTGGTGAAGGAGACCACGAAGTCATAGTACGCCGCAATCAGCCTCTCGAAGGGCCCCCTGGATCTGGCCTCCGATATCCTGGCCTTCAGATCGGGCAGCAACGTCGATATTTTTTCCGCCCTGAACTGGAGGATCAGTATGCGGTCGGGGAGGGTCTCGGGATCCCTGTGGATGACGCTGAAGAGCGCGGCCGTCTCGAGCCCGAGGGGCCTGAGTCCCGGGATCAGCTCCTCCTTCAGGTACTTTCCGACGGCCCGATCGTCCTTCGAGCTGTACGCCACGAATGCCGTGGCGGAATCCAGAAGCCCGTCCCTCCTGCACTCGTAAACGTCCAGGACGTCGCACCAGTACCTCTCGCCGTTCGGATCGAGGTATGGACCCCACCTGGCCTGCGTGTCGGCCTTGGCGTCGGCCAGTTCCTTGCTATTTTTGCCCTCCATCATACGGTCGACTGATGGAAACTCGTAGATGGCGAGCGACGCCACATCCCCCTCTACCAAGTCGAACCTGGCGTCCTTGACGACCCCGGGGACCTTGAGGAGATCCGGGAGGTGCACCTCGTTGTACCATCTGCGGAACTCCGCGTCCTTCTCCTTGGACTTGACGGCTAACCGGACCAGATATATGGGCTTCATGTCAATCCTGGTAATAGAATTCAGAACGCAATAATAAA
>WYEM01000084.1 GCA_009903775.1 Nitrososphaerota archaeon | reverse complement strand
CCAGCCGCTGGGATCCCTCGCTCATTCCGCCGGGCTCGATCGCGCATCACCCGCCAACCGGGGCCTCGCGGGGCCGCGCTCCGCGGGCCATCCCACAGGGCCCGCCGCGCGGGCCCAGGCGCCCTCGGGCATGAATACGGGCTGCGCCAACCCCGTCGTTTCGAATGTCGACCCGAACCGCTTATCAGAGTTTCGGTGGCGCCGCGCGGGGCGCGGGCAACCGGCCATCCTGAACGATCGCCATTGGGGACCTCGGAATTTCCGGCGAGATCCCCGGGACCGCGCGTCACATCTCGACCTCGACCCCGGCCCCCGCGGCTCCGCGCATGGCGCGCGGTTTCTCGACCCTGATCCTGAGGGATCTGACGCCCCCGAGGTTGGAGAGCGCGATCGCGCACTCGCGCGCGAACGACTCCACGAGCCTGAACTCGCGCGATCCGGCCACCTCCATCACGGTATCCCTCACCCTCCTGTAGTCGAGCGCCATGGATATGTCGTCTGAGGTCGCCGCCCCCTCCATGTCGACCTCGAGCTCCACGTCGACGAGTAGCGTCCTCGGCCGGGCCCTCTCCTCCTCGGATACCCCTATCCTGCAGGGGACCTCGAGCCCCCTCACGAAGATCCTGGAGCGCACGGCAGGTCGGAGCTTGGGGTTCGATAAAAAGCGTCCCCGCGGGCGACGATTATTCGGATGCGGAGCTCCGGCATCCTTCCGCTGCGAATGAAATTTCGCGAGGAGAGCCTTACCACAACATCCCTTCCCCTGGGAAGCGGGTGGCGCCGGGATTTCCGCGCCTCCAGCGCCACCTGCGGCCTCCCCGCGGGACGCGGAGCGGGACGACCTCGAGCGCGGATGCCGCCGAGGAATCCAGCACGATGTACCTTCCGTCCTCCATCTGGACCAGCGCAGGGCCATGCGGCACGGAGAAGACCACCATGAGCCTGGAGCCCGCGCTCAGCCCTAGATCCATGAGCCTTCCGGATCCCATAGCGACCACCTCCACCAAGGAGCCCTCCGGCACATCGTTCACCCTCCTGATGGGTTTCATGCGAACCACCCGGCGATGAAGTACGTCGAATACGCCAGGGCCGTGGCCAGCAGGAATTGCAGTGCAGTGTTAACGGCCGTCAAGCGCCATCCCGCGGCCCTCGCCTCCGCGGCGATCGTCGCTATGCACGGCGAGTAGAACGTCATGAACACGATGAGCGCCAGCGCGGATGGCAGGCTCAGGGCTCCGGCGAGGACGTGCGTCAGGCCTTCCTCGCCCAACCCGTAGAGCACGACCAGCGCCCCCAGGATTACCTCCTTGAATATGTATCCGTAGGCTAGCGCGGCCGATACCTCCCACGGTATTCCGATCGGATTCAGTAACGGCGAGAATAACCCTCCGGCGATCCCCAACCACGTGGTTCTCAGCAGCTCGGGATTTCCCAGCGCCTCGGGGCCGACGATACCGGCCGGCCCGCTGACCGAGAGGAACCACATTATTATCACGAACGCGACGATGAGGACGCCCGCCCGTCTGATGAATTCATATGTGTAGTGCCAGACCTTCTTCAGGAACGCCCTGTGGATCGGGAGCACGAGCGGCGGCAGCTCGTACGCATACGGCGGCGGCTTTCCCAGGGCCCTCGACATCGAGCCCAGGATCCTGGAGGAGATCGCCACGGCTATGAGCGCGAAGGCGAACGGGAGCGCGACGGCTATCCCCACCAACTGCGGCATGACGGCCGCCGCTATCAGCGATATTATGAGGAGCCTCGGCGTGCACGGCACATATGGTATCAGGAGCGCAGTGAGAGTCCTATCCCTGGAGCTCGGGATGGCACCCGTCGCGGCGATCGCCGGTATATTGCATCCGGCCCCGGCCATCATGTAGATCAGCCCCCTCGAGGGAACCCCCAGGGCCCTCAGCCACCTCTCGAGCGGCAGCGCGAGCCTGACTATGAGGCCCGAGTCCTCGATCAGCGCCACCAGGAGCGCCACCCCGAACACATACGGTATGAACGAGATCAGCGTCGCCAGGCCGTTCCAGATCCCATCCACGATCAGCGACTCGGCCAGCGCGTTCCCCACCCGGGAGGCGGCCGCGCCCACCGGGATCCGGCCGAGCGCCTCGGATATGTAATCGACCGCCGGCCCGAGGGCCATGAATATCAACTCGGCCAGCGCGAACAGCACGATGAGCGATACTATCGGCCCGAACTTGGTATTCAGCAGCGCGGAGTCCAGCCTCCCCAGGGGCGTGCGCCGCGCCCCGGGGAACGCCGCGGCCACGAGCTCCCTCGCCGCCCTCCACCTCTTCCCGGCGATGAACTCCCCGGGCGATCCGACCTCGGAGCGAGCCCTCCGGGCGATCTCCTCGACCGCCTCGAACTCCGGGAGGCGCAGCGCGCCCGTCAGTGCCGCTATCGCGATGCCCCTCGAGGATCTCAGAGCCCGCGCGGCCTCGTCTATGTACTTCTCCAGGGGGCCGTAGTCGACTATCGCTTCATTTCCCCTCGGGATGGCTTGCGGATCCGAGAGCAATCTCCTCAGCTCGCCGATCCCCATCCCGGTCGCCGCCGATATCGGGAGAACGCGGATCCCGAGCCGCTTCTCGAGCGCCGCCGCGTCGAGCGCCACTCCGCGTCTCCCGGCCAAATCCATCATGTTCAGCACTAGGACGGTGGGCCTCCCCAGCTCGAGCACCTGCAGCAGCAGGTACATCGTCTGCTCGGGGCTCATCGCGGATCCGACCACCAGCAGGACATCGTAGTTGCCCGAGAGGATCTCCCTCGCCGCCACGGCTTCATCGGCCATATCGCTCCTCAGGCCGTAGGTGCCGGGCAGATCCACCAGGATTATCTCCCTTCCCCCCTCCTTTATCCTGACCTCCTGTATGGACACCGTTGTCCCGGGATAGTTGGCGGTCCTGATCGAGAGGCCGCTCAGCGCGCTCACCAGGGTAGACTTGCCGCTGTTCGGAATACCAGCGACGGCGACCCTGAGCGCGCCACGCGCCATCGCCGTTAGGCTATCCTAACTTACATTTGAAGTTTTAGTTTTTGTGAATTTGCACGAATCGCTCGGCTCCGTTACCTTAAGCCCACCTCCTACCCGAGCGAGAAAATAGGGCGCAGCCCGTCCAGCCACGGGGGCATCCCCTCCTCTTCCCACATTAGTGGGGGCCTCCCCAGATCCCCGTCCTCGAGCACGAAGTCCTGCATGGACGCGAACGCGGAGAGCCAGTTATGCATGCGCTCGAACGTTCTCCTTGACCTCTGCCCGCGCCCGCCGACGGGGAAGGTCGTCGAAGGCCTCAGTCCCGTCCTTGACGTACTGGACCATGCGCTCCATCAGGTTCCTTCAGGGGGCGATCGTAGACCGCGCGCTCGACGCCCGCCCACCTGCATGCGTCTGCGCACCATGGGGCGCCATCGGTGTAGATGGGGACCCCGCCGTACCTGCGGACGGGCCTCCCGATGAACAGATAGGCATCTATGGAGTTCCCGCGCCAGCTCACGTGGAAGTCGAGCATCGCATGGAGGTCGGGCTCGAACGCGACCCATATCCACGCGGGGTCCCTCCCAGGTCCACCATCGTCTCATCGACGAATATGCGACGCACTTCCCTAGGATCGGCGTCGATGGATCCGAGGATGGGGCCGAGCCTCTGCACCCACCTCCACGTCGGGGCGTGGCTCTGATGATGGGCCTCAGGGCCCTGGCGGCGCGCCTCAGGGAGTGGCTCGAGAAATAGGGATAACAGCGCGGGCCATGACCGGAAGGGGGGTCCTCCTCCTGATCTGGATCGGATTCGTGGTCATGGCAAATCGGGCGGAGGGCTCCCCTCGGATTTAGGCTCATCGATGGTCAGCTTAAGGTAACGGAGCCAATCGCTCGTACAAAACTCTTATATACAAGTTAGTATGTACCTAATATGATGAGGGTCACTAAAAAGGATTGGGCGCTGGGCGCGACCGTCGCGATCGCAGTCGCGATCGCCATACTGTCCGTGCCGGAGTTCCTCGAGCCGATGGCTAGATCCGTCGTGGGCGCCGCCGGGCCCTTCTGGTTGCTGGCCGTGCTGCTCGTGGGCATCGTGCACGGCCTAAAGCCGGACGAGCATACATGGCCCATAACCGTCTCGTACGGCCTCATGCAGAGGGACGTGCGCGGCGTCATGGCCGCAGTATCCGTGTTCGCGGGCGCACTGACGCTCGTCTGGACGTTGATGAGCGCGCTCATGGGACAGCTGATGGGGCTGCTGGACATCGAAGCGCTGCATCCCTACGTGGACATCATCGTCGGCGCCACAATGATCGGCGTCGCCGCATATCTAGTGTTCGGCGGTCACGAGACGGGGGAGGGCGTGAGGACGGCGGACTATAGGATGATATGGATCCACGGGCTGGCCGCGGCCTTCGGAGGGGATTTTGTGATAGTACTAGTCCTGACCGCCGCGCTCGTGCCCGCGATATCCTCCGGCCTAGCGTTCCTGGTGGGCTTCACATTCGGGTTCGGCTCATGGGCAGCCCAGAGCGTGATAGTCATGTTGATATATAAGGGGGTGGTGCACAGCGTCCGCGACTGGAGCTCCATGGCGAGGGCGGGCAGGCTCGCGCTGGGGATCTTGGGGATCTTCATGATAGCCCTCGGGGCGGCATCGTTCGTGCTTTCCATGGACTGACGGCGAAGAACAGCGCTCGCGCGCCCTCAGCGCAACCCTCCATCGCATTATTCCATACAATTTTACATATGAGATAAATAATGTATGACTGTATGTGAACGTCATCTTTAAGTATGAGTATTCTGTGACATAGCACGATGCTCGAGAGCGCCACGGACCTGTTGATCGTGATCATAGTGGCGGTGGTGCTGTTCGCCGGCGCTAACAAGATACCGGAGATATTCCATTCGTTCGGCAGGGCCGTGGGGGAGTACAAGAAGGGGAAGATGGAGTCGGAGATGGAGCTGAGCAGAATGATGCAGGAATCCCCGACCTCGACCTCGGCCCAGCCGGCCTCATCCCCCGCAGCCCAGCCGGCTTCATCGCCCGCGGCCCAGAGGGACGAGAGGGTCAGGCAGCTCGAATCCCAGATAGCGGAGCTCCAGAGGCAGCTGGAGGAGCTGAAGAGGGGGAGCGGGAAGTAGGGGCGCCGGTGGGCCATGATAGGGAGCCTCACCGACACCCTGATATTGATAGCCGTGGCCATACTGCTGCTCGGGGGGGAGCGGGACATCTCCGGCCAGCTGAGGGAGCTGGGGAAGTTCCTGGGGAACCTGAGGAGGTCGGAGCAGGAGTTCAGGAGGGAGTTAATGAGGGAGCTGAACGTGGAGGAGCTGAGGGGGATAGGGGGCGAGGTAGCGAGGGGCGTGGCCGGGGACGTAGGGGCGGAGGTGAGGGCCTGGCCCGCCCGCGCGCGCCCGTACGCCGGGCAGCCCACGGCGCCGGACGACCCGCGCGTGAGGGAGCTCGAGGAGGAGGTGAGGCGCCTCAGGGAGGAGTTGGAGGCGCTGAGGTCGGGGCGGGTGAGGGGCGGGGATGGCCAGGGCCGAGGTCAGGGAGGAGCGCCAGATCGAGAAGCGCGGGAAGGCATACATACTGGTTGATCCAGCATTCGCATCAAAGGCGCACGCCAGACGCAGATATGTGGTCTATCGACGGGTAATGTGGAGCGATGAAGCGGGAAGCCCCGCCCTCGCGGACGAGGATCGTTTCACGTGGATATGTTACGTTATATACGATACGATTATACACAGAACTAAGGGACCGCGAGCGGCGCATGATCCGTCGGCCGCTCGCGGTCCTCACGTCGATGAGGATCCTCAGGAGCCTGGCGGCCGGCATCCTGTACATAATCTACCCATACATAGTCGTCAAGGGGCTGGGCCTTCCGGTCAAGGAGCTCGGCGCGATTTACGCGGGAGCGGCCCTCGCCACGGCCGCGTTCTCCGTGCTCCTCGGGTACGCCGCGGACCTCTGGGGGAGGAGGAACTCCCTCTACGTGGCCTCGGCGCTGATGGTCGCCTCGTCGCTCATCCTGCTAGTGAGGATCGATGTGTACACCGCCGTCGCGGCCGCGATCCTCGGCGGGATAAGCGCCACCGGCACCATGGGCGCCGGTGGAGTGGGGGGCGCTGTGGCGCCGGTCCAGACCGCGATACTCGCGGATCTGACCTCGCGCGGCGAGAGGACCAAGTACATAGCGTGGCTGAACTTCGCGTCCACGCTGGCGTCCACGGCCGGGCTCCTGATGGGGGGCATTCTGAGCTACGCCGCCGGGCTCCTGCTCGCGACGATCCTGGGCGCGGCGGCCCTCGGCATGATAGCTATCCTCGACGCGCCGGACGTAAGGGCGAGGGCCGCCAGGATGAGGAGCCAGAGCAGCAAGATAGCGGCTAAGTTCTCGATCACGGGGATCCTGAACGGCCTGAGCAGCGGCCTCGTCACCCCCTTCATGATCCCGATATTCATCATGCTCTACGATATACCCAGGGACGCGATGGGATTCTATTCCTCGCTCTCGTCCGTGATCGCGGTCTTCGTGATGCTGTCCGCGCCTCTCCTGGAGAGGAGGCTGGGGTTCGTGAAGTCGATAGCGGTGACGAGGGGGAGCACGGTCGTCCTCCTAGCCGTATTCCCGTTCGTCAGGATCCTGTACGTCTCGCTGGCCATATACCTGATTTATCCGGCGCTGAGGGTCATGGCCATACCGGTCCAGACGTCCGGAATGATGTCTATGGTCTCCCCGGAGGAGAGGGGGAGACCTCCGGGCTCAACCAGGGCTTCAGGCTGGCGTTCGCCTCGGTGGGAACCATCGCGGCGTCCCCGTTCATGGATCCCGGCCTGCTCTGGGTACCGTTCATCGCGTACGGCGCGATAATGTCCGCCAACGTGGCTCTCTATCACAGGTTCTTCGGGGACTGGGACGAGCACTAGCGCGGCGGCTCCCCTCATCCCGGCCGGTGGCTCCCGGTGCGGGATAGCGCCCGACGGCGCGCGATGGCCCCCGAATCCGAGGATGGCTGCCCGGGGCGTACGGCCGTCACGGGTCGAGGTAGCCGGTGACCGTCTCACATTAGGGAGGAATGCGATCGATGGGCGGCCCGGGCAGCCGTCCTACGGGGATATGTCCTCCAGCACCCTCGCCGTGGTCCTGGGCGCGAGCTGTATCAGCGCCGCGGCGATCACCTGGAACGACGTCACGGCCAGGAGGGCCATCAGGGGGTCCGCGGTCGCCGCGAGTATCGCGGACGCGGCGAACATCGAGAGGGCGCCGCCCACGTGACCCAGGCCCTCCGAGAGGGCGAAGCCGCTCGCGCGGGCCCTCGTCGGGAAGGACTCCGCCGTGAGCGTGAAGGCTATCGGCATCACCATGTTGAACCCGATGAAGTAGACGAACGATCCCAGGAGGGCGAGCGCCAAATCGCCGGCGGCCGGGCCCAGCAGCGCGATCCCGGCCAGCGAGATGGCCGCGGAGACCGCCACCCAGCGCCTCCTGTCCCAGCGGTCCGCCACGATGGCGGCCAGGGCCATCGCGGCCACGTCGCCGGTGGAGCCGACCGCCACGAGCATCTCGTTGACGGGGAATCCGAACCCTATTGCGCCCAGGACCGCCGAGAGCCCCGCCACGCCTACGTACACCGTGACGTAGGTCAGCGCCCAGAATGATAGGAGGAGCGCGAACCTCCTGGAGTACGCGCGGTCGCCGAGGATCGCCGAGTAGGGGACGCGCGGCGCCCCCTCCGCGGGCGCCCCCAGCGCCCGCGGCTGCGGGAGGGCGCCGAGCCTCCTGAGGGCCCTGGCCTCCATAGCCGCGACCACGCGCTCGGCCTCCTCGATTCTCCCCCTCATGAGCAGCCACCTGGTAGACTCCGGGAGCACCAGCCTGAGGGCCGCTCCCAGGATCGCGAGCGATCCGCCGATCCAGTAGACGACGCGCCACCCGTTCGCGGCGAACCAGCCGGAGGATCCCAGGGCGAACGGGACCCCGCGGGGGAACGGCGCGGGCGGCGTCGCCAGGAGGAGCGAGATCCAGGTGGAGGCCACGACGCCGATCGCCCCGGTGATGTAGAGGGCCGACGCGTACCGTCCCCTCCTGAGCGCGGGGACGAGCTCGCTCACATACGTGGCAGATACGGCGAAGTCCGCGCCTATTCCGAGGCCGGTGATGGTCCTCGCGAGGACGAACTCCGCGTAGCTTCCGGCGAATCCGTTCGCCAGGCTGCCCAGGCCCGCCACGATGAGGGCCGCGCTCAGAATCGTCCTCCTCCCGAAGCGATCCGAGAGCGGGCTTATCCCGAGGGCCCCCACCATGTAGGCCACTATGTACGCCAGGACCGGGATCGACTCGAGCGAGGCCAGCGCGGGGCTCGTGGGGGATTCGGCCCATCCCAGCGATAGCGCGGTCTGCGCGAACGTGACGTTCATCGCGAAGAGGTCGTAGAAGGTGAAGAGGTAGCTGGCCCCTATTATCAGGAGGAAAGACGGCGGGAGCGCCCAGATCGGTATCCTCTCCTGCCTCGCCAACAGATCGGCCGCTTTCATGTGCCCCACGGCTCCCGGGCAGTCAATGTTATTAAATACAGTTGCAATCGATGCACAATCTAATATGAAGAGTATAGAGCCAATGATCGATCAGGGAATGGGGGATTCGGGCAGGGAGAGGGATCCGTTTCATCTCCAGCGCGAAGTGGGAATGCGCGCCGCTGCTCCCTGGGGGCGGGGCTGATGGGGATGAGCGACTCCGGAGGCCCGTCAGGCCGGGCCAAGTCCGTGCTCGGCAGATGCTCGGCCCTGATGGGGACCGGGCGCGTGGCCGAGCCGCCCATCGCGCGGATGCTGGGCAGGGTGATGGGCGAGGCCGCCGGGGATGGGGACGGCGGTTCCGAATCGAAGGGCACGATCGCGGTGATAATGCCGGACAGCGGCTTCAAGTACAGCGGGCTCCCAGCATCGGCGCTCCCCCTGCTCGCCGGGCGTGCGCGGACCGCCCGAAAACAGTGGAGAACCGGGGGCTCGGCGTTGTCGGGAACTTGGTGGATGGGATCAGGCGGGGTGATATAAAATGGCAAACCTCGCCCTCCAGGGCGGGTGAAAGCTTTTAAATTCAAGACTCCATTTTTAATCCGGATGCTCTCCTTCGGTCAACTTCTCGGAGATGAGGGGCGGGGGCCGATCCCTCCCGCGATACCGGAGGGGGCATCCGCGAGGTCAAGTACGCGGGCAGGAGGGCGAGCGTGGTCCGCCTCCTGCCGAATGGCTCCCAGGAGAGGAGGCTCAGGAGGCTGGCGAGCACCTCAGCAAAACTCTTCAACGAGGTCAACTACGAGAGGAGGCAGCAGTTCTTCCATGGAGAGAAAGTGGACCTCGAGGGGACGTGGGATAAGTACTACGAGAGGTACAAGGGTATACTCGGCGTCAACGCCCAGGCGGTCCTGCAGAAGAACAACGAGGCATGGTCTTCCTTCTTCTCCCTGCTGAAGCTGAAGAGGGAGGGAAAACTGCCGCCCCACATGAGGCGCGTCGGCCCGCCAAAGTATTGGAAGGATAGGGAGGGTAAGGAGAGGAAACTCGTACTGGTCGTCAGGCAGGACAGATACGTTGTGGACGAGCAGAATCACATATTAATCTTGAGGGACTTCGGCCTCGAGATAGAATTCGCGGGCGGGCTGAGGTGGCACGGAAAGCAGGGCAGGCTGGAGATACGCCACGATGAGGCCAGGAACACATGGTACGCCTCCATACCAGTTGAGGTTGGAGTTGAGACCACGAGGAACGGTAATGAGTCGAAGCATATTGTCCGCGGGGAGAGGAAATCTATCCGGATGGCGGAGCCGAGGGGCAATGAAGCCGCGGGGGTGGACCTAGGGATCAACATTTTGGCGAGCGCGGTGACGAGCAGTGGCGCCTGGCTCCTCTACAGGGGGTCGAGGGCGAAGGAGGATTACTTCTACCTCAGCAGGAGGATAGCTGAGGTACAATCCAAGGCGGACATCGCCAGGAACGCGGGCGACACTGAGGAGTTCCGGAGGCTCAACCGGAGGAAGCGGAGGCTGTTCCGGAAGCTAATGAGGCGCGTGGCGCACCTGTACTGGAACCTGGCCAACCATTTGGTTAGGGGCCTCTGGGAGCTCGGGGTGTCTAGGATCTACCTCGGGTATCCCCACGATATAGCGCAAGAGAGGGGCAACAAGCTCACGGTGAACATGTGGAGGTATCGCGAACTCATGGACGCGATTGAGCTGAAGGCCCAGGAGTACGGCATCCGCGTGTACGAGGTCCTAGAGTACAGCACCTCTAATCACTGCGCGATACATGGGACGAAGGTGGCGAGGGGCCCGAGGGGAGTGGTCACCTGCCCGCTCGGGCACAGATTACACAGCGACCTCAACGGGGCCCTGAACATTCTGAGGCGCGGCGTTGGCGCGATCCCGGCAACGCTCAAGGGGCCGCTCTCCTTCCTCGTGGACCACAGCGGAGTAGCGCCCGTCAAGGGGGCGTAACCGCCGAGACCCCGCCCCGGGGATCCCGGGGAATCCCCGCCCTTCTAGGGCGGGGAGGGGGTCAGATCCGGGTTCGCGTTCGCCAAGTACAGGTACAGCGGCTATGCGCTGCTGGTCGTCTCGGTGCTCGTGATAGTGGGTGCGCTCCTGCTGAGGTACACTGTGCTCGCATCGAGCGCGTTCGAGCCCATGGGACTGCTCTAGAGTCCGGGAGGCTCCGGCCGATCCTCCCACGCGGAGGATGAGCCGCCGCGATCCATGTGGGCAGGATCAGGAGGGCGGCGCCTGGGCTGGCTGCGCGCTTCACGGAGCGCCGACGCACCGGAGTATCCCGTGGGCATATGGGCGCGAATGGGTGCTCTGGGGGCCGAGATTATGGACCGGAGGGGCGTGGCGGGCCGCCCTCGGGAGGAGGAACCGACGAGGGCGCTCGGGCCGGGCCGCTGAGCTCTAAATCATTTTGTTTAGTAATAATGTTTATTAAACAATTACGCTGAGACGGAGCGTGGACGACCGCCCAGCGGCTCCGATCGTGAGCCTCCCGGTCGTGGTCCTGCTCGTGGGGCTCGGCGCGTTCCTCGATGGCTATGACCTGCTGAACATCAGCGTCGTCCTCCCGTTCCTATCCAGGTACATGCACCTATCGCCGGAGATGCAGGGCATCCTGGGGACCGCTACGTACTTAGGTGGGATAGCCGGCGGGCTGGCCTTCGGCCTCCTGAGCGACCTGAGGGGCAGGAGGACCGCGCTCCTCGCGGATCTGGCGTTCTTCCTGGTGGCCTCCCTCATGTCGGCGTTCATCGAGTCGCCCTGGCAGCTCCTGGCGCTCAGGATCCTCATAGGCTTCGGAATAGGCGCCGATATAGCGTCCGGGCCGGCCCTCCTCTCCGAGGTCTCGCCCGCGGCCTCCAGGGGGCTCCTGATGGGCCTCTCGTTCGTCATGATGCCGCTGGGCGGCCTCGTCAGCGCGGCGCTCGCCTACGGGATGTTCGCGTCCGGGACGGCGCCCGAGATATTGTGGAGGATCGTGCTGGGGGCCGGCGCCATCCCTGCGACCATAGTCATAGCGATGAGGAGCCGCCTGCCCGAGTCACCGATCTGGATCAGGAGGGGAGCCCCGGGCAGAAGGTCCAGGAAGTACGGGGATCTTGTGAGGAAATACAGGAGGATGCTGGCCTACGCGTCGATAGCATGGGTGGGCGCCGGCACGACATCGATATTCACGATATTCACTCCGATGGTCGTATCCACGATGAGGGGCGGCTACTCGGCCATGCTCACGGCGGTGCTAATCCTCTGGACGCTCGCAACCCTCGGAGGGCTTGTCGGAGCGCTCATCATGGACAGGGTCGGCAGGAGGCCCCTCATCACCGCGTCGCTCATCGCGTTGGGGGCATCCTTCTGGGCAGTGGCCGCCGGATATCGCACGCCGGCGCTCGGGGCCGCGCTGGGCGCAGGAATGTTCATGACGTTCCTCTCGGTCAGCGGCGCGTACACGGTGCAGACGGAGGTGTTCCCCACGGAGGTGAAGTCGCTCGCCGACGGGATGGCGTTCTCCCTGAACAGGATCGCCAACTTCGCGTTCGGCGCGCTCGCCCCGGTGCTCCTCTACGCCGGCCTCCTGTCCCAGTACCTGGCCTGGGTCGGGGTATTCGCGATCGCGTCGGGAGCGGCGGCGGCCATCCTGGGCATGGAGACCTCCAGGAGGGAGCTGGAGCGCCTGGAGGAGGCCATCGAGCTGCGCTCACACGAGTAGCTGCCGCTCGAAGGATCTCCCGCGCGCCGCGCGTCCTCGCTCACATGCGCTCGTTTATGATCGTCATCGATTTAAATAGCGAGGCCATTGGAACAGCTCCCGATCCGTGGAGGGGCTACCCCGGTTGCCTGACCGACCTAAGCGCCCTCAGGTACTCCGCGTGGGACCACGCGAGCGGCATCACCGAGAGCGGCGACCGGTCGAATGGGTTCACCTGCTCCGGAAGGAGGCCGGTCGGCGTCGCCACACTCCTCGCCCACTCCAAGAGCTTCCGCGCCTCATCCCTCTCTCCGACCAACGCGTAATACTGCGCGAGCCACATCGTGGATATCAACCAAGGGTTGCCCGGGATCTTCGAGTAATCCCCGCTCACCCTCTGATACTGGTCGTTTTCATACCTGGCTATCCCCCCTATCGTGGGAACCCAGAGGTTCTGAAGGCGCCCGGACGACGATTCTCCGGATCAGCGGCCCGCGGATCTCACTATCTCGTCGAGCTTCGCCAGGACGGCCTTCTCCACGTGCTCGTTCCAGAGCATCTCCGGGATATCCACGAACAGGAAGAGCTCGGAGAGCAGCAGGACCTCCAGGGCCATGACTCCTATGTTCTGGATCCATTTCCCTACGCCGGCCCTGACCGTGAGCTTGCCCTGAGTCTGGTCCATCGTGAACGTGAGGGCCCTATCGGCCGCGATCAGATCCCTCAGGATGCCGCCCTTCTGGGCCTGCACGACCGCCCTGTCCCCCTGCACGCTGCTCTGCACCTTCCAGCCATTCGACCGGAGGTAGCCCGTGAACTGATCCACGACCTTCCCGAGATCTACCTTGAAGCCGTAGTCGAGTTGCCTCTTGAAGGGATTCATTGGGTGATCGCTTCACAGCCGCCTAATAAACCTGCCCACGGGAGGCTGTCCACATGCCACCCTCACATCTGAGGCATGGCTCCTCGGCGATGACTTCCGGAAGTCCGGCCGCGCCCCTCGGAGAGGACGCCCGGATCCGCACGGATGCGAATTCGCGTTGATCGCGGATCCGGGCGGATGGCACCTCCAGTTCAGGCCCATCGATCGACGGCTCGATCAAACGGCACGGCCGCCCGGAGGAGCCTTGCGCGTTGAAGCCGAGCTGGTCAGATAACAATTAATTTATTCAATACATAAAATGCTTCATCTGGTAAGGATGCGAGCTACCCCGCCCTGAAGGGCGAGGCTTCCTGCTTCACGGCCCCACATTGCCCGCGGCCATGGGCCGCGGGTAGAGGGCGGAGCTCCACAGGCGCCGCGGGTGGCTCCCACCCTGCCCTCCTCAATATGTTGAGGGACGCGTTGTAATCGCGATCGACCCTCCAGCCGCAGGCCGGGCACTCGAAGGCCCTGTCATGTAGCGCCAGATCATGCTTCACGAATCCGCACCTCGCGCACGCCCTCGAGGAGTCCCTCGGGTCGACGAGGCGGAATGCCTTCCCGTACTTCCCGACCTGATATTTTATTATCGAGCGCATCATGCCGAGGGCGGCGTCCTGGAGGCCCCTCCTGAGCGCCCTGTTCGATTCACCGATGAGCTGTTTCACGTCGATGTCCTCCATGACCACCACGTCGTAGCGCTCAGCGAAGTACCTACCCAGCTTCATGTAAGTGTCCCTCCTCAGGTTCGCCAGGTGCTCGTGCGCCCTGGCCAGCCTCGCTTTGGTCCTGAGCCAGTTGCGGGAGAGGAACCTCTTCCTCGAGAGCTCCCTCTGAAGCCTCCTCAGCCTCCCGAGGGCCTTCTTATAGGGCCTCGGGTTGGGGAAGTACTCGCCGTCGGAGGTCACGAGCAACTTCTCCACCCCGACGTCGATGGCGACCGCCCCGCCCGTCCTAGGGAGCCGCGGGAACTCGTAGTCCTCGACGAAGAAGGATACGTATAACCTCCCTGACCCGGCGAGCTTCACCGCCACCCTCCTCACCCTGTCCATCGGGAAGTCCCTGTGGGCGATGACCCTGAAGACGCCGAGGTGGGACAGCCTCAGCTTGATGAGTTTCTTCCTGTTCCTGCCCCCCGCCCTGATATCCCTGACGCCGAGTATCCTCCAGCCGTTCTGCGGGTACGTCAACGAGTAATACTTATGGGGCTTCTTCCCCCTTGGGAACCTCCTCGCGGAGCCCTCGAGGAACCTCCGCCTTGCGTTGTGGAACCGGTTGGCGATCTCCTGCGCCACCTGTGAATAGAGTTGTTGATAGCCCTCGTTCCGCTTCCTCAGGTCCAGCGCCAGCTGCCTCAGCTCCGTGAGGGTCAGGCCCCTCCCGTTCCTGCGGTGGAAATCTATATCTGTCCGCCGCAGGGCATTGTAGATCTCGCAGGCCAGCCTCAACTGGGCCTTTAACGCCCCCAACGTTTGCTGGCCCGCGTGCGCCCTGAAGCGGAACCCCACGGCGGGCATCGTGAAGGCATGTGGGCATCGCCCTTTAAGCAATTCCCATCATCCCCGCCATGAATGGCGAGGTTTTCTACCACATCATATAAAATGCGTGCCTGCCCGATCGTCACGCATGGGATCCCAAAGGGTCGTCGCGACGTTTCACCTGCCCCGCGAGTGGCTCGGCGCGCTCCCCGACCTGACGGACTTCGTCGAGTGGGGATCGGA
>WYEM01000043.1 GCA_009903775.1 Nitrososphaerota archaeon | reverse complement strand
TCCATGTGAACTAACATTTTTAAGGAAACCCCAGACTCCGGGAAAGGGGGGCCCGTAGCTCAGCTTGGCGGAGCGGCCGGCTCATAACCGGTAGGTCGTGGGTTCAAATCCCACCGGGCCCATCCTCCGCGCGATCCCGCGCCGTCGCGGGAACGGTTATTTTCAGCGATGGAGAGGCCTGTGGATGTGGATCCCGCGTGGATGAAGCGCGTGGAGGACGTCGCATCACGCCTGGAGAGCTCCCCCGTCGAGTTGGCCTACAGGCTCGTGCGCGCCTCGGACACCAAGCTGATAAACATGGCGAGCGGGAACCCGGACCCGGAGATAGTTCCCGTCAAGGAGCTGTCCGAGATAGCGATGGAGGTCCTGAGCGCCCTGGGGTACGAGGCGCTCGTGTATCCGGATGCCGGGGGGCTGGAGGAGCTGAGGAAGGAGATAAGGCTCTACATGGCCAGGGAGGGCGTATCCATCCCCCGGGACTACGACATAGTGGTCACGAGCGGCGCGCAGCACGCTTTCAGGCTGCTCTCGGAGGTCCTGGGCAGCGGGCGCGGGGACGTCCACGTGATCTGCGAGAGCCCGACGTTCGTGGAGACGCTGGCGCCGCTGAAGCTGCGGTCGGAGGTCCACGGCATCCCCTTCGAGTCCGGGAGGCTCGACCTGGACGCGATGGAGGACACCCTGAGGGCCCTGGGCCCCGGCCGCGCCCTGATATACCTCATACCTACGTGCCACAACCCCATGGGGGTCACGATGGACGAGGAGGACCGCCGCCGCGTCCTGGAACTGGCCAGCGAGTACGAGGCACTCGTGATAGAGGATGAGCCCTACAGGGCGTTCTCCGACTCGCAGCCGCCCGCCCTCGTGACCATGGACGAGGAGCGCCGCGTGATATACGTGAGCACGCTCAGCAAGGTGCTCGCCCCGGGCCTCAGGATAGGCTGGGTGGCGGCCCCGGCCGAGGTCGCAGGGGTGCTGACTAAGCTGGAGAACTACGACATAACCACGTCGACGCTGACGCAGCACGTGGCGCTGGAGGCCTTCCGCAGCGGCTTGGTCGACTCGATGGCATCCGAGCTCAGGGACCACTACAGGAACAAGCGCCGCGTGCTGGAGGAATCGCTGAGCGGGCACATGCCCCCCAGCGTCGCCTGGGAGCCGGGCGGCTGCGGCCTGTTCAAGCTGATCACGGCGCGCGGGTTCGACGCGGAGCAGCAGCTCGCCGAGGCCATAAGGAGGGGCGTGATCTACGTGCCGGCGCGCAAGTTCTTCGTGCCCGAGGGCGAGGAGGGCAGCATGAGGCTGAGCCTGGGCCCTCCGACCCCGGACGAGATAGCCGAGGGGGTGCGCGTCCTCTCGGAGCTAATATCGGAGCGCGCGGGCGCCTAGAGGTCCACGGCCTCCGCCGCGCCCCCGAGCTCCTCGTAGGCCGCCTCCGCGGCGAATAGGTCCTCGAGCGGCGTGCCCACGCCCTTGTACAGCACGATGCCGCCCGGGTGTGACGTCGGCGGCCCGGAGAGCAGGGCGCGCAGCTCCACGAAGTCCCCGCGGCCGAGCAGCCCCCTGCGCACGGGCTCCCTGAGCTCCGCCGCCTCCTCCAGCGCCGCGTACGTGTCGACCACCCTAAGGGAGCTCCTCAGGACCGTGGCCTCGTCCACCTCCCTGGAGTGCACGTCCAGCCACCCGATGGATATTACCAGCTTGTCCCCCCGCCCGGCGAGCGCCTCCCACCTGACCACGGGGACCCTGGACGTGGTGGCCGCGACCAGCACGTCCGATTCCCCCGCCAGCGCGTCCGGATCCCGGACGGCATCGGCGGGGACTCCCAGGCCCTCCCGGATGAACCGGGATAGCTCCTCCGCGCGCCCCCAGTTGGGATCGTGGATCACGGCGCGCTCAATCGCCAGAACCCGAGAGAGCGCCGCGGCGTGCGCTCTGGCCTGCGCGCCCGCCCCGAGGAATCCCACTGTGAGCCGCCCCCTGGGTGCCAGGCGCTTGGCCACGGCAGCGCTCGTGGCGCCGGTCCTGTATGCGGTCAGGAGCCCGCCCTCGATTATCGAGAGGGGCTCCCCCGTCGAGCTTCGCGACAGCACCACCACGGAGCTGGCGGTGGGCAGCCCTAGCTCGGCGTTCCTCGGATATATCGCTATGTACTTGAGCACGTGGTACCTGGAGTCGTGGGCAGACATCAGGAGGACGGTGCCCCCGTCGACCGGGTATATCGCGCGGGGCTCGAGCATCGCATCGGCGCGCCTGAACCCCTCCTCGATCGCGCCTATGAGCTTGCCCACGTCCAGGGACTCCGAGATCAGCCTGCCGGGGATCACGGAGACGCGCATGCCCGGACCTCGGGCGCCGGCGCAAATAAACGTGATGACCCGGCCCGGGCCGCGCCGGATATCGATATATATTGCCCCGGAGGGCCTCATCCACGTGCGGGGCGCCGAGGAGAGGAGGCTGCAGGTGACGGGCGGCTCCACATACATAGTGTCCCTGCCCAAGTGGTGGATAAATGCGGTGGGCCTCGGGAAGGGCGACGCGGTGTCGCTCTCGCCCCAGCCCGGAGGGGGGCTCCTGATCCTCCCGGCCCGGTCCCGGGGGGAGGGAGCGCCGCTCGGGCGTCCTGGTGGCGCGCTCCCCTGGAGGACCGCGAAGAGGTGGTGAGGAAGCTGCTCGCGATGTACCTGGCCGGCTACGACGCGATCGAGGTGCGCTTCGAGGACCAGGGGATGGCCGAGCTCAGGTCCTACCTCAAGTCCATCGTCAGGCACAAGATGGTCGGCGTGGAGGTCGTCGATGAATCCCAGTCATCCATCGTGGTGCGCTGCCTGCTGAGGTACTCGGAGCTCCCCCTGAGGTCCGTGGTGGATCGCATGCGCGTGCTCTCGCTGCTCATGGTGCAGGACGCGGTCAAGGCGGTGATGGAGGGCGACGCGCCGCTCGCGCAGGACGTGATATCGCGCGACGACGTGGACAGGCTCTACTTCCTGTCGACGCGCCAGCTCAGGGACGCCATCTCCAACCCCGTGGTGGCCGGCGAGATAGGCCTGAGGAGCCCCGGGGACGCGCTGGGATACAGGCTGATAACGAAGAGCCTCGAGAGGGTCGCCGACCACGCCACCAGCATAGCGCAGGCCACGTTCACCGTGGGGAGGCTCCCCGAGCGCCTGTCGGACAGATTCGCGGAGCTCAGCTCGATGGCCGTCAACGTGGTGGAGGATTCGGTCAGGGCCCTGAACCTGATGGACGAGCGCGTCGCCATGCGCTCGATATCCCTGGCCCAGGAGGTCGTGAAGTATGAGGAGAGGCTGGGCCGCGAGGCTTTCGACGCCAGCGCCGTGATCGCGGCCGGGGTCAGGCTCATGCTCGAGTCCGTGAGGAGGGTCGCCGAGTACGGATCCGACATAGCGGAGGCCACCCTGAACATGATAGCCGAGGGCCAGGCCGAGCCCCGCTAGGAATATCTCCTCGACTTCAACGATTTTCGTCAAATAATGACTAATATCGTACATAGCTTCCCGTCGTTTCCGCCGCATTTATATGGTAAGTGGACATTTACGCGCAATACTTTTATCATTTCGTCGCCGTAGGTCAGCCCGAATGCCTGACTACGGGCGCCTCCTGAGGGCCGGCGAGGGCGAGGCGATGTTCCTGCTGGGCAACGAGGCCGTGGCGCGCGGCCTCCTCGAGGCCGGCGTGGGCTTCGCCGCCACCTACCCGGGGACGCCCTCCAGCGAGGTGGGGGAGGTCCTGAACGAGATAGCGGAGGAGGCCGGCATGTACTTCGAGTTCTCTGTCAACGAGAAGGTGGCGCTCGAGGGCGCGGCCGCGGCCTCGTTCTCCGGCGTGCGCTCGTTCGCCTTCATGAAGCACGTGGGGCTGAACGTCGCCTCCGACGCCTTCATCAGCCTCGGGTACACCGGCGTCCGCGCGGGGCTCGTGGTGATGTCGGCCGACGACCCCTCCATGTACTCCTCCCAGAACGAGCAGGACAACAGGCACTACGCCGAGCTCGCGTGGGCGCCGCTGGTGGAGCCGTCGAACCCCCAGGAGGCCAAGGACTTCCTGGTCTGGGCTTTCGACCTCTCGGAGCGCCGCGGGACCCCCGTGCTCTTCAGGACCACCACGCGCGTCAGCCACATGAGGGGGATCGTCCGCGCCGGTCCCAGGAGGCCCTCGAGCTCGAGGGGGAGCTTCGCCCGGGACCCATGGCGCTTCTCGCTCCTCCCGGCCGTCGCGCGCAGGCTGAAGGGGGAGCTCATGAGGCGCTACGGCGACCTCAGGATGGAGGCCGAGTCCTCCCCGCTGAATCGCGTCCTGGGGAGCGGATCCGAGGTCGGCGCGATAACGTCCGGCGCGGCCTACAACTCCCTGATGGACGCCCTCCAACTGCTGGGCCTCGAGATGGACGTGCTGAAGCTGGGCATGTCGAATCCGTTCCCCGAGGGGCTGGTCGCCGGCTTCCTGGAGGGGCACAGGACCGTGTTCGTCGTCGAGGAGCTCGATCCGTTCCTCGAGGTCAGGACCAGGGCCCTCGCGCAGATGCGCGGGCTGGGCGTGCGCATCGTCGGCAAGATGGACGGGCACTTCCCGCTCGGGTACGAGTACACGCCGGATGTGGTAGCGGAGGCTGTGGCGAGCGCCCTCGGCGTGCGCCCGCCGTCCCCCGGCCTCGTGGAGCTGGGGGAGGAGCTCCCGCCGAGGCCCCCCGTCATGTGCCCCGGCTGCCCCCACAGGGCCACCTACTACGCGGTGGCGCTGGCGCTCAGGCAGCTCAAGATGCGCTCCGTGGTGTTCGCCAGCGATATAGGATGTTACGGGATGGGCTTCTACAAGCCGTTCGAGATGGGCGACGTGACCCTCTGCATGGGGTCCTCGATAGGCACGGCGAACGGGTTCTCCCAGGTCACGGATCAGCCGGTGATAGCCTTCATAGGGGACTCCACGTTCTTCCACGCGGGCCTGCCGGCGCTGGTCAACGCTGTCCACAACAACCACCGCATGCTGGTCGTGGTGATGGACAACGGCACGACCGCCATGACCGGCTTCGAGCCGCCGCCCAACGCCCAGTACGGGGCCGGGGGGAGGCGGCTCAGCCCCATATCCATAGAGGAGGTCGCCAGGGCGATCGGCGCCAAGTACGTCAGGGTCGTCGACCCCTACGACCTGAGGGGCACGCTCTCCGCGATCAAGGAGGCGCTGGGATCCGACGGCGTCTCCGTGATCGTCGCCAGGAGGGAGTGCGCCCTGCTGCGCGACGCCGAGCTGCGCAGGAGGGGGGAGCGCATACCCGTGTACGAGGTCGACCAGGACAAGTGCGCTGGATGCCTCAACTGCGTCCAGGACTTCTCCTGCCCCTCGTTCCGCGTGGTCGAGGGAGGCCTCGTGGAGATAGATCCCAGCCTGTGCGACGGCTGCGGCGTCTGCGCGCAGAGGCTGGTTTGCCCCCCGGCCGCTATAGGCGAGTCGAGGGAGGGCAGGGAGCGATGGGGTCCGGGGCGCCGGGTCGGAGCCCGAGCCAGATCAACATAGTGATAACGGGGGTCGGCGGCCAGGGCAACGTCACGGCCGGCATAGTGATGGGCGAGGCGGCGCGCCTCGCCGGGCTGAACGTGGTCATGTCGGAGATCCACGGGCTCGCGCAGAGGGGCGGGGTCGTGTCCGTCGACCTGAGGATAGGGGACGTCCACGGGCCCATAATACCGAGGGGGCACGTGGACCTCGTGCTGGGATTCGAGGCGCTGGAGTCCCTGAGGGCACTGGACAGGGCGGGCCCCGGCGCCACCGTGATAATGAGCACCGAGAGGATAATGCCCCTGAGCGTGAACGTCGGCGAGGCGAGGTATCCGGACATAGAGGCGCTGAAGTCGAGGGCGGCATCGCAGGGCGTCAGGATCTACGAGATAGATGCGCCGGCGATAGCGCTGGCCGCCGGATCCAGGCTGTCCTCCAACATGGTGATGGTCGGGGCCGCGCACGGCGCGGGGTTCCTCCCGGTGAGGATGGAGCACATAGTCGAGGCGCTGAAGCTCCACTTCAGGGGGTCCCTGCTGGAGATAAACGCGCGCGCGGTCGAGATGGGGTCCGAGGAGATGCGCCGCAGGGTCGGCGGCCCGCGAGGCCGCCCCTAGGATCCGGCCGGGGACGCCTCGGCCTCCGCGCCCTTGCGCAGCTCGGAGTAGAACTCCCGGAAACTCCTCTCGCTCGAGCTCATTATCCAGTGCATGAGCGAGTGCCTCTCGAACTTGTCGCTCCTGACGCGCTGCCCGCAGACGGCGCACGTCACATACTCGGCCTTGCGCTTGCCCGTCAACTACCCCTTCACCACCCCAATGGGCCTCAGGCGCGCCACCTTTTTAGCTAATCCGGCCGCGTGGGTGACCTCCGCCACGGCGTCCACGTCCTTGTACGCGTCCGGCGCCTCCTCCACGACGGTGTCCGCGCTGGATGCCTTCACGAGGATCCCTCCCCTCTCGAGAGCCTCCACCAGGTCGCGGTAGCGGTGCCTCCTCTTGGCGGCTGCCCTGCTCATGAAGCGCCCGGCCCCGTGGGCCGCGCTCCCGAAGCTGAGCTCCATGCTGGATTCCAGGCCCACCATGACCCAGCTCCCCGTCCCCATGCTGCCGGGTATGAGCACGGGCTGCCCAATGTCGCGGTACTGCGCTGGTAGCACGTCCGAGCCGGGCGGGAAGGAGCGCGTGGCGCCCTTCCTGTGGACGTAGAGTTTCCTGCGCTCCCCGTCCACCCGGTGCTCCTCCAGCTTCACTATGTTGTGCGCGACGTCGTATAAGAGCTCCAGCCCGAGCGACTCCGCGTCCCTCCCGTAGACCTTGCTGAACGCCTCCCTGACCCAGTGGGTGATCATCTGCCTGTTGGCCCAGGCGAAGTTGGCGGCGCTGGCCATGGCTCCCAGGTAGTTTCTGACCTCCTCGGCCCTGACGGGGCCGTAGGCCAGCTCCCTGTCCGGGAGCCTTATTCCCTCCCTGGCGATGACGCGCTCCATTATCCTGAGGTAGTCGCTGCACACCTGGTGCCCGTATCCCCTGCTGCCCGTGTGCACGAGGACCATCACCTGCCCGGGCCCCTCTATCCCCATCGCCTTGGCTACGCGCTCGTCCTCCACGCGATCGACCACCTCTATCTCGAGGAAGTGGTTCCCGCTCCCCAGCGTGCCGAGCTGCTCCGCCCCCCTCCTCTTGGCCATGTCGCTCACCTTAGACGGGTCGGCCCAGCGGATCCTGCCCCCCTCCTCCGCGCGCTCCAGGTCCCTCCTCCAGCCGTACCCGCGCTCCACTGCCCACTCCATGCCGAGCTCCGCCACTTCGTCCAGCTCCTTGGTCGAGAGGCGCACTATTCCCTCGCTCCCCACGCCGCTGGGGACCGTCCTGTATATCTGGTCCAGGAGCTCCTTCAGCTTGGGCCTGACCTCCTCGACCCTCAGGTTCGTCCTGAGGAGCCTCACGCCGCAGTTTATGTCGTACCCGACGCCGCCGGGGCTCACCGCGCCCTCCTCGGCGTCCATGGCGGCCACCCCGCCCACGGGGAACCCGTATCCCTCGTGAGCGTCCGGCAGCACCACCGCCCACTTCTGGACGCCCATGATCGTGCTGACGTTGACCGCCTGGAGCAGCGTCCTGTCCTCCCTCATCTTGCCCAGGAGCTCCTCCGACGCGTATATGCGGACGGGCACCCTCATGTCCTCCCTGAATCCCTTGGGTATCTCCCACGCGTAGCGGCCGACCGCCCTGAGCTGCACCTCGCCCGTCAAGCTGACCCCTCCAGCCGGGCGGCCCCTTAAATCCGTTTGCGGCGCCCCGCGCGGATCCGGGGCCCGGGCGGCTCCTTTTTAAGGCGTCCCCTGCTCCGGGTCAACGTGGCATCCCCCATCGAGCTGCGCCCCTCCCCGGACGGGAGGTTCCTCGCGTGCGGCGACCAGGTCGGCTGGCTCAGGGAGAGGGGATACGGAGTGGACAGCGACGGGTGCCGCGCTCTGGAGCTCTACGAGGCCCTATACCTGGTGGAGAGGGGGGACGCCGCGGCGCTCGGCGCGGACGGCGCCCCGCTGGACGTCAGCGGCCTGATCTCCCTGGGCTCCAAGCGCAACCCGAGGTTCCTCACCAAGTACATAGTCTACAGGGACCTCAGGAACAGGGGCTACGTGGTCCGCGAGGGTTACGGGCTGGGGAACGACCTCAGAGTGTACCGCCGCGGGGAATATGGATCGCGCGATGCGAGGTACCTGGTCGTGGCCCTCGAGGAGGGCCGGCGCATGAGGGCCTCGACGCTCGCCAGGATCTACCTGCGCGCGCTCAACCTGGGCAAGGAGCTCGTGTTGGCGGTCGTCGAGAGCCACGGCGACGTGATATATTACTCGGTGTCGCAGTTCAACCTCAGGAGGAGGCTGGACGATGCGGCCTAGGGCCATCATCGAGATAATCAGGCCGGTCAACGACCTGATGATAGGGCTGGCGGTCATAGCCGGCTACCTGACGGGCGGCGGCCGCGAGCCGCTCCCGGCCCTCCTGGGGTTCCTGACCGGTTTCGCGATCTCCGGCTACTCCATGGTGATCAACGACATCTTCGACGTGCGCACCGACGCGCTGAACGGCAGGATGCGCCCCCTGGTCAGGGGGGATCTGAGCGTCGGCGAGGCCCGGGCCCTGGCCGCCGCGCTGGCCGCCGCCGGGCTCGCATCGTCCATCGCCTCCGGCCCGGCGACCCTCCTGGTCGCGGCCGTGTTCGCCGCGCTGGCCTACCTCTACAGCGCCAGGCTGAAGAGGGAGGGCCTCGCCGGGAACGTCGTGGTGGCGCTCTCGATAGCGATACCCTTCCTGTACGGCGGCCTAATAGCCGGCCTGAACTATCTCCTGGTGTTCGTGATGTTCTCCACCTCATTCCTGACGGGGCTCTCGAGGGAGATCCTGAAGTCCATAGCCGACGTGAGCGGCGATTCGGCCACGGGAGTCCGCAGCCTGCCCGTGGTCGCCGGGATTGGCGCCGCGGCTGGGCTCTCGGCCGCCCTGGTGGTGCTCGCGGTGCCCATAGCCTACATACCGCTGATGGTCGGGGCCGGCAGCGCCTTCTACGCTGCCGGCGTCAGCGTGGCCTCGCTCCTCTTCCTGCTCATCGCCGCGGACATATCGAGGGTGCGCGATCCGCGGAGGGCGTACGTGCTGAAGAGGAGGATGCTGATACCCATGGCCATAGGCCTTATAACTTATGTCGTTCAGGGACTGCTCTAGCTTTGAACGCTGATCCCGGCCAAGGCCAGATGTGGACCGAGAAGCACCGGCCGAGGAAGGTCGAGGAGATGGTCGGCAACGAGGACTCCAGGGCCATGTTCCTGCGCTGGCTCCGGGAGTGGACCCCGGGCGCGAGGCCGGCGCTGCTCCTCGGCCCGCCGGGCACGGGGAAGACGACGCTCGTGCACGCCGCGGCGGGCGAGCTGGGCTACGAGGTGCTGGAGCTCAACGCGAGCGACTACAGGACGAAGGACGCCCTGGAGAGGCGCCTGAAGCCGGCGATGGGCGGCGTCACAGTCCTCGGATCACCGGTCCTGATATTCCTGGACGAGGTCGATGGCCTCTACAGCCGCGCCGACTACGGGGGCGCCGAGTACCTGCTGGAGCTGGTATCCTCGACCAAGGTGCCGCTGGCGATGGCCGCCAACTGGGACGACGCCAGCCACATGCCGGAGCTCGAGAAGGCGTCGCTCGTCATACGGTTCAGGCGCGTCCCGGCGAGGCTCATGGAGCTCTACCTGAGGCATCTGCTGAGGCTCGAGGGCTTAAGCCTGAGTGACGATGTGCTGCGCGCCGCTGTCAGATACTCCAGGGGCGACGTCCGCGCCGCTGTCAACTCCCTGGAGGCGGCGGCGTACGCAGGATCTATCGGGAGCGGCTACAGGGACCTCAGGCTCACGCTCCGCGACGCGATAACCGCGGCGGCCTACTCGAGATCCGCGGAGGCCGCCTACGCCAGGCTCAGGCAGGCCGACGCCCAGCCGGCTGATAAGATACGCGCCGCCTACGCGTCCCTCGCCATGAGCTCCCTCGGGAACGCGGATCCTGAGAGGGCGGCGCGCGCCTTCAGGCACCTCTCGGACGCCGACGTGCTTTACGGGAGGATAATCAGGACCCGGAACTGGGGGCTGCTCAGGTACCTGGACTACGCCCTGGCCCAGGCCCTCGCGGGCACGTTCGTGGCGTACTCGGAATACGACTCGCCGTATGACATATCCAGCAGGGCCTGGAGCGAGGGGCGCGTCCTCGGGAAGCTGATCCCCCAGCTGGCGCACTCCCTCCACATGTCGAGCGGGGAGTTCGCGGCCTTCGCGCTCGACGCGTTCGTCCTGTGGGCCTCCGGCAACGAGGCGCTAGTGGGGAGGCTCGCCCAGATCATCGGCGAGGACCCCGAGTCGCTCATGAGGGTGATCGAGTCGGAGCGCGCCAGGCTCCTGGGGGAGGAGGCCGGGGCCCGCCAGCGCGCCGGGGCCGCGGACAGGGGCGAGGCCGGTAGGAGGGCGGCTCGCAGGGGCTCGAGGCGCGAGGGCCGGTCGGGCCGCGCGGCCTCTGGGGCGGGCGTCCGACGGCGACGTCGCGGCTCGGGCGCCTCCAGGACCGATGACAGCTTCCTCGCTATCCCGTCCAGGTATAGCCATCTGTGCCTGCCCCCCTCCACCACCACGGATCCGCCGACTATCACGTAGTCGAAATCGCCCCTGGTGGCGGACAGGATCGTCGCGGCCGGCTCGTCCCCGCGCGGGAACCTGAGGTGGGGCTTCCGCACGTCCAGCGCCGCCATGTCGGCCCTGAAGCCCGGCGCTATGCGGCCCACGCGCTCGCCCAGGACGTCGCCCGCCGCTGACGTCATGGACTCGACCAGCGGCAGGGGGTCCGGCTCGAAGCCTGCCATGGCGTCCAGGTGGATCGCTATCCTCGCCTCCTCCAGCAGGTCGGGCAGCGCGTAGAGGGGCCTTATGCCGGTTCCCAGGGCGGCCCTGACGCCGACGGACCTGACCCTCAGGACCCCGCCGGTCCACCTGCCCCTGAGGGCCTGGGATGGCGTGACCACTATTCCTATCCCCGCCTCCCCGAGCTCCCTGGCCACCTCGAGGGGCAGCGACGAGCTGACGACGACGGAGGCCCCGAGGGACCTCACGACGTCCGCGCCCGGGGGGATTTCCGCATCCGACGCGTCCAGCGCGACCCTGGTCCCGGGCCCGCTCGGCGCCGTCCCCGCCGCGCCCGGGTCCCGGGCCGCGCGCAGCGTCAGCTCGGGCCAGTCCGCCCCGGGCCGCTCGCCCGGGCCTGCTATCCTGGAGGCTATGACCCTCATGCCGCTCCTCTTGGCGGCCCTCTCCAGCACCGAGGGGTCGTGCGCCGAGTCGCGCACGGTGGTCACGCCGGACAGCAGCATCGTCGTGTAGGCTAGGAGCGCGCTCCAGTAGAGCGCCTCGGCGCTGGGGCGGAAGTCCTCGGTCGCGCCGCGGCGGCCGATCGCCAGCATGTACGTGTATGCGTGGGCATCCACCAACCCGGGCATCAGCATGTGGTGCGGCATCTCGATCTCCTCCGCGGAGGGCGGGCAGCGATCCCCCACGCTGACTATGATGCCGCGCGAGACGGCGACGCAGCCGTCCTCGATGACCCCCGCGTCCGACATCGTGAGTATGAGCGGAGCCCTTACAGCGAGGTCGACGCGATCGCCCTCGGGCACGATCCCGCGGCAGGGCCCCGCCTTTACTTATTCGTATTGCGGTCGCGATTCGGCGAAAGCGTATTTCCCGCCACTGCCCCGTGCCTTGCGTGGCGAGGAGGAAGGGCGAGCTCGAGGAGGTGCTGAGCCTGGCACTGCACGCGGACGACCCGGACCGCTACGTGATCGTGTTCAGGGACATGTATTCGCTGGTGGAGATGAAGCTCCGCGCGTTCCTGGAGGAGTCCGGCCGTTTCACCAAGGTGCCCGCTTCCAGGATCGTGGAGGTCCGGAGGGACGGCGTGGTCGTCTTCAGGAGGGCTGCGCCCGGGGGCAGGCCTAGATCCTGTCGAGCGGCTCGATGCCCATCAGCGTCAGGAGCCTCCCCATGAGGGAGCGGAAGGCCCCCACGAGCGCCAGCCTCGCGAGCCTCCTGTTCTCGTCGGGCTCTTGCAGGACCCTGTGCGCCTCGTAGAACGCGTTGAACGCGTCAGCTAGCTCGTACGAGTACGTGGCGAGCCTCTTGGGGCTGAGCTCCGCGGCCGCCTCCTCCAGCTCCATGTCGTATTTGGACATCAGCTTGACGAGCTTCACCTCCTTCGGGGCCGAGAGGAGCGCAGCGAGTTCCCCCAGGGATTCGGAGGGGATGCCTCCAGCCTTCTCGAGTATGCGGGAGGCCCTGGCGTAGGTGTACTGGAGGTATGGTCCCGTCTCCCCCTCTATGCGGAGGGCGTCCTCCATGTCGAAGATTATCAGTTTGTTGGGATCCTGCCTCAGCATCTGGTACCTGAGGGCGCCGACCGCGATCGCCTCGGCGACCCGGCGCACCCACTCGTCCCGCGCGTCGGGGTTCCTCTTCCTCACCTCCTCGGCTGCCCTGGACGCGAGCGCGTTCAGCACGTCGTCCACGTTCACGTAGGCGCCCCTCCTGCCAGACATGTGCACGAACTGCCTCCCCTCGGGCACCTCGATGCCGAGCGCCTCAGCGGTCCTCCTGCTCAGGGCCACGACCTCGTACCCCAGGTGCAGGTAGCGCTTGCTCCGCCCCGAGCGCTCCCCCAGGAGCTCCACCGCGTACTTGACGAATCTCTGGACCCTGGACTGCCTGACGTCTATCACCGTTATCGCTAGGTCGGATGACCCGAACGTCGGATGTTCCGCCTCGCCGCCTCCCAGATCCGTGGTCCAGAGGTCGCCGCCTCCGGGCTGCTTCGCGAACCTGCGGTACTGGAAGGGGTCCCCAAGGAGCCCGAGCTTCCAGGCCGCGTAGGGTATGTCCTTGGCCGCGTAGACGGTGGTGCCATCGCTCCTCACGAGCACCTTCTCCTCGCCCTCCTCGGGGGCCTGCAGGACCCAGCAGCCGGCGAGCTCCCCCTCCTCCACGAGCCTGACGGCCCCCGCCTCCCTCAGCACCTCGAACGCCCTCTCCCAGAGGCCCGACCTGAGTATGTGGCTCTCCCAGTTCAGGAGGTCGTACTTGGCGCCCAGCCTCCAGCAGGTCTCCAGCTGGGCCCTGAGGATCCGGGGGACCACGCGGGCCGCCAGCTCCGACGCGGGCCCGGACCCCCTCTCGAGCTGCGCTATCACCTCCCTGCGCCTCTCCACGAGCTCAGGCCTGGCCTCGTAGAGCTCGTTGACCCTGACGTAGACCTCGTCCCCGCAGTAGGCGTCGTACTTCTTGCCCGGGGGCGGGTCCTCCGGCATGCCCAAGTACAGCATGCCGACGAGTACGTCGGCCACCTGCACGCCCGTGTCGTCCACGTAATTCAGGACCTCTACGCGGTATCCGACCTCCGAGAGGAGCCTGGCCAGGCTGTCGCCCAGCACCAGGTTCCTGGCATGGCCTATGTGGAGAGCTTTGTTCGGGTTGACGCTCGTGTGCTCCACCGAGACCTTGGTCCCCCTCCCCACGTCGATGCGCCAGCCCCCGGGATCCAGCGCCGCCCTCAGGGTCAGGCGGGCCAGCTCCGCGGCGTCGGCGAAGAAGTTCACGTATCCCGAGGGGTGCGGGACGACGCGCCCTATGATCGGCGGGCGCGATTCGGATATGGCGCCGGCTATGCGCTCGGCGATGGCGCCGGGCGGCTCGCGGAGGACCCTGGACGCCCTGAGCGGGGCGTTGACCGCCAGGTCCCCGAGCGAGGGATCCGGCGGGACCTCTATACTATATTCGACGCCGCGGAGGCCCATGGAGTCCAGCGCGGCGTCGACGGACCTCCTCACGGAGTCGCGGAAAACCCTGAACGTCAACGCGCATCCTCGGCTCGAAGCCAGCCGTAGTAGTCCTCGAGCGCCCTCTCACTCAGTATCCTGTCCTCGCTCAGCCTGTAGAGCTCCGCCATCTCCTCGATGCGGGGGAACATCTCCGAGGCCGAGCGGAACTCGAGGGGCGAGTACTCCCTGAGCACGGCGTCGCCGCCCCTTATCTCTATCAGGTGCCCCGAGACGCTGGCCGGCGCGTCCAGGAGGTTGCCGACGCCGGATCCCGCTTCGAGGTCCACCCTCATGTAGAACGAGTACACCTTCCTCGTGCCGTCGTCCATCTCCAGCCATATCGTGGCCAGGGCGTTGCCCGACGTCCTGTAGAGCGAAGCCAGTACGTCCCTGTACCTCTCGCCAACGCGCGGGGCCGGGATGCGCGCCACGCGCGACAGCCCGCTCGACCTCAGGTCCCTGGACAGCTCCTGGAGTAAGTATCCGACGTCCGAGTCGACCTTTACGGCCCTGATCAACGTGCGCCCATTGAGGCGGAGCTATTAAAGTTGAGCGCCGGCGGCCGCTCACAGCTGCCTCCCTCATGGGCCCGGCCGGACTTGAACCGGCGACTTCAGGCTCCGAAGGCCTGAAATTACGCGTGGGAAGTTCCCGGGAATCACGCGTAATCGGGAACTCTCACACCCCGAGGCATGCCCCGAGATGTGCGTGGGAACCGGGCGGGAACGGCGCCTCCCCAGCGCGCTCAAGAAATTTCCGGTGCGGCGGCCCGTGCTCGCGACACGGGTTACTCAGCGTAGCCTGAACCTCAGGGAGCGATCATTGACGACATCAGCCGAAACATAGCTTTAATAGTAATAAGTTAGCGCTATGAAGGCGATAATGAGGAGAGTGGCCGTGTCCAAGAAGGCCCTCGTAGCGATAGTCGTTGTGGTGGTCGTGGTGGCATTCATTGGAGGGCTCATTGGCGCGAGTTTGATGAGCGCGCAGCAGTCGAGCGGTAGCTACGCACAGCCCAGGCCGTCCTACGTCCAGCAGACCGAGACTGTGTTCAGCGGCTCCGCGGCCGTGAATCCAGGAACATATGATGTTATTTCATTCACGGTTCCCAACGGGGCGACCAACGTCGTGCTGAGCGGGACCCTCACCGCCTCGGGGGGATCCGGGAACGATATCAGGGTGTACGTTTTTGACAGCACGGGTCTGA
>WYEM01000085.1 GCA_009903775.1 Nitrososphaerota archaeon | reverse complement strand
CGCCGTCCGGGCCTACTCCGAGGGGAGGTACGACGGGAATCTCCTGGACATCATGGAGTACATGGTCGGGTTCGTGGCCGCGCTCGCGCCCAGGCTGGGCGAGGGGGCGAAGGAGCACCGCGCCTGGATGGACCTGCTCGGGCGCCTGAGGATCGAGAACTCTAGGTTCCCCCGTAACTGGATCCAATTCTTCGAGGAGCACGACTGCGAGGTGATGTCCTGCGAGGAGTGCGGGTACTGCGATAGGATCGCCGCGGCCGTGGTCAGCGCGGATGGGCGCCGGCCAGCGAAGGTCGAGGTGAGGGTGCCCTACGAGCTCCTGCTGCCGCTGCCGCGCGACCCTGACGCGTAATATCGTAGACGATGGGCGCCGGCTTCGCGAGCGGCCTGCCTAGAACTATGAGCAGCAACCCCCGTGATCTCCGGGGTTCGCCGCGCCCTCGCCATCGCCTCATCTGGCCAGCGCGCGTGAACCCGGAATAATTAAAAACATCCCTTAAAAGGCGCGGAAAGGGGCCCTGCGATGTTGAATCCGACGCCGAACGGCATGCCGAGGGACTCCAATGCCTGGAGGCTGCTGGCAGCCACGGGGAACGATGACCTCATATCATTCGTCGAGGGCGCAGTCGAGCTGTGCAGACCCGACAGCGTCTTCGTCTCCACGGGATCCCCGGAGGACCTGGAGTACATCAGGGGCGAGGCGCTCAGGAAGGGCGAGGAGCTGAGGCTGCGGACGCCGGGACACACCCTGCACTTCGACAGCCCGCTCGACCAGGCCAGGGCCAGGGACGACACCGCCATACTCGTGGGGCCCGGCGAGGAGCTGCCGTTCGTCAGGACGAAGCCGAGGGAGGACGGGCTCCGCGAGGTCACCGAGCTCCTCAAGGGATCGATGAGGGGGAGGCAGATGTACGTGGGAATATACTCGCTGGGGCCCCTCGGGTCGCCCTTCAGCATGCTCGCGGTCCAGATAACGGATTCCGCGTACGTCATGCACAGCGAGAACATCCTGTACAGGAGCGCCTACTCCGAGGCCGTGAGGGCGGGCGGGGGCGTCCGCTACCTGAAGTTCCTCCACTCCCAGGGCGAGCTGGACGAGATGGGGAGGAGCAGGAACATCTCGAAGCGCAGGATCTACATAGATGTGGAGGGGGAGACCGTCTACAGCGTGAACACCCAGTACGGCGGCAACAGCATGGGGCTGAAGAAGCTGGCGCTGAGGCTCACCATAAGGAGGGCTATGAGGGAGGGCTGGCTTTCCGAGCACATGTTCCTCGCGGGCGTGGACGGGCCCGGCGGGCGCGTCACGTACTTCACTGGCGCCTTCCCCTCCATGTCCGGCAAGACCTCCACGGCCATGTTGGGCAGGCTGCTGGGCGATGACCTCGCGTACCTCAGGTGGGTGGACGGCGAGGTCAGGGCCGTGAACCCCGAGGCCGGCGTGTTCGGAATCATAGAGGGGATAAACTCGGCCGACGATCCGGTGATCTACGAGGTCCTGGAGAGCCCCGGCGAGGTGATATTCTCGAACGTGCTGATGCTGAGCGATGGCGGGGTGTACTGGAACGGTAAGGACGGCCCGGTGCCGGACAGCGGTATAAACTTCTCGGGCGAGTGGCACAGGGGGAAGGTGGACCAGAGCGGGAAACCGGTGCCGCCTTCGCACCCCAACGCGAGGTTCACCGTGCCGCTCAGGTCCTTCAGGAACCTGGATCCAAAATATGACGATCCGCGCGGCGTCAGGGTCGATGGCGTCATCTTCGGCAGCAGGGATCCCGACACCGCGCCGCCCCTGCTGGAGTCGTTCGACTGGAGCCACGGCGTGGTCACGATAGCCGCGTCGCTGGAGTCGGAGAGGACCGCCGCCGTCCTGGGGAAATCGGGCGAGATGGAGTTCAATCCCATGGCTAACCTTGACTTCCTCTCGGTCCCGCTGGGCGAATACATAGCGCGCTACCTGGAGTTCGGCAGGAGGGGCAGCCCTCCAAGGATATTCGGCGTCAACTACTTCCTGAGGGGCTCCGATGGGCGCTACCTGAACTCGAAGAGCGATAAGAGGGTCTGGCTGGCCTGGATGGAGCTCCGCGTGCATGATGAGGTCGAGCCCTTGAGGACGCCCATAGGCCTCCTGCCCAGGTACGAGGACCTCCGCCGGCTCTTCTCCAGCGTGCTCGCGGCCGAGTACACCAGGGAGGCCTACGGGGAGCAGTTCGCGGTGCGCGTATCGAAGTACCTGGAGAAAATAGGGAGAATTGTTAGAATTTATTCCTCAATCGGCGGCGTCCCCCGGGAGTTCTTCGAGATAATGGACGCGCAGCGGAGGAGGCTGGAGGCGCTGGGGCCCGTGGAGAGGGTCTCCCCCTTCGAGTTCTATCGACGCGGACCCGGCCGCTGATGTTTATCTGACCACGGCGCGTCGATGCCCGTGACCGGGCGCCCATCTGGCTCGGCGCGGCCGGATGGTGTGAGGGGGCGCGCCCGCACCTGCCAATTTACAGTTTAGCGGGATCGCGCCTCGCCCCCCGCGGTGGGCGAGGCGCGCGGCCCAGGCCCACCATCGCGCCCCTGACGGG
>WYEM01000034.1 GCA_009903775.1 Nitrososphaerota archaeon | reverse complement strand
CCGGCGATGTCGTCTACGAGTGCGTGAGGTGCGGGGCCAGGATAACGAAGAGGGAGCTGGACAGTTACCTGAGCGCCAACCTGAGCATAAAGTGCATATGCGGCTACAGGGTGTTCAGGAAGGTCAGGCCGGAGGTCGTCAAGCAGGTCGCGGCCGTCCGAGGGTCCCCGGGCACGACCCAGTTCGCGCAATTAATACTTTAATAGTATGTTTTACTAAAACCCGGTTGGCTTGAAATCCGGCTTCAGGCTCAGCGAGCTGGACTTCCTGACGCTGGACGACCTGGAACCGGAGGGGAAACGCATCCTGGTCAGGGTGGACATAAACACGCCCGTGGACCCGAAGACCGGGAGGCTGATCGAGCACACCAGGATGGAGGAGGCGGCAGTCACCCTGAGGGCGCTCGGGAGGTCCAAGGTCGTCGTGTGTAGCCACCAGGGGAGGGTGGGGGAGAGGGACTTCGTGTCGCTGGAGGAGCACGCGGAGATCCTGTCGAGGATCCTGGGGAAGAAAGTCAGGTTCGTCGACGACGTCATGGGACCGGCCGCCCGGAGGGAGGCGGAGTCCCTGAGCGAGGGGGAGGTGCTCCTGCTGGACAACCTCAGGCTGATGTCCGAGGAGACGCAGCAGTACCCCTCGGTGGAGGAGGCCGCCAGGACTTTCATTGTTCAACGGCTATGGAGGCTGTTCGACGGCTTCGTGCTGGACGCCTTCCCGACCGCTCACAGGGCCCACCCGTCCATAATAGGGTTCCCGTACTACCTGCCGACGGCCGCGGGCGTGCTGGTGATGAAGGAGCTGAAGCAGCTCCAGAAGCTCGAGATCGTGCAGAAGGGGCCGTTCACCGCTGTCCTCGGCGGGAGCAAGGTGAGGGACAGGCTGGAGGCGCTGGACGCGCTCCTGGAGAACAGGAGGGCGGACAGGGTCCTGGTCACCGGCGTGGTGGCGCTGGTCTTCCTGAAGGCGGCCGGCAAGTACCAGGGCGCGCTGGACAAGGTCGACGACTGGTCGATGTCGAAGGCCAAGGAGCTCCTCCAGAGATATCCCTCGATAATAGACATGCCCAAGGATTTGGCGATCGAGAAGGACGGCAAGCGCGTGGAGCTGCCGGTGTCAGAGCTCCCGCCCGGCGCGCGGCCCCTGGACATAGGCTCCAGGACCATAAAGGAGTACTCCAAGGTGATAAGGAGCAGCGGCACCGTCTTCATGAGCGGTCCGCCGGGGGCGTTCGAGCTGGAGGGGTTCGACGTCGGGACGCGCGAGCTGCTGCACGCGCTGGCCTCCTCCTTCGGGACCACCATAGTGAGTGGGGGGCACTTGGCGACGGCGCTGGACCGGTTCGGCCTGAGCAAGTGGATAGACCACGTGAGCTCCGCCGGCGGCGCCCTCATACAGGCGCTGGCGGGGAAGGAGCTCCCGCTCTTCAGGGCGCTCGAGTACTCCGCCAAGAAGATGAGGGAGGGAGGGTACGCCGAGCTCCTCTCCAGGAGCTCCGAGGCGGCGGCGCGAGCGAAGTAGCTCGGGAGCGTGCCCACCACAGGCGGGCACGCTCCCCAGAGGGATCGCGCGCTATCATCGATGGCGGGACGGGCCTGCAATATCCTTTTTAGGCGCAGGCGGGCGGCCCGCCAGATGCCGCTGGATCCCGTCTTGAGGGAGATAATACGTAGCTCGCCGCCCGCGCCGGCCGACCTCGGCAGCGTCTCGCCGCAGGAGCTCAGGAGGGCATCTGATGAGAGAATGCTGTCAATCTATGGGGGAATGAAGGAGGTGGGGTCGGTCGCCGATGTGGCCGTGCGGGGGAGGGACGGGGAAATCCACGCCAGGCTCTACAGGCCGCGCTCGATCGAGCGCCCGCCCCTGGTGGTCTACTACCACGGCGGCGGCTTCGTTTACTACAGCGTCGAGACGCACGACAACATCTGCAGGCGCCTGTCGACGCTGTCGGGCGCCGCCGTGATGTCCGTGGACTACAGGCTCGCGCCCGAGCACAAGTTCCCCGCCGCGGTCCACGACGCATATGACGCGGTCGTCTGGGCGGGCGAGGCCGCGGAGGAGCTCGGCGTTGACCCGAATGCGATCGCCGTGGCGGGCGACAGCGCCGGCGGGAACTTGGCGGCGGCCGTGAGCCTGATGGCCAGGGACGCCGGGAGGGGCGACTTGATCAGGGCCCAGGTGCTGATATATCCGGTGCTCAACGTGATCGACATGTCGCCCTCCAGGTTCGAGTTCGGCGAGGGCTACATGCTGGAGGAGCGCATGGACAGGTGGTTCGTCGCGCAGTACCTCGCTGACCCGCGCGATGCCACGAACCCCTACGCGTCGCCGCTGCTCGCCGAGGACCTGAGGGGCCTGCCGCCGGCGCTGGTGGTGACGGCCGAGTACGATCCGCTGAGGGATCAGGGCGAGATCTACGCGCACAGGCTGAGGGCCGCGGGGGTCCCCGCGACCGCGACCAGGTACCTGGGCATGACTCACGGCTTCATACGGTTCTACCCCAGGCTGAGGGCGGGGCGCGACGCGCTCGCGCAGATAGCGGGATACCTCAGCGCGGCGCTGAGGGGGAGCGGCCCCGGCGCCCCGCGAGCCGCCCCCAGCGCGGGGCCCGGCCGCGCGGCAGTCGGCGGAGCTCCCACCGGACGGGACCTTCCCGGGCGTCCACGAGGGCCGTTCGGACCCATCCGACCATGCCGCTTCACTTATTAGACGTCCCTACGGAGTTATTCGCGGATTGGCTGCGCACGACGCGCTGAGGTCGATAAGGGTCGGCGACATAATGATCCGCGACTTCGAGACGGTGCGCCTGGATGAGACCCTCTCCAGGGCCCTGGGCAAGCTGGAGAGGGGCGGCGGCGCCGTCGTGGTCGTCGACGAGTCGGGCAACTACGCCGGGATACTCACGGAGCGGATGGCCCTGAGGACCCTGTCGGACCCGTCGACGACCAAGGTCAGGTCGCTCTACAGGAAGGCGCCCAGGGTCTCCCCCGAGGACGACCTGATCAGGGCTGCCAGGCTCATGGTGGAGAACGACCTGAGCCACCTGCCGGTGACGTCGGACGGCGCGCTCGTGGGCGTGGTGCGCGACGTCGACGTCATGAAGGCCGCCGTCGGGACGGGCTTCGGGGGCACCAGGGTCTCGGAAGTCATGACCTCGGACCCCGTCTGGGTGGAGGACGAAGAGACCGCGGCCAGGGCGCTCGCCCTCATGAGGAGGGAGGGCGTCTTCAGGCTCCCGGTGCTGCACCGCGGCCGCGTCGTCGGGATGTTCACGATAAGGGACGTCATAGAGAAGGTGCTGAGGCCGCGCGGCGGCATCCAGGAGGGGGGCGCCGGCCCCCTGGACAGGCGCGTGGCCGACCTCATGAGCCGCGACGTCGCGTCCGTCCTGCCGGACGACGACCTCAGGAGGGCGGCGGACCTCATGATCCAGCGCGACATAGCATCGGTGATAGTGGTGGACGGCGCGGGGCGGCTGAGGGGGCTGCTCACGCGCTCGGACATATTGAGGAGGATCGTCCACGTGGGCGAGGAGGGGGCGCCGATAATCGTGCAGTTCTCCGTGAAGGATCCGGAGGAGTTCGACAACGTGGAGCTGGACAGGGATAAGCTCAGGAGCATGATAGACGGATTCCTCAGGAAGTACAGGGAGTTCCTCGGGCCCGCGCACGCGGTCATATACCTCAAGAGGCACAGGGAGAGGAGGAGGGGGAGGAGGCTCACGCACTGCAGGGTCCAAGTGTACAGCCCGAGGGGCATCTTCACGGGGATCGGCGAGGGATGGGGCCTCAACCAGGCGGTGAGGACGGCGCTGGATAACGCGGCCAGGCACGTAGAGAGGGCCAAGGAGGGCACGAAGGCCGACAGGGCCATCATCGAGGAGATACTGGAGATGCTCTGAGGGTCGAGGTAACCTTTTTTCTCTCCGGGTGGAGGCCCCGCACATGAGGATCCTCATGAACTTGAGGAGGCTAGAGGCGGCGCTGGCGGGCAGGGCCCTGGTGTCGCCCGGCGCCAGGGAGGGGGAGATACTGGTCCAGGTTCCGGGGGAGTGGCCAGTCCTCAACTACTACTTCGAGGGGGCGGCCGCCGGCGACGGCGTCGAGGTGAGGTCAGCCTACAGGGAGGACGTGTACGGCACCTACGAGGTGTCCATGTACGCGGTGGCGAAGTGGCTCAGGGACATGGGGGTGGGTGAGGCGGTTTGACGTCGGTGGCGGCGGCGGGCGCCAGCAACTGGGACACGCTGATACTCTCGAGGGGGTTCCCGCGCCCCGGGATGGGCGTCAGGGCGGTCAGCGTGCTGGAGTTCCCGGGCGGGAAGGCCGCGAACGTCGCGACCGCGGTCACTAGGATCCTTGGGAGGGAGGAGGGCGCCGTGATAAGCGCCGTCGGCGAGGACGAGCTCGGGAGGAGGCTGCTCAGGGGGCTCCAGAACGAGGGCGTGGACGTCAGGGGCCTATTCGTCATAGAGGGCGAGCCCTCGGGCAGGGCGTTCGTGGTCGTGGACGAGGGCACCGGCGAGAACATGATAATATCGTTCCACGGCGCCCTCACGATGTTGGGGAGGGACCACGTCGACCTGGCGGACGTGAGGGACACGGTCGCGAGCTCGAAGGTGATAGTCGTGATGGACGTCCCCGTCGGGTTCATGGAGGGCCTGGTGGACCTGGCGCTGGGGGAGGGCAAGACCGTCGTGCTCGCGCCCGGCATAAAGGCATCGGAGAGCCCCGAGCTCATCAAGTCCCTGATGAGGAGGGTCGACTACCTGGTGCTCAACGAGTGGGAGCTCGCGGAGCTCGCCGGGCCCGGCGATCCGGACAGGGGGGCCGTCGCCCTCTCGAGGGAGGGGCCCAAGGTGGTCGTGACGCTGGGCAGCAGGGGGTCGCTGCTCGCGGGATCCGGGGGGGAGCTCATCGTGCAGCCGTCGGTTGACCTGGGGAGGATGGGGCTCAAGGTCGTCAACAGCGTGGGGTGCGGGGACGCATTCATAGGGGTGTTCGCGGCCCTGAAGGCCGCGGGCTCGGGCGACGCGGAGGCGCTCAGGAGGGCCACGATAGCGGGCGCTTACAAGGCGACGAGGCTCGAGGTCCGCGGGAGCCCCACGCTGGAGCAGCTGCTGAGGTTCGAGGAGGCCGCCAGAGAGGCGGGGGCGCTGGATGAGCGTCGAGGGTCAGCCCAGGCCCTTCATCAGGGAAGTGATCCTGGAGGATTTCATGAGCCACGAGTACAGCAGGATCAGGCTGGCGCCCGGGCTGAACGTGATCCTGGGCCCGAACGGCGCGGGGAAGTCCTCGATACTCCTCGCGATATCCCTGGCCATGGGCCAGAGCCACACGGAGAGGTCCCGCAGGCTCAGCGAGCTCGTGAGGCACGGGAGGGACCAGGCCAGGGTCACGCTCCTCCTAGACAACAGCGAGAGGGACGGCAGGAGGCCGCTGCCCAGGAGGAGCGACGTGATAAGGCTGTCCAGGGTCGTGAGGTCGAGCGGCGAGTACTGGTTCGAGATAGATTATCGCAGGGCGGACAGGCTGGAGGTGGTCGACATGCTGAGGGACCTGGGGCTGAACCCCGACAACCTCCTCATAATAATGCACCAGGGGCTCATAGACGAGTTCGCCACCCTATCGCCACAGGAGAGGCTGCTGCTCGTGGAGGAGGCGACCGGGATCTCCGGGTACCGCAGGCGGCTGGAGAGGGCCATAGAGCGCCTGGAGGGCGTGAAGGCCGAGGAGAGGGAGAAGGAGAAGCAGCTGGAGCAGCTGAGGGCCATGGAGGGCCAGTGGAGGATGCTGTACGAGAAGGTGAGCGAGAGGAGGGAGCTCGAGAGGAGGCTCGAGGAGGCCAGGGGGGAACTGGCGTGGGCGCGCGTGGCCAGGCTGGAGGCGGCCCTGGGGAGGATCGGGGACAGGAGGAGGGAGCTGGAGACACAGGCGGGGCAGGAGGAGGGGCTGGCGGCGAGGCTGGGGGAGGAGCTGGCCCGGCTCAGGAGGGAGCTGGAGGCGGCCCTGGACGCCGGGGACAGGGCGAGGACACTCAAGGTCGTCGACGAGATAGCCTACGACAGCGCCGAGAGGGCGCTCGCGGAGTACAGGGCGAAGCTCGCCAGGGAGGAGGCCGGGAGGCTCGCCAGGGAGGAGGCCCGCTACAGGGAGGAGCTCGAGGCGGCCAGGGAGGAGGCCAGGGGCGAGAGGCCCGAGCGCCTGCGGGACGAGGGCGAGCTGGAGGACGAGATAAGGATCCTCGAGGCTAAGATCAGGGCCCTGGGCGACCTGCCGGTGGACGTCGAGGAGCTCTACAGGGACATAAGGTCCAGGCTCGAGGGCGTCAGCGAGCGCCTGAGGGAGCTGGCCCGCAACAAGGCGATGCTTGTGGAGGAGATAGGGAGGAGGATGGAGGTCTGGAGGAGGGAGCTGGAGTCGCTCGTCGGCGACCTGAACTCGAGGTTCTCGGAGCTCCTGTCCGCCGTGGGGGCGGCCGGGTACGCCAAGATCACCTACGGGCAGTCGCCGTCGGAGGCGGGCCTGGAAGTGTACGTGGGGTTCAGGGGGACGGAGCCGATGCTTCTGGACCCGTACCGGCAGAGCGGGGGCGAGAGGAGCACCGCCGTGACCGCGTTCCTGCTGGCCCTCCAGGGCAGGACGGTGTCACCGTTCAGGGCCGTGGACGAGTTCGACGTGCACATGGATCCCGCCACCAGGGCGACGTTCTTCAGGGTCCTGCACGAAATGTTCAAGGAGGAGCGGGGGGTGCAATACCTCGTGATAACGCCGGGCTACCCCAGCTTCGTCGATTCCAGCGCCCACTACATAATAGTGCAGAAGGTGGGGGGTGTGTCAGCTGTCGGCGAGGCGGCGCGGCGACAGGAGCAGGATAGAGGCCCGCGACCGGATAGTCATGCTGGTGGACGAGGTCGAGAGGGAGGGGAAGGACCCCTTCTCGGTCAGCGTGGGGGAGCTGCTGGCCGACCTCCGCGAGGACTACGACTCGGACGACGTCGAGCTCCTGCTGGCCGACAGCAGGGCCATAGAGGCGCTGAGCAGGCTGGTGGAGATGCAGGACGAGTGGGTCGAGGGCAGGCTGCTCGCGACGATATCGCCGGAGGTCCTGAGGAGGAGGGCGGAGGCGCTCGATGCCAGGGAGCTCGCGGGGGCGCTGTACTCGGCGCAGTTCCCAGCCGTGGGGGTATCGAACGTCAACGAGGTGTACCTGGTCAGGGCGGCCGAGTACTGGGAGGGGCTGAGGCCGCAGAGGCCCCCGGAGTCCCCCGCCCGCAGGGAGCGCCCGGTGACCGCCCCCCTGGAGCCGGACAACTTCGAGGAGGACCTCTCCTCCTTCCGGTCCAGGCTTATGGGGGCGCTGGAGGGGGGCGGGGAGGTCTCGCTGGACGAGGTCCTCAGCGGCGGCAGGGAGGCCAGGGTGAGGGAGGCCTACCTGCTGGCGCACCTCGTGACGCGCGGGGAGGTCGGGCTCAGGTACGATCCTGAGCGCGACAGATACCTCGTGACGCCGCGCCCCGAGGGCGAGGTCAGGTCGGTGGTGATCGAGGTGTGAGCTCCAGGGAGGGTGCCCCCTCGGGCCAGGCGGGGGGGGACCTCAGGGACAAGGCGCTCAGGATGCTGAGGATGCTCCTGGTGAACAGGGGGAGGCCGGGCGTGAAGGGCTGGGAGCTCAGGAGGCGCTTCGGCCCGGGCTACCTCAAGGTGCTCGAGGTGGTCGGGGTGGAGGCCGCCAAGCTCGGCCTGGAGCTCAGGTCCGTCGAGGAGGAGGGGAAGGGGCCCGACTTCGCCAGGTACCTGCTCGTCTCCTCCGAGCCGGCGCTGGAGGTGGGGAGCCCCCTCACGGTCGTCGAGGCCGCGGCGCTCGCGCTGATAGTGGCGCTGACCTACGGGGGCAGGGGCGAGGTCCCGCTCAAGGAGGTGCAGCAGGAGCTCCAGGCGAAGCTGAGCAAGTGGAGGGCTGAGCAGGCCCTCTACAGGCTCTCGAGGCTCGGCTACATAGAGGTCGACGACGTTGTGAGGCTGGGCTGGAGGACCAAGGCCGAGGTGGACGTGGAGAGGCTGGCCAGGGCTCTGATAGCCATCAGGCCCGGCGGGGGCGGGAGCGCAGGGCCATCTCCCTGACCAGGTGATTGCGCTCCTCCTCCGCCAGGGCGAGCAGTAGCTGATCTATGTCACCCCACTTGGACTGCGACAGGATGCGATCGGCGGCCGAGCGCGGGAGGCGGAAGAGCGACGCCACGGCCCCCGCGTATCCGTGCTTCTCGACCAGCGCGGACGTGGACAGCGCCCTCCTGTGCAGCTGCTCCAGGTCCCTGGGCGCCCTGCCCCTCTCCAGCAGCCCGTTCAGGAGCGCGCGGACGTCGTCCTCGTCGGCGTCGAGCACGGCTATGCGCCTCGACCCGCAGACCGGGCAGGAGAGGTCGCCGCCGGCGTCCGACAGCCTCGAGCGCTCAACGTAGTCCAGGCAGTCCATGCAGGCGAGCACGACCGGGGAGCCCAGCCTGGCCCTGGCGGACGAGAGCACGAGCCTCCTCATCCTGGCCCTGTCGACGACCTCCCCCCTGACCATCGCCCTCTCGAGCCCCACGCGGGCCACCGGCGTGGGCTCCTCGAGCTCCCCCAGGTCCGCGACCTCCACGGACCCCTCGGACACGGCGAGCAGGAGCCGGCTGACCGCCCCCAGGTCCAGGTCCTCCTCGGCGAGCGACCTCCAGGCCTCCCTGCCGACGAGCGTGTCCCTCATGGCGTCCCTGAGCCTGCGCACGTCGGCGCCGCTGAGCGCGGACTTGGCGCTGACCACGCCCATCTTCCTGGCGGCGTGGACGAGCTTCCTGAGGAAGAGCCAGGAGTCCTCGAACGCGGCCCTGGCCTCGGACTCGATGTCGGAGGACGCGAGCGACCTGAGCGCCTCCACCACCATGCGCGTCGTCGCGTTGCCCCTTATGTAGATGCGGTACGGGTCCTGGTAGACCACGTAGTCCTCCCCGGAGGCGCGGGAGAGCGCGTGCGCCAGGAGCCGGGCGAGGGTCCTGTTGGCCTTGAGGCCCATGTGCGTGTGCACTATGGAGTAGTCCTCCCACCTCTCCACCGTGATGCGGGACTCCGTGGGCAGCGGCAGCCCCCTCCTCACCTGCTCCAGCACGTGCGCGGCGGCCCTCTCCGCGTCCTCCTGGGACATCCCGTACTCCTCAACCAGCACGCGGGGGCCGGACTCGGCGATCCTCCTCCTCAGGGCGCCGACCTCCCGCGCGACCTCCAGCGGGACGGGGATCTCCTCGCCCACCCAGCTCGGTATCGCGCCGAGCGGGTCATCGGACTCCTCCACCACCACCGTGCCCTCCAGGACCTGCTTGACAACCCAGGGCCTGCCCGCCAGCACGAACTTGACGCCGATCGAGACGTAGCCGGCGACGAACTCCTCGTCCAGGACCCCTATGGGGCTCCCGTCCTCCCTGATCACCACGTACTTCGGCTCCTCCGGTATCATGGTCAGGGTCTCGAAGTGGTACTCGAGCAGCCTCCTCGCCGATGCCGGCACGTAGGCGGCGCCGTCCGCCTGGGAGTATCTGGCCAGCGGCGGCCTGAGCCCCGACATGAAGTCCAGGGCCTCCGAGAGGTCGGCCTCCGAGAGGTCGCGGTACGGGTAGCTCCTCCTGAGGAGCGCGAGCAGGTCCGCCACCTTGATGACGCGGTCCTCGAGGAGTATCCCAGCCACCTGCTGCACCAGCACGTCGCGGGGCGCGTGGGGTATCACCAGGTCCTCGAGCAGGCCCGCCGTCGCCCTGCGGGCTATGACCGCGGCCTCGAGGGCGTCGTCCTCATCGACGGCTATTATCAGCCCCCTGGACACGCGGCCCAGGGAGTGGCCGCTCCTCCCCACCCTCTGCACGAGCTTGGTGACCTGCCTCGGGGATCCGTAGTGTATGACCGCGTTCACCGTCCCGACGTCTATCCCGAGCTCCAGGCTGCTCGTGCAGATCACCGCGTCCAGGTCGCCTCTCTTGAGCCCGGACTCCGCGCTGAGCCTCCTCTCCAGGGATATGCTGCTGTGGTGGACCTCGGCGCGGAAGTCGGGGTCCAGCAGCCTGATCCTGCTGATCAGGACCTCGGCCTCGCTCCTGGTGTTCGTGAATATTAGCACGGGCGAGTTGGACCTGGCCTCGGCCAGGAGGACCCTGAGCCGCGCGAGCGCCGCGGGGTGCAGGCCGAGCGACTGCGCCTCGCCATCCCCGCCGGGGCCGGGGAATGCCACGCGTATCTCGTAGGGCTTGGGGGGGCGCGACACGACGACGGAGCAGCTCCTCCCAGGGCCCACCAAGAACGCCCCGGCGGCCTCGGGGGATCCCAGCGTCGCCGACAGTCCTATCCTCTGGTACTCGCCGGAGAGCCTCGCCAGTCTCTCCAGGATGACCGCGAGCTGGGACCCCCTCTTGTCCTCGGCGAGCTCCTGGATCTCGTCGACTATCACCCACCTGACGCGCGACAGGTGCCTCCTCATCACGTCGGCCACCAGGAGCACCTGCAGGGTCTCGGGGGTCGTGATCAGCAGGTCGGGGGGGCTCCTGGCCTGCCTCCTCCTCTCGTCCGCGGGCGTGTCCCCGTGGCGCACCGCGACGGAGAGGCCGAGCTGCGAGGCCCACCAGCTTATCCTCTCCACTAGGTCCCTGTTCAGCGCCCTGAGCGGGGTCACGTAGAGGGCCGACACGGGCTCGGGCCTGAGCCTGAGAATGGCGTCGAGGACCGGGAGGAGCGCGGCCTCGGTCTTCCCGGAGCCCGTGGGCGCCACGATCAGCACGTTCGCGCCGGACGCGACGGCCGGTATCGCGTCGGACTGGGGCGGGGTAGGTCCCGAGATCCCCCTCAGGGCCAGGAGCTCCCTGATCCTGGGGTGGAGCAGCTCGAACGCGCCGCTCAAATCAGCCTCATCGAGGTGCGGTAGCGCTCGCCGAGCTCGACGTAGTGCCTCCAGCCCTCCTGGGCTATCCTCGCCATCTCGCCCCTGACGCCGCCGACGACCGTGGCGGGCGACCCCATGACCAGGCTCCCCGGCGGCACGTCCATTCCGGCGGGGACCACGCTCCCCGCGGCTATCACGCTTCCCCTCCCGACGCGCGCGCCCTCGAGGACCGCCGACCTTATGCCCACGAGGACCTCGTCCTCGAGGACCACGCCCTCGAGGACCGACCCGTGGGCCACCGTCACCCTCCTCCCTATTATGGTGGCCTGCCTGTCCGGGTGGACCACGACGCAGTCCTGCAGGTTGCTCTCCTCGCCCACGATTATCTCCGAGTGCTCCCCCCTGAGGACCGCGTTGAACCATACGCTGGATCCGGCGCCTATCCTCACATCGCCTATCAGCCAGGCCGAGGGCGCGATGAAAGCGGACTGGTGGACCGTCGGCCTCCTCTCGCCGAGCTCCACGAGCGGCATGCGGGGGTACCTCCCGGGGTTGCAATTCAAGTTTGCCCCGCACCGCGCTTGATCTCGCCCGCGAGGAGCCCGACCCTTATCCCCATGGGGCAGTACTCCTCGCAGACGCGGCACTCCGCGCACATGTCCGCCAGCGGGCGGGCGGCGCCGGCGCCCATGGTGATGGCTGTCCAGAGCACGCCTATGCCCCCCATGTAGGCGCCGCTGCTCCACGCCGGGCCGACCGTGGTCAGGACGGGGCACGCGAGCTGGCAGGATCCGCACCTGATGCACGCGAGGACCTCCTCCAGGGGCGTGCCCAGGGCGGCCGACCTGCCGTTGTCCACCAGGACCACGTGCATCTCCTTCGCGCCCTGGGCGGGCCTGACGAGCACGTGCTCGACGTCGCGCGTCCCGCTGGGGCCGGAGGTCACGTTGACGTACGTGGGGGGCGTGCCCCCGACGTAGTAGGACTCCAGGAGCGCGACCCTGAACGCGTCGACGAGCGTCGGCACCACCTTGTCTATCCCCGTGACCACGACGTTGACCGGTGGGACCGTGCCCGTCAGCCTGGCGTTCCCCTCGTTCTCCACCTGGACGACCGCGCCGTCCTCGGCGGCGACGGCGTTGGCGCCGGTTATCCCGACGTCGGCCCTCATTATCCTGTCCCTGAGGAACTCCCTGACCGCCCCCACCATGCTCGGCACGTCGCCCGGCCCCCTGTAGTTCAGCTTCTCCCTCAGGAGGTCCAGCACCTCCTCGCGGGGCAGGTGCATGGAGACCGCGACGAAGTGGGACGGCCTGTTGCCCGATATCTGGAGGAGGAACTCGCCCAGGTCGGTCTCCCAGACCTCGTTCCCCAGGCCCCGCAGGTACTCCCTCAGGCCCAGCTCCTCCGTCACTATGCTCTTGGACTTTACGACGAGCTTCCCCGATCCTACTATATCCCCGACGGCGCGCAGAGCATCGTCCCTCGTGCGCGCTACAACCACGTGGGCGCCGTTCCTCTCCAGGCTCTCGCGGGCGCGGGCCACGAGGGATTCCAGCTCCCTGAGCGCCCTGCGCTTCACCTCGCGGACCTCCCGCGCGAGTTCCTCCACGTACGCGTTGCCCTCCAGCAGGCGGCGCGACGCCTCGAAGCTGGCGCTCGCCCTCTCCATCCCGGCCCTCGCCCTCTCGTCGGAGAGCCAGCGATATGCCTCCCTCTTGAGCTCCAGGAAGGGATCCCCGCTCACCTGCGACCCGCCTCCACGACCTCCAGCCAGTCCATGACCTCGCCCAGCGCCCCCAGGTTGGCCAGGCACACGGGGCACGCGGAGACGGCGATCCCCGGGAGGGCCGACAGCTGCTCCATCCTCCTCCTGGAGATCTCCGCGGCCACCCTCGGGAAGAGCGAGCTAAGCGGCCCGCCGCAGCAGAAGGTCCTCGTGCCCGAGCGCGCCGGCTCGTGGACCCTGTACCCGGCGGACGAGAGGACCTCGCGGAGGCGCCCGTGCAGGCCGAGCGCCTTGGCCAGCAGGCAGGAGTCGTGGACCTTGAGGTCCTCCGCGCCGACGCCGGCCCTCCTCGTCACTGCCGAGGGGTCAACGAGCTCCAGTATGTGCCTGACCTCGGGCGGGCTCCCGACGTACTTTGGGTAGAGCTCCCTGAGCGCGTATGTCGTGTGCGGATCGAGCGTCACTACGACCCTGGCGCGCGACGCCTCGAGGAAGTCGAGGACGCGCCTCGCCTGCTCCCTGAACGGGTCGACCAGCCCCAGGTCATGGAGGAGTATCCCCGAATAGGGCTCCGAGGGGCCCGCGTACGATGCCTCGATCCCGGAGGCGCGGAGCAGGTCGTGGGCGTTGCGGAGCATCGCCGACACGCGCGAGGAGAGTCCGCCATCGGGCGCTATCGAGAGCGCGCCCGCCGCCAGGCGGCCGAGGCGCAGGACGAGCCCGGAGCCCGGCGAGGAGTCGATCGCCCTCAGCGCCCCTATTGAGGCCCTCATGCGCGGGACCAACTGGTAAAGGTGGCCCGTGTAGATCAGGTACTCGGACGGCGGCCTGGGCACGCCCGCCGCCCACGATGAGAGCTCCTCGCCCGTGGCGGCCAGGGGGTCGCCCGTCCTCCTCAGGTTGTCCAGTATGAAGCCGACCACGGAGCGCTTGTCCAGCACGCGCGATCGCCGGTGGGGCCGAATATAGGTTTATGGCGGCTCCGCCCCTCGCTGGGCCTTCTCCTGCAGCGCAGACACTATGCTCAGGACGTCCCTGTCCCTCAGCTTGTAGGTGGCCGGCAGCCTGAGTCCCGTCCTAGCGTCTATCGCGTAGAGGAGCCCCCTCTCCAGGTCCGAGTGTATCGCGCGGGCCAGGTCCTTGACGGTCGAGCCATCGGGCATCAGGTAGACGTCGGGGAGCACGTTGCCGGACCTGTCCGTCAGCTTCACGGGATCGTAGACCGGGTAAACCGTGTTCATCTTCAGGAGCTTGAACACGGCCACGTTGAGCGCGAACTGCACGCCGGTCCTCATGATCTCGTGCAGCACGAGCCTCCTGACCTGGTCTAGGGCCCACCTCTGCTGCTCCGTGAGCCCGGACGCGTCCACTATCTCGAAGCTCTCGTCGCCCGGCAGGTAGCGTATGAGGCCCCTCTGCTCCGCCCTCCTGAGGATCAGCTCGGCCTCCGCGCTCGCGGGGACCACCAGGACGTCCTTGAACGCGTCCCTGAGCCGCCTGTAGTTGGCCACCGCGTTGGGCCTGTCCATCTTGTTCGCGAGCACCAGCGTGGGCTTCGATATCTCCCTCAGCGCGGACGCGAACCTCCACATCTCGCCATCGTTCCAGTAGGCTATGTCGCCGCCGCTCAGGCCGGTCCTCTCGAGCGCGAGCGCTACGTGCTCGGCCGTCACCTTGATGCCCTGGAGCGGCGCGGCGATGGCCTTCTCGGGCGGGAGGCCGCTCCTCATGCCCTTCGTCATCTCCTTCACGTTCCTCACGATCTTGTCGCGGTACCAGAGCACGATCTCGCCCTCGACCTCCTCGTAGTCCCTGACCGGGTCCCCCGTCCCGGGCTCCGCTATCCTGCCCTCCTCGTCTATGCTCCCGGACGCGTCGACCACGTGGATCAGGGCGTCGGACTGCGCGGCCACCGATATGAACTGGGTGCCCAGGCCCCTCCCCTCATGCGCGCCCCTTATGAGGCCCGGCAGGTCTATGAGCTCTATCGGCACCCACCTCCAGCCGTCCTTGCATATGGAGTTCCTGGGGTTGCAGGTCACGCCGAACTCCCTGTGCACGCACGGCGTCACCACGTACGCTGTGCCGACGTTCTCGCGCTTGGTCGTGAAGGGGTAGGTCGACACCTCCGCCGTCCCCAGCGTGGCGGCGTTGAAGAAAGTGGTCTTGCCCGCGTTCGTCTTGCCCACGAGCCCTATCGAGACCTTCAATCCCCGAGCATCCATGAGGGCGCCGGTAAATAAACGACGCTCAGGTGGGCGCCCTCGCGCGGATCGGCGGATGCTATTTTAGGGGGAGGGGGTCCGGAGGCGCGCGTTGTCCGGGGTGCGCGCGAGGGCGCTGCCGGGAGGCGGGCTGCTGGTGGAGGTGAACGGCAGGAGGATAGCGCTGGATCCGCGCGAGGAGGTCCGCGCGGACATCACGTTCGTGTCCCACGCGCACGCCGACCACCTGCCGCGCGCCAGCCCGGAGTCCGAAGTCATAGCGACCCAGGAGACCGCGCGCCTGGCGGACGTCAGGGGGATCAGGCTCAGGCGCGTCAGGGACGGCAAGGGCGGGCTGGAGCTCGTGAGCACGGGCCACATACTGGG
>WYEM01000092.1 GCA_009903775.1 Nitrososphaerota archaeon | reverse complement strand
AGGAACATGGCGCCGGTCAGCACGACCACCAGGCTCTCGTAGACGTCGCTCGCCATCCCCGCGCAGTCGCCCACGTTGTCGCCCACGTTGTCCGCGATGACGCCGGGGTTCCTGGGATCGTCCTCCGGTATCCCCGCCTCGACCTTGCCGACGATGTCGGCCCCCCAGTCGGCCGCCTTCGTGTAGATGCCCCCAGCCACCCTTATGAAGAGGCTCATGAGGCTGGCGCCGAAGGCCGCCGGTATCAGGGCATCGGCCCACTGCGGGATCGCCTGATACGATATGTAGAGCGCGGAGACCACCAGGAGGGCTATGCTGGCGAGCATCGTGCCCATGACGCTCCCCGCCCTGTAGGAGACCCTGAGGGCCCCGCCGAGCCCCCCGGACCTCGCGGCCTGCGCCGTCCTCGACGCGCTCCTGGTCGTCACGTACATCCCTATGTAGCCGGCGAGGCCGCTGCCCAGGGCGCCCAGCGCGAACGAGAGCACGGCCAGCGCCACCATGAGCCAGCTGTGGAAGCCGACGTAGTACGCCGCTCCCACGAGGGCCGCGAGCGCCACGCCCACCGGGAGTATCGTCCTGTACTCCCTGGCCAGGAACGCCCTCGCGCCCAGCGCTATGAGCTCGCTTATCTCCCTCATGCGCTCCGTGCCCGCGTCCTGCCTGAGGACCCATGCGGCCATCCATCCGCCGTACGCGAGCCCCACGACCGATACGATGATTGGAACGAGGACGGCGTACCAGGACATCTTCGGGCGGGCCCTCGGGCCGGGCCCAATAAATCCGTTACTGGCCGGCGGGCGCTCAGGCGGTCAGCTTTAGCTGTATCGCGACGGACTCTGGTATGCTAAGCCTCGCCAGCTGCGCCAGGACGCGCTGGTCGGCGGCCTCTATGTCTATGAGCCTCCTGTGTATCCTGAGCTCCCACTTGTCGTAGGTCTTCCCGCCCTGGCCGCAGGGGCTCTTCCTGGTCACCACCCTCAGCTTCTTCGTGGGCAGCGGTATGGGGCCGCGGACCCTGGCCCCCATCCTCTCGCTGATCTCCTTTATCTGGGCGGCCACCTTGTCCACGTCCTCGAGGCTCTGGGACGTCAGCTTTATCCTGGCCCTCTGGGGCATGGCGGGCGCTCCCGCCCGGGCGCCTTAAAACCTTTAGGATCCGTCGAGGAGCACGACGCGCCCGGTGAACCCGACGTTCAGCTGCAGCCTCCCCCTGAAGGACGTCACGTATCCGTCCTCGACGCGTATGCGCCTGCCCGCCTCCACGCCATCCATGTCGTAGTTCCAGAGCGCGAGATCTATCTCGGAGCCGTCGGCCTCGAGCCTCGCGATCGCGTACCTGGCGGGCTCGAGCGGCTCGGGGAGCCTGTACTCCCTGACGGGGCCCACCTCCTTGACCCTGCCCTCCACGATCACGTGCCTAGCGCCCCTCCTGAGCTCGGAGATCCTGGTGCGGACCGCCATTTCAACGGCGTGCAGCCGGGGCGCCAATAAACCTGTTGCAGGCAGGCGCGTTGACGCGCGCGTTAAGCCGCCGCGACGATTCGGTACGGCCAGGCGGCGGGCCCAACCTATTTATAGGAAGGGCTCCGGCCGGCACGCGTTGCAGCTCCAGCCGGGCCCGGCGGTGGCCTCCGCCGTCGCGGCGTTCGCGGTCTCCGCGGCGGCGGCCTGGTACCTATCGAGGGCCCTCCCGAGGATCGGCAGGACCGTCCCGGACGTGATGAAGGGCAACAGGCCGGTGGCGCACCCGGGCGGCCCGGCGATCATGGCCGGGCTGGCGGCGGGCCTGGCCGCCCTCTGGGCCTCCACGGGCGACCCGCGCGTCCCGGCCCTGCTGGCGGCCGCCTCGGTCGCGTTCGCCGTCGGGATCGTCGACGACCTGGTGATACTGCCGGGGCCCGCGAAGGTTGCCGGCACGGTCGCCGCGGCGCTCCCCATCCTGCTGATGGGGGCCTACCAGCCCACCCTGAGCCTCCCGTTCGTCTACCTGGGGAGGCTCACGATCATATACCCGATCCTGGTGCTCGCGGGCGTCCCGGTGGCGGCGAACGCCCTCAACATGGTGGACGTCGTCAACGGGGTCGTCTCCGCGGCGGCGGCGATGATCGGCGCCGGGGTGGCGGCCTTCGAGGCCATGGAGGGGAATTGGGCCGGCGCCGGGGTCGCCGCCGTCATCGCGGCCGCCGCGCTCGGGTTCTGGCTCCTGCACAGGTACCCCAGCAGGATACTGCCCGGGGACAGCGGCAGCCTCCTCCTGGGGACCGCGATAGCGGCGCTCGCCATATCGTACAAGGCCGAGATGGTGGCGACCGTCGCCATGCTGCCGGAGGCCCTCAACGGCTTCTTCATACTGTCGACCGTCAGGAGCCTGGCGGAGCACAGGAAGATGCGCGCGCGGCCCACGGTGATCGTCGGCGACTCGATGGTGGCGAGCGATGACCCGAGGGCGCCGGTGACCCTGGCGCGCCTCCTGGCGTCCAGGGGGCCGCTGAGTGAGAGGGACGTGGGCAGGGGGATCCTGGCGCTCCAGGCCTTCAGCTGCGCTCTGGCCATACTGACGGGGCTGCTGATCCTGCTGGGCTGAGGGGCCGGGGCGC
>WYEM01000004.1 GCA_009903775.1 Nitrososphaerota archaeon | reverse complement strand
CCGACCCGAGCGCGCGGGCCCGGTGGGATTCGAACCCACGGCCACCGGCTTAGAGGGCCGCTCCCACGCGTGAAACAGTTCCCGAAAATCACGCGTAATCGGGAACTGGTGTGCAAACGGGCGTGATTTTCATGGACACCCGGAGCGGGCGCGGGAACACGCCCGCCTGGATCCCTCACACGGTGCCGGGCGCGGCCGGAGGTCCGACTGCAAACCGCCCTGCAATTTATTGGGCGGCGCAGGTGCGACGGGATCCCGGAGGACGACTCACAGGCCGCGGGCGAACGAGCCACCGACCCGGGCTGAATAGTGGAATCTGCGACCGACGCCCGCTCATACCCCTAAGAAGAGATATTCGAATTAGTGCGATGATTAATGATTATCCCGTTGAGGCGTTCCAAGTGTGAATAATCATTAAATAACGGTTCGCAAAATACTTTCCGTGGCAAAGGCCGAGGAGCTGAGGGATCTCATCACAAGGTTGGTCGAGGGGCTCAGGGAGCGCCTGGAGAAGGATCCGGATCTTGTGGTGGAGGTGGCGTCCCCCGTCTTCGTGTCGCGGGTCGATATCAGCGAAATGTCCTACTCACCCGAGGCGCTTGGAGTTTCCTTTAAATATCTGTTAACTCAAGTTCGGCCAATTATAAGGCGTATCGACCGCAGTAAGCTAACGCCTCCGTTGGACGAATACTACGATCGCGCCGTCGGGATCATCGTCGATAGGATCCTGAGCACTTCGGCGTACAGGTATCGGTACGAGGAAGAGAACGTCTGGAGGGACGTCTCTTTCACCCTGGACGGCATGCTCCTGGAGGCCGCCAGGAGGAGAGGCCCGGAGCCCCTGCCGGATCTCTTAGCCCGCTGGTACGACGAATCGGAGCATCCATCGTGGAACATCCGCTGTTACCTGTCGGGCCTGAGGGTGGACGTGGAGGACGGCATCGAGCTGGAGGATGGCGAGCTAACGGTCGTGCTGCGCCGGCCCACGCCGACGGACCTCAAGGAGCTCCTGAATTGGAACTATCCATTTGAAGCGCCGCCGGTCTTCGCGCTCTTCGAGCCGCTCTACGTTCTCAAGGCCGAGGAGGGGCCGGACAAAGGCGAAGAGCCTGGCGGGTCCGTGGAGGCCAACGCATTCAGCATAACCTCCGCGGTGCTCGAGCTGAGGGGGAGCGGCGATTATGAGGGTTACCATCCACGGGAACTCGCCCAGGGCGCCACGTGGAGGCTCATGGCCGCGCTGGCTCTCCTCGGGAATTGCCGGCCAGTCGCCAAGGATCAAGATCCCGGCTTCTTCTACGGAGCCTTGGCTCTGGATAACGTGAACATCTTTGGGGAAGGCAGGTTCTGGGTGATCCCGCCTCAGGGTGTCTTCAGCGTGGATCCCAAGGTGCCCGCGATGCTTTCGCACTTACTATATAACCAATGCCGCGTGGCCGAGGATGACGTCGGGAGGCTGCGCGAGCTCTGGGAGTACCTCACGAAGGAGTACGAGGTCGCCGTCCCTCTGAGCACGGCGCTCACGCACTACCTCGAGTCCATTCAAAGGATCCACGACTCAGTGGAGAGCGTAGCGTACGCGGTGATGGCCATGGAGGCTATCTACGGCAGAGGAAGATCGGGAGCAACGAACAATCTTGAGCGCTACGCGACAAGGCTCCTCCAAGCGCTCGGCGAGAAGGTGGAATGCCTCCGCCAGAAAGTTGGGGATAAAAAGATATTGAAGGGCGATCTCGATGCTGCGTATGAGATTAGGAGCAGATTCGTCCATGGTGACATCGGGAATATCGATGATATCAAGGATATCAAGGATATGAAGCGTAAGGCCAAGGAGAAGATCGAGGGCGATAAAGACTTCCCTGCACGCGTGAGGGAGTACGCGCGCCTCTCGATCCTGACGCTCCTCCTGCTCGGAGCTGATCGTGGAGGCAATTTTAAAGATGCTAAGAATAATATGCTGGATTTGATTGAGGAGAGCCTGTCAGCTAAAGAGCCGAAGAAGTTGAATGGGCTGTGGTCGGAGCAGTTTTTACAGAGGATGTCGAGGCTCGCATGCGTCGGGAGAGTGCCCTAGCCAACAGCGCGATGCCGCCGCTCTAAGCAGCACCGCTAACCCCTCATGGGAACGCGTTGGCTATGCCGAGGGGAGGCGGGCCGACGCCCCGACCCAGAGGTTTTGAGCGCGAATGCGATCAGCCGATAGCCTTGCCTGACCTACGCCCCGAAGAACCCACGCAGATAAGCATATAGATGACCAGGCCGTTGATTCGACCGGTTAATTCCGGAGGGCCCATTGTGGCCGAACATATCCGTGCGTTATGGTGCGGCCCGCGGGCAGATGTCTTGGATCAGGGGGCGGGTTCCCGACGCCGCGTCGCACTCACACTACTCATACTTAAATCGAAGAAAAGCCTCCCTTGGCTTCCGTGGGCGAGGAGGCGGTCGGCTTCAACTACCTGGACGAGAACGTCTGGGCGCGGTACGCCGATGAGGTCCTTCTGCCGGTTCACGCGAAGGCGAGCGCGATACTGGACGCCTGGAGGGACGCCAGGGAGAGGCTGAACGGGAAGAAGCTCTCGGAGCTCCTGGGGGACGAGGGGATCGCGAGGG
>WYEM01000105.1 GCA_009903775.1 Nitrososphaerota archaeon | reverse complement strand
CGCGGCCGTCGCACGATACGTGCGGGTGCGCGTTCTCGTCGGTGACCCTGCCGTGCGTCGCCCACCTCGTGTGCGCTATCCCGACGCGCCCCCTCAATCCCCTGGCGAGCGGCACCACAGCGTCGACCGTGCCCGCGCGCTTGACGACGCTCATCCCATATCCGGAGTCCGGGTCCACCACCGCCACCCCCGCCGAGTCGTATCCGCGGTACTCCAGCCTGCGGAGCCCCCTGAGCAGCACGTCGACGGCCTGTCCGCTCCCCGTGTACCCGATTATCCCGCACACGCGGCGGATAGGATCCAGGCGTATTTAATGAGCGTGGGTGCGTGGCGTGAACAATTGAGAACTGATTTTCAATGGTCCGGGCTTGGAAATAGCCCTGGCAGGAAAACCATTAAAGGTGAAATTACAATGGATGGTCGTGGTCCGCGACGGGGTGCTGGACCTGGGCGGGGAGCTCAGGAGGGTCGCGGTCTTCGACCCGGAGCCGGAGCCCCCGGCGATAGGCGGCCTCGCCCTGAGGATACTGAGGGAGCTGAGGGCCAGGCCCATGTACCCCAGGGAGCTAGCGAGGGACCTGGGCGTCGGGGAGCAGGCGGTCTACTACCACATACGCAGGCTGGAGAGGCTCGGCCTGATCAGGGGCGTGGGCACGGTACGCGTCAGGGGGGCCTCCGCCCGCGTGTACGGTGCATCCTATGACGGTTACGCGCAGCTCTTCTCCTCGGCGCCCTCGCGCGCGGCCCAGCCCCGCCAAGTGCCCCATAGGCTCCTGGCATTCTTCGACGAGTTCGTGCGCGGCGGCGTCCTCCGGGCATCCTTCGTCGTGGGCTCCCCCGAGCCCCACGGCCCCTTCAGGGCGGCGGCGCGCGACGGGCACTACGCCGTTCAGCTCGCCCTCGTCCTGGGCTCCCTGGCCTCGCCGCCCGCGTCCTTCGCCGTGAAGCTTGACGTCGACGTCCGCGCCGAGAGGTCCTACGACGAAAACATGATAGTGGTCGGCGGGCCGGGCACGAACCTGATCGCATCCGAGCTCAACCCGCACCTGCCCGTCAGGTTCGACGAGAGGAACTATTGGCGCGGCCTGTCCGATGGTGAGGGGAGGGAGTTCGATCAGCCCACCGATGCGCTCATAGCGAAGATTCCGAGCCCCTTCAGCCCCGGCAGGTTCGCCGTGCTGGTGGCCGGCGTGCGCCACGTGGGGACGAAGGCGGCGGTCCTCGCGCTCAGCACGGACCACGAGCGCCTGCTGAGCGGCTACAGCGGCGAGCGCACGTTCGCGGTCGTCGTCAGGGGATACGACTTGGACGGCGACGGAAAGGTGGACTCCGTGGAGCCGCTGCGCTATTACTCCAGAACCTAGCGGTCGGCTCAGGGTCCCCCATCCTTGTCCCCGGAGCACCCTCAGCGCGAGGCCCCGCGCAGGAGCGAGCCCCTCCACGAGCCCAGCTCGCCCCCCCAAGAGGATCGCTCCGCGCTCGCTCCCAGCCCTCTTCAGGATCGATCGGCTCCCGTCGGCCGGGCGGGGCATCTCCAATTTAGACTCATCGATATTATATTAAAGACGTGGTGGAAAACCTCGCCATTCATGGCGGGAATGCCTTAAAGGGCGATGCCCCTATTCCTTCCCAATGCCCGCCGTGGGGTTCCGCTTCAGGGCTTACGCGGGCCAGCGGACGTTGGGGGCGTTAAGGGCCCAGTTGAGGCTGGCCTGCGAGGTCTACAACACCCTGCGGCGGGCGGACATCGATTTCCGCCGCGAGAACGGGAGGGGACTGAGCCTCACGGAGCTGAGGCAGCTGGCGCTGGACCTGAGGAAGCGGAACGAGGGCTATCAGCAGCTCTACTCCCAGGTGGTTCAGGAGATCGCCGACCGGTTCCACGGCGCCAGGCGGAGGTTCCTCGAGGACTCCGCGAGGAGGTTCCCAGGGAGAAGAGGCCCCACAGGTACTACTCGTTGACGTACCCGCAGAAAGGCTGGAGGATAGTCGGCGTCAGGGATATCAGGGTGGGGAGCAGGAACAGGAAAAAGCTCATCACGCTGAGGCTGTCCCACCTCGGCACCCTCAGGGTCATCGCCCACAGGGACTTCCCAGTGGACAGGGTGAGGAGGGTGGCGGTGAAGCTCGCCAGGTCAGGGAGGGCGTACGTAGCCTTCGTAGTCGAGGACTATGAGTTCCCGCGGCTCCCTAGGACGGGCAGGGCGGTCGCCATCGACGTCGGGGCGGAGGAGTTGCTCGTGACCTCCGATGGTGAATACTTCCCCAACCTGAGGCCCTCGGGAGGCTAGGAGGCTCCAGAGGGAGCTCTCCAGGAAGGTGTTCCTCTCCCGCAACTGGCTCAGGACTAAAGTGAGGCTGGCCAGGGCGCACGAGCACCTGGCGAACCTGAGGAGGGACACGTACATGAAGCTGGGGAGATACCTCGCTGAGCATTATGACATTGTGGTCATGGAGGGCATCGATTTGAAACAGCTCACGGATGAGTCGAGCAGGGCGCTCAGGAGGGGCCTCCAGGACGCCGCCCTCGGCACGATGCGCTCGATAATAGGGTATCAGGTCGGGAAGTACGGGAAGGCATTCCTCCTCGTCGACCCGAGGGACTCCTCGAGGGCGTGCGCGAGGTGCGG
>WYEM01000005.1 GCA_009903775.1 Nitrososphaerota archaeon | reverse complement strand
CAGGGCCCGAAGGCTCACGCGCGTGACCCTCAGGATTTCCCTCATCGGGTAATGTTCCTGCACGAGTTGGCGCGCGATGTCCTCCTTACCTAGGCCCCGCGCCTCGAGCTCCCGGACCCTCTCCTCTAAGGGCTTCCTGCCCTCATCCGGGGCCTCCCTCGCCTCAATCCCGGTTCCCTCCTCGATTCCCAGGTAGTGCTTGACGATGCGCCGCCTGCCCCCGACCCAGGACCTGTGGACCCCGTAGAGGTACACGCGGTCCCCGCGGCGCCTCCGCTCGACGTAGCTCAGCGGCTGCCCGCACACGCGGCATATCCCCTTCTCCACGCGAGGGGGAAGGGGTCTCGACCATATATTAATATTGCACCACAATCATATTATGGTTATGGTGCAGCGCTCGCTCCCTCCGAAGCGCACCATATAATGAGCGCCGGGTGCACCACACAACGGCTCTATGTGCACCACACAGCCAGCTCTGTACTTCGTCATAATGTTGGGATGCGCGCCCCTATCCGTCCCTATGCACCACATCATGAGTCCATACCCGCCATATATATTCAGGTCTGTGGTGCGCGCGCCGCACGAGCCCACGCGGCCCGATGCTTCCCAACAATTTCCGGTTCAACCGGTAAAACGCCATAACGATAATGAGATGGGCTTCGAGCGGGCTGAGAATGCACTGGGCCGAGCGGGAATCCCAATAACCCTGGGCGGCGCGCGCAGATCCCCCGGCCGGGTACTCCGGCGGTGTCGTCGGATAAGCCCAGGTGAACGAGCCATCTCCACGGCACCGTCATATTCAATTCCATTTCACTCCAACCCGTTGAGGGAGCTGAGGATGATCCGCGCCCTCGACATGTTCAGGCGGAATGGGATCGAGAAGGAGGCGCAGGCGCCCCACTCCTACATGGCCGGCCCCTCCTCGTGGGGGATGGCGGATATTGTTGGTCGCGGTGGGCGAGGCCGCGGCCCTGAACTCCCGCGAGCGGCTCGGGCCATCCAGGCTCCTGCGGATCCTCGCGAGGGAGCTCTGGAAGAGCTACGTGAGGCCCACGGACCCGTACCAGAGGTTCTTCTGGTACGCCGAGGAGGGGGCCCGAGCCCGCCCCGATCGTGCCGGTCTTCCGCTACAGGGTCCTCCTCCCCGCCGACGCGCTGGAGAAGCACAGGAGGCACGTGTCCATGTACGGGGAGCTGGAGGAGTACAGGAGGCTCCACGAGGACGTCGCCGGGGCCCACGCGCGCTACGAGGCGAGCGGGGACGTCGAGGATTTCTGGAGGCTCACCGCCGAGTCCTTCTGCGGGCTCAGGAGGTGCGGGAGGGCGCTGCCCAGGCGCCTGCCCCCGGAGGAGCACCCCGGGATCATGCGCGACGTCCTGACGTCGAACGGCGGGAGCTACTCATCGCTCGACAGGGAGCGGCTGATCGACGAGATGATCGGGATGCGCTAGGGAGGCGATTTTATGGCCCCTTCCGCTATGCGCGGCGTGGGACCGCTGCTCTCCGTGATAGTGCTGAACTACAACGGATCCAGGATCATGGACGTCATGAGGGAGTGCGTCGACTCCCTGAGAACGATGGGCTACGAAGACTACGAGCTCATCTTCGTCGACAACGGGTCGAGCGACGGCAGCTACGAGGCGATGTCCAGGTACCTAGAGGGGGCGGGGCTCAGGAGGTACTCGGTGGTCGAGGCCGGGAGGAACCTCGGGTTCACGGGCGGCAACAACCTCGGCTTCGCGAACAGGGGCCGGGGCTCGGAGTTCACGCTCCTCCTCAACAACGACGCTGTCCTCGTGCCGGGCTCGGTGGGCGCCCTGATGAGGAGGATGCTCTCGGACCCCGGGGTGGGCGCGCTCAACGGGATGATACTGGATTACGGGAGCGGCGAGCTGAGCGGGGTCCCATCCTTCCTCGATGAGCTCTACGGCGTCGTCGCGCCGACGCAGTTCAAGCCCGAGGGGCCTTTGATTGAGGTGGAGGAGACCTACCCCATGGGTGCGGCGGCCCTGCTGAGGAACGACGCGGTCATCGAGGCCAACGGGGGCCGTGAGCAGATCTTCGACGAGGAGATATTCATGTACTTCGACGATACCACACTGGGTCTCAAGCTCTGGAACTCCGGCTGGAGGGTGTTCTTCCACCCCGCGCCCCTCGCCAGGCACCTGGGAGGAGGATCGTCGACCATGGAGTTCGGGGCCTACTACATGCTCAGGGGGAGGGCCATGATGAGCGTCGCCGCCCCGACCAGATACAGGAGACTTGCCGGGCTCTACGTCTGGAAGAACTACCTCTGGGCCAGGAGGAGGTTCCCCCGCAGTCGGCACGACTTCAGGAAGGCGATCGATGAGGGCTATGAGGTCGGGAGGATCCTGAGGGACAGGTACCATCTGGACCTCTATCGCGCGCCCGTGGTCAGGCTGACCATGCGCGAGGCTCTGTCCAAGGTCCTCCTCTCGGCGGGCCGCGTCGGGAGGAGAAAGTCGGAGGCGCTGTCGAACCTCGTGCGGGGCGATACCGTCGTCGCGTCGAGCCTGCTCACGGGCGGCGAGCGAAGGGATTCCGCGTCCTCAGCCGCGGACCAGCGCCCCCAGCCCGTTCCTAAGGAACGACAGCCTGTACTTGAGCCAGTACCGGCGGAACTCGGGGCGGCGGAACTCCGCGTAGAGGTTCCTCCCGAACTGGGCGTGCGCCATGGCGACGAAGGGCTTGAACGCCTGCCCGGGGGT
>WYEM01000023.1 GCA_009903775.1 Nitrososphaerota archaeon | reverse complement strand
AGGCGCGATAATCTCGATGGGGGTCGGGACCGCGGAGAGCAAGGTGAAGGCATTCGAGTCCGCGTCCGTCCCGGTCGCCGATAGGCCGTCGCAGGTGGCGGAGCTGATGAAGGCGGCCCTCGGATCCTGGAGAGGGCCGCCTCCTTAGATCCCGCCCGTTCAACCCGCTCCCGCCGGCGGGGCGGCGGGCGGCGTCCCCACGGTGGCGGAAATCCAGAAATATTCTGATGCCCGACGCGCCGCCATGCCACGCGCCGCCTACGCGCTCCCAGGCGTCCTGATACCCTTCATGATGTCAGCGTACGCGGTCTTCTCCATCTCGATTATCATCGGGGGCGCTCAAATGGCTCCTGGGGTGCCGGGGATCGCGTTCCTGTACGTCCGGAAGTATCTGGTCTGATAGGGTCGTTGGGGCCGGTCGCCGCGGGATGGCTATCACAAGCATTCATTCGAGTTCGGGACCCGGGATCTCAATTACAGAAGGACGGCCGACAGATTTCAGTCCGGCACGTAGAGCATCTCGAGCGTCTACGCCGACATAGATGAGCGCATGCGCACCCTGAGCGGACGCGCGCTCGAGGGGGATCGAGGAGCGCGGCCTGAGGACCGCGACCCCATCGGATCCCGCGAAGAGGGGTGCCATAGTGTCCGTGGCCACGGCGGATTCCGCGTCGGCGAGGGGGAACTACCTGAGGCTGCGCATCCAATTCTAACAAGGAGGATGAGGTGGACAGGCCATCGATGGAGAATCTGCGGCCCTCCTCCGGGGATTCATGATTATTAAGTCTATTAAGTCAGCGTTTAAATTCTAGCATGCGGAATTCTGTTCAATGTGGATGGCGATCCTCTTCTCGAGAGAGGTCAGGAAGGGACGGCCCCTGGGCGTCAGAAGGCTCGGACAGGACCTCGTACTCTGGAGAGATGATGACGGCCGTGTGAACGCGCTCAGCGATATATGTCCGCACAGGAGGACCAGGTTCTCGCTAGGAAGCTTGGTTGATGGCCGCGTAAGATGTCCATATCATGGGTTCGAGTTCGATGGCTCGGGGTCAGCGCTGAGGGTGCCGGCTGAGGGGAGGAACTTCAAGCCTCCGGAGTACCTCCGGGCCATGAGCTATCGCGTGCATGAGGAACACGGGATTGTGTGGATCTGGTATGGCCGTGGCCAGCCTGATGGCCCTCCCCGGTACCTCGATGACATGTCCGGCATGGATTCGCACTCGGAATACCATGAAACGTGGAGGATCCCGTTTCCCAGGGCGGTCGAGAATCAGCTGGACGTCTTTCATCTTCCGTTCGTCCATCACAACACGATAGGAAGGGGGATGCGGACTCTCGTCAACGGCCCGCTGGTGAAGAAGATCGACGAACATTCATTCATAGTGTATCCGTTCAACGAGGTGGACGTCGGTCAGGTGCCGAGGAGGGCGGAAGATCTGAATTCCGGAACGATGAGAAATTATCTGAAGTTCATCTACCCGAACTTATGGGAGAATTACATATCAAAGGGCACTAGGATTGTGGCGTTCTTCGCACCCATAGACGGTCACAGCACTGAAATATACATTTCATTCCACCTCAAGCTCACAGGCATCGGATCGCTGGACCGGCTACTCGCCGGACTGGCGATGCCCTTCAACAAATACGTGCTCCACCAGGACAGGAGGGTGGTGGAGGCCCAGGATCCAGGGATCTTCGGGGACAGGCTCGTCCGCGCGGATTCCCCGATATCCATGTTTCGGAAGATGTTCCTCGCGGACGCGGACCTCAGGAGGGCGCTCGGAATGGATGGTCCCGGCCCGAGGGGGAACCCGTCGATGTCGCCGCGAGGGCGCTGAGGGCTCCCGGTATCTGCGCGGTGATCTCGGCATGGCTCACGATGGCCATCGGCATCTGCGGGAACCGGTGGTTCGTCCTCGCGAGGAACGCTTTCAGCGACCTGGGGGGCCCGCGCGCCCGCACCTGCAATACACGGTTTAGCGGGATCGCTCCTCGCCCTCGGCGCGCACGTCCCTTTCAGCGCGTGCCGTTCACCTGAGCTATGGAACCGCATGGGATGATTCCCCGTCGGCCTGCACAATTGCGACCTGAACGGCTTATTATGAAGCCCGGTTGCCCGCCCACGGCTCAATTCCGGCGATTCTTTACACGTTGGAGCTGCGTACTGGCGCATCGGACAGGGAGCCGATGTCCTCGGGGCGTTTGAGCGGAAGATCTGGAGAGGCGATGACGAGGAAAACATCCATGCGCGTGCGGACGCACGCGCGCATACCCGCCCCGGGACGGCGCCCGGAAAACGGCTGGCAAACTAAAATGCGAATGCGGTCTCCCGGGGGCCTTACGGGCTGGGCATCGCGCGGGAGGGAATCCGGGTGAGCGATCGGCATCCGCGGGCAATCAGTATTAGATCGAGATCGGCCCGGCCGCCAGCCCGGGTCCCGGGCTCACCCCGGAGATCATCCGCGGGGGCCTGCTGCGTATCGTCTTCAGCTGGCTGCTCGCGAAGCCGGCGCCCATCGTCTACGATATTACGCGTCAGGGTCGCGCGGCAGCGGCAGCAGGAGCTCGTAGGGCACCCTCACCTCGATCTTCGCTGGCCGGCGCCCATCCGCGCTGACCACGGCCGCGGCGATCCTATCGCAGTACCCGCACTCCTCGCAGGACATCACCTCGCAGTCGTGCTCCTCGAAGAACTGGATCCAGTTACGGGGGAACCTAGAGTTCTCGATCCTCAGGCGCCCGAGCAGGTCCATCCAGGCGCGGTGCTCCTTCGCCCCCTCGCCCAGCCTGGGCGCGAGCGCGGCCACGAACCCGG
>WYEM01000112.1 GCA_009903775.1 Nitrososphaerota archaeon | reverse complement strand
TACCTGGCTGAGCTACGGGCCCTACGCCTGTCTTCGGTGGCTTTATAAAAGCGTTTGTCCGTGCCCGGGGAGCCGTTACCTTAAGCCCACCTCCTACACGAGTGAGAGGATCGGGCGCATCCCGTTCAGCCGCGGGGCATCTCATAATCCCCGACCCCCTCCCCGCCCTGATGGGCGGGGAGGGGTCGGCTCATGTCCCTCCGACGTCCTCCGACCAGCCGGAGCGCCAAAAGATGATAACTAGGACCTGCGGGCACGACCGCCGCGCATGACGCTGGTGCTGGTTGGCATGGGAGTCCACGGCCCCCGCGGCATCCCCGTGGGGGCCCTCGAGGACCTCAGGGCCTGCGGGCGCGTGCTACTCGACGCGTACACGACGCCGATGGACGTCGAGCGCGCGCTCGAGGAGCTGCGCTCCATCCTAGGAGTGGAGGTCACGGCCGCTGGGAGGGACCTCTTAGAGGATGCCCCGAGGATCTCCAGGGAGGCCGCCGCGGGATGCCTCGGCATAGTCGTGCCCGGCGACGTCTTCACGGCCACGACGCATGACGCGCTCAGGCAGGAGGCCGTGAGGCGCGGCGTGGAGGTCAGGGTCTGGCACTCATCCAGCGTGGTCACATCAGCGCTCGGGAGGCTCGGCCTCCATGTGTACAAGCTGGGGTTCATAGGCACGCTGGCCGAGGGGCCGCCACAGTCGGCCTACCGCCTCTACTTCGGAGTAGCAAGTGCGCTCAGGAACGGCCAGCATTCCCTGCTGCTCCTGCAGCACGACAAGGAGGGCGGAGGGCTCAGCGTCGCGGAGGGCCTGAGGCTGCTGAGGCAGGCTGAGGACTCCTGGCGCCTCGGCGCGTTCAGCCCCGACCGGGTTCTGATAGTTGCCTCCAGGCTCTTCTCGAGCTCCGAGGCGATGCGCATTCTGAGGATGGAGGAGGCCCTGGACGCGGACTTCGGCGAGCACCCGCACTCCATAATAGTGCCCGGACGCCTCCACTACACCGAGGCGGATTCGCTGCGCCTGATCCTCGGCGCGCCCGATGAGGTCCTGAGCGAGGCCGGCCGCGTGCCCGCCTCCCTCGGGTCCAGGCTGGCGGAGAGCGCCATCGGCAAGACCAGGAATGCCCTGGCGAGATTCAGGAGCGCGGTTCCCGCGTCGCCCGGGATCGGGATCCTGATGGAGAACGTCGAGAGCTACCTCTACGACGCTGAGAGATTCTTGCGCGAGGGCAACGTGGAGCTCGCCCTGGCCGAGGCCGGCTACGCGGAGGGGCTCCTGGACTCGCTGCGGCTGCTGGGCTACGCGAGGATAGATTGGCGAGGCCCGGGCGCCCGCCGCGCGCCCGAGGGGGCCTCCTACGCGGTGAACCCCGAGGCGATCGGGTCTTCGGGCTTCAGGGCCTCCCTCAGCACCACGGTGGCGTAGCTTCCGCGCTGCAGCAGCATGTTTATCCTGATCAGCTCCCCGTCGCCGCGCGCCTCGAGCCTGCCCAGGACGACGGCTGGCCTCCAGCCCCCCTCGGCGCTGACCTCCTGCATATCGTCCACGAAGAAATCCCTGGGCGATATCCCCTCCTCGCGCATGACCTCGTCGAGCGCCCTTGAGTAGGCATCGCCCCTGCTCCTGTAGGAGTAGCCCGGCACGGGGGCTGAGGGAACGAGGGTGACGCCGTCCGCGGGCCCGGCGATCGGCTCCTCCAGCGCCCTCTCGAAGGGCTTGCGCACCACGCGATGGGACAGCGATGAGCGAAGGGGCAGCTCCCCATTCTCTAGGAGGACGCGGCTCAGCGCGAGGTTGAATAGGTATGATTGATATGCGTTGACCTGGAGCTTCCTTACGCGCGCGGGGATCGACCTCAGCTCGTCCCTCCTCGGGCACCCCTCGGCGCGCTTCACTAAGCACCTGCCAATTATGTGGTTCTGGTTCACGGCGCCGAACCTCTGGTAGCCGAAGAAGTTGGCGATGGTCCTGGATGCCAGGGAATCCCCCGCAGCCCGGAGCGCGCTTTGGCAGCGCCCGCCCTCCGGCCCGCGGGCGCTGATGGATATGCGGAACGAGTTCCCAGCGAAGTGCTCCGGCCCCAGTTCCCCCCATAGCCCTATGGGCCTGGCGACCCATCCATCGCCCCTCACCGATCCGCCGGGCGCGCGGGGCCGCGCGCACTGCATTATCTGGGTCGAGATCGATCTCTTGTCCTTGAGTCCCCAGAATTTGATGCGACACCCCAGCCTCCTGCCCAGCTCCTCTGCCACATCGATCGTGTTCCTGTTCACCTTGGTTACCACGAACGTGGGCAGAGGGCCCTCGGGAGGTCTCCCCGCCAAGACCTCCGAGACCACGAAGCGCTCCGGGCTCTCCCTGATCGAGATCCCCCCGCAGCCGCCGGAGGGAGTGGAGTAGGCGAGCATTCCCAGCTGCGAGTCCAGCTCCGGCGGCCTCCTGACGTCGTCCAGCCCGCGCAACGCGCTCCCCGCGTGATCGCCGGCTCGAAATGACTTCGCGGGCGCAACTTGGATGCGGGATGGACAATGCCCACCCTCACCCGCAGACCCCGATCTAACGAGTAAGCGCCGAGCGAATAATCCGAAGATCCGCAATAATGCATCGACGTGTAGTATGGTAAGCCACCCGCCATTCAGGGCGGGGATGAGTATCGGAAGCGACCCAACGGTCCCTCGGCATCACTTCTTTATCTTGACTTCCTGCACCTCGGTGATCTTCTCGACGACGCCGGCGGCGATCGTCCTGCCGGAGTCCCTGAGCGCGAACCTGCCAAGCTGAGGTATGTTCTTGTACTCCTCTATCACCAGCGGCTTGAGCGGCCTCACCTTCACCACCGCGGCGTCGCCGGTCTTCAGGCTCTTGGGGTTCTCCTCGGTCACTTGGCCGGTGCGCGGATCGAGCTTCTGCACGAGCTCCGAGACCTGCGCCGGCACTTGAGCCGTGTGGGCGTGCAGGACCGGCGTGTAGCCAGCTGCGAACGCCGTCGGGTGGAACACGACTATTATGCGGGCCAGGAACTCCTTGACGACCGTGGGCGGATTGTCCGGGTGCCCCACCACGTACCCGCGCTTCACATCGTCCTTCGAGACCCCCCTCAGGTTGAAGCCGATGTTGTCGCCGGGCACGGCCTCCTGTATCGGGGTGTGATGGGTCTCTATGGACTTGACCTCGCCCACCACGCCCGAGGGCATGACCACGACGGTATCGCCCACCTTCAGCACCCCGGTCTCGACGCGCCCCACGGGCACCGTCCCGACGCCGGTTATGGAGTACACGTCCTGGATCGGTATCCTGAGGGGCTTGTCCACCGGCTTGGGCGGCTCCTCGAACTCGTCGAGCGCCTCGATCAGCGTCGGGCCCTTGTACCAGGGCATGTTGGAGGAGAGCTCCGTGAGGTTGTCGCCCTTCCAGCCGGAGACCGGCACGAACCTTATCTTCTCAACCCTGTATCCGACGAGCTTGAGGAGCTTCGACACCTCGTTCTTGACCTCCTCGTAGCGCTTCTGGTCGTAGGGCGGCGTCGTGGCGTCCATCTTGTTTATGGCCACCACCAGCTGGTTAACGCCCAGGGTCTTCAGGAGGAAGGCGTGCTCCCTGGCCTGCCCCTCGTCGGACAGCGCCGCCTCGGTCTCCCCCTGCTTGGCGGACACCACGAGTACTGCCGCGTCGGCCTGGCTGGCACCAGTTATCATGTTCTTGACGAAGTCCCTGTGGCCCGGCGCGTCTATCAGCGTCCAGTAGTACTTCTTGGTCTCGAAGTCCTGGAAGGCCAGGTCTATCGTGATCCCCCTCTCCCTCTCCTCCTTGAGCCTGTCCAGCACCCATGCGAACTTGAACGTGTCGCCGGCGCCCAGCTTCTCGGACATCTTGGCGTACTCCTCTATGGTCCTAGGATCGACCTTCCCGAGCAGGTAGAGGAGGTGACCTGTCATCGTGGACTTTCCGTGGTCCACGTGCCCCACTATCACCAAGTTAAGATGCGGCTTAGATGGCTTCTGCCTCTCAGACATGGCTCTTCGCCGCTTTTCGCAAGCTGCTCATTATTTAAGGATTTTTGTCGCGGATGGCCCGCCGATCGACGACACCGTCGCTTCGCGCGGTCGCGCTGAGCCACGATGAGCCGCAGCCCGGCCAGGGCAAAGCAAAATAGTCATTGGTCGCCGCGAAGCCCGCATGGCGCTGGACGTCGCCGTCGTCGGGGCAGGTCCCGCCGGGCTCTCGACGGCCGGCAGGCTGGCCTCCATGGGGCACTCGGTGATCGTCATCGAGGAGGACTCCGAGATAGGCTATCCGGTCAAGTGCGCCGGCATAATATCATCCGACGGCCTGCGGGAGCTCAGGGGACTGTGCGGCCGCGGGCTCGATGGGGTCAAGCTGGAGGGCGGCGAGGTCGAGGTCAGGGGGAGGGGGAGCATCGAGCTCGACATAGGCGCGCTGGGGGCATTCGCGGTGGACCGCAGGGCCATAGACAAGTGCCTCTTCGAGTTCGCGGCCTCGAGCGGCGCCGAGTTCGCGCTATCCGAGAGGGCGCTGTACCTGGCGCCGGGGAGCGTGGTCACGCGGAGGAGCCGCTACGCCCCCCGCGTCGTGGTCGACGCGAGGGGCGCCGCCGCCTACCCCGCGAGGGAGCGCCTCCTCCACGCCGTGCAGTACACGTGCCGCGCGCCATCCAGTGGCAACGGGCAGGGGAAGGTGAGGATAGTCGTGGACAAGGGGGCGTCGCGCGAGTACTTCCTCTGGGAGGTCCGGACCGGCGACGGGGAGCTGCTGCTGGGGGGCGCCGGGAGCTCCCCGGCCTCCCTCGAGGGGGCGGTGGACGCGATGCGCTCCCGCACTGGATGCGCGCCCTACAGGGTCGTGAGATCGCCCATAGTGGTCGGCGGCTTCTCGGGCCCCGGGTCGGGCGGGATCTTCAGGGTCGGCGACTCGGCGGGCAACGCCAAGCCCCTGACGGGCGGCGGCGACGTCCTGAGCGTGGTCGCGTCCGGCATCGCCTCCCGCGCCATATCCGAGTACCTCAGCGGATCGCTGGATCTGGAGGGGTCCCACGCGCTCTACGGGCGCTCCTGGAGGGCGCTATACGGCAAGGAGGAATCCGCGCAGAAGCTCCTGCGCTACCTTTACGAGCGCATGGATGAGGGCGAGGTGTGGGAGCTCCTGATGAGGCTGAAGGGCTCCGGCGCGCTGGACAGGCTGGACGCCGCTTTCGACGCCATGGGCACATGGCTGAAGGCGTCGCTGGGCATCGAGCTCCTGGGCAGGATGGCCCTGAGGCGCCTGCGCGAATCGATCGGGACCCTCCGGGGCGCCGATCTCAGGTGATCTGCACGCGATCTATCCCGTGGTACCTCTTGGCCAGCAGCCTGGCCCTCTCGGCGTTCCTGCCCTGCTTGCCCACGACGCGCCCCTTCTCCTTGGGATCGGCGGACACTATGGCCATCTTGGAGCCCCCGCGGGTCACTATCTTGACCTCCAGGATGCCGCGCCCGCCCAGCGCGTTCGCCACGAGCTTCGCCGGATCGTCGGAGTACTCGACCACCTCCACGTCGCGATTCACCTTCCTCCTCATGTAGTTCACCGCCTCGCGGCCTATCTTGTCGTTGGGCAGCTTGGTCCCCTCGTCGACCACGAATATCACGCGGTCGAACTTATCATCGATCACGCAATCCCTGGGCGAGATCCCGGTGAACGTGGAGAACAGGGACATGAGCCTGAGCTCGTTCTCCGTGAGTACTATGCCGTCCCTGGTCATCGCTCCCTCCTCCTAGCGGCGCGGATCACCCTGACAGCGCCGGACGCCTCCAGGTCCCTCAGGGATTCCAGGAATCTGTCCAGGTCCGCATCGCCCAGCGCGGTGACCGCCAGCGCCTTGACCGGGTGCTGCCTCCCCGCGGCCCTCCCGAGCTCCGCCGGGCTCAGCTCCGCGTAGTGCACCAGGACGCCCCTCGCGCCCCTCGCGGCCTCCTCCAGCCTGGCTACCTCATCCTGAGTCAGGCCGGAGGACGCCAGCAGAAGCTTCGCCGACCCGCCGTGCCTCACCGCGCTGCGGAGCCCGAACTCGACGCTCCCGGTCCTCCTGACGACCTGCATGAACTCTGAAAGGTCCCTGACGTATTCCTTCACCGCGACTCGCCCTCCCCAGGCGCGCTCATGTATAGATCGACCATGCCCGTGCCGACGGGTATGACCCCGCCCACTATAACGTTCTCCGTGACCCCGCGCAGCTCGTCCGTCTCGCCCTTGGCCGCCGCCTCCGCCAGGGTGGGCACCGTTATCTCGAAGGCGGCCCTCGCGAGGACGCTCGCCTTGGTGCCCGCCACGCCGTGCCTCCCGACCTGCTGCACTATGCCCTTGTGCGTCATGAGGTCAGCCACGAGCATCAGGTGCCTGACGTCGACCTCGAGCCCCTGCTCCTCCAGCGTGTTCATCATCTCCTCCACCAGCGCCTGCCTGGCCGCCTCTATCCCGAGCACCATCGCTATCTCACTTATGCTGTTGGTCCTGGTCCTGGTCGGATCCACTCCCTCCACCTGGAGGACCTTCCTGAGGTCGGACCCGGAGGTCACCACCACCCACTCGCCGTCCCTCTCCTCCACGCTGACGCGGCTTATGCCGGCGATCCCCTTCACGCGCGTCCTCAACACCTTGTCCCTGAGCGCGTAGAGCGAGGTCAGGTCGAAGCTCTCCAGGGACACCGTGACGGTCATGGACTCGGCGTCGTAGCTCACGCGGCGCTTGCCTATGCTGAGGGCCTTGGCCACGTCCTCGATCGTGCACCCCCTGTCATCCATGAGGTCCTTGTTCAGGGACACTATCACGGAGCCCGTGGAGTAGTCTATCTCGACGCTGGATGCCAGGTCCTCCACCTTCGTGAAGAGTATGTTGCGCGCGACCTCCAAGGCCTTCTCGCGGTCGCGCCTGTGCTCCTCGTCCAAGTAGATCTCCATGACTGGGGTGCTGGGCACCTTCCTGGCGTCCACGAGCTCTATGAGCCTGGGCAGACCCAGCGTCACGTCCTTCTCCTTGACGCCAGCGAAGTGGAACGTCCTGAGGGTCATCTGGGTGCCGGGCTCGCCGATGGACTGCGCCGACACTATGCCTATGGCCTCCCCCGGCTCTATCATAGCGGCCCTGAACATCTGCACGGTGCGGGAGCAGAGGGCCTCCGCCGACCTCGCGCTCATCTCCCTGGACTTGAGGACCGACTCCAGCTTCCTGCGCACATGCTCGTTCAGCTCGCCCTCGTACTTGGCGAGTATCCTCATTTTCTCCTCGAGCGTAGCCCTGGGCTCCCTGGGATCGTCATCGAGCAGTATCGTGTCGCAGAGGCGCTCCACGTTGACGGCCTCGCCGTGGTCGCTCTTGGCCGGGTCGATGCCGTCCTCGCCGTAGAGGAACTGAATTATGTTGCCCTCGGGATCCCTGACCGTGTAGTCGTACTCCACCCTCAGGTGCTCCATCGCGTTGACGAGCCTGCGCTGCATGTAACCGCTCTGCTGCGTCCTCACGGCCGTGTCCACCAGGCCCTCCCTGCCGGCCATCGAGTGGTAGAAGAACTCTATCGGATTCAGGCCGTCCCTGAAGTTGGACCTTACGAACCCGTAGGCATCCGGGCTGGGATCGCCCTCCTTGAAGTGGGGCAGCGGCCTGCGCCTGTACCCCCTCTTTATCCTCTTGCCCCTAACGGCCTGCTGCCCCAGGAGCGCCATCATCTGGCCCAGGTTGAGCGAGCTCCCGCGGGCCCCGGTCCTGCTCATTATGACGCCGGGGTTGCTGTCCGGGAGCACGCGCTCGAGGAGCTCGCCGGCCTTGTCGCGCGCCTCCCCCAGGGCGTCCATGATCTTCTGCTCCAAGACGTCCTCCAGCCTGAGGCCCCTGACGGGCGCCATGCGCCCGCTCACGTACTCCTCGATGTATCCCTGGATTTTCTCGTACGCCTCATCGACGGCGGCCCTGATCTGGGCCCTCACGTCCTCCGGCACCTCCAGGTCGTCGTACCCGTAGCTGAAGCCCCTGTCGGTTATGTACCTCCTGAGGAGCCTGAGGACCGAGTTCAGGAACCTCCTGGCCTCCTCCTGCCCGTAGTCCCTGACTATCCTGTGCAGGAGGCTGTCGGGCTCCTCCGCCCCTATCGATGCCTTGTCCACTATGCCCGAGACGAGCTGGCCGTCCTTGATGACCACGTCGCGCCTCCTCCTGGAGGTCTTCGCCCACCTGGAGGTGAGCACGTAGTTGAAGCCGCGGGGGAGGAACAGCGAGAAGAGCTGCTTCCCGGTGTACTTGGGAGAGGGCTCCCTGACCGCCGGCTCCGGGAGGGGACCGGAGTAGCCTCCCTCGTAAGCCAGGCACGCGAAGGACGTCGGGTCCAGCAGCGTGTCGTCCTTCGTCAGCAGGTATCCGGCCGATAGGTAGTCCCTTATCGCCCCGATTATCGGGCCGCCGTACCTCGGCGAGATCACCTGTCCCTCGACGCTCATGAGCTCTAGCGCCTCTGCGCGCGCCTCCTCGCCCTGGGGCACGTGAAGGTTCATCTCGTCGCCGTCGAAGTCGGCGTTGTAGGGCGGGCAGACCGCGGGGTGGAGGCGGAAGGTGCGGTAGGGGAGGACCCTGACGCGGTGGGCCATTATCGACATGCGGTGGAGCGACGGCTGCCTGTTGAACAGCACCACGTCGCCGTCCATCAGGTGGCGCTCCACGGTGTATCCGGGCTCGAGCGAGTTCGCGTAAGCCTCCCTATCAGGCACGAACTCCAGCCTTATCTTCACGCCGTCCGGCCTTATTATGTAGTTGGCGCCGGGATACTTGAAGGGGCCGTTCCTCACCAGCTGCCTCAGGAACTCCACGTTCCAGGGGGTGACGCGCTCGGGGACCGTCAGCCTCTTCGCTATCTCAAGCGGCACGCCCACCTCGGATATGTCTATGCTCGGATCCGGAGATATCACCGTCCTAGCCGAGAAGTCGACGCGCTTGCCGGACAGGCTGCCCCTGAACCTCCCCTCCTTGCCCTTCAGCCTCTGGGCCAGCGTCTTGAGCGGGCGGCCCGACCTGTGGTGAGCGGGAGGTGTGCCCGAGGACTCGTTGTCGAAGTACGTGGTGACGTGGTACTGGAGCAGGTCCATCAGGTCCTGCATTATGAGCGGCGGCGACCCTGACTCCTTCGCCTCCTTGACGCGGGCGTTGGTCCTGACCACGTCGACTAGCTTGTGGGTGAGGTCGTCCTCGGACCTCACGCCGCTCTCCAGCGTTATCGATGGCCTCGTGGCCACCGGCGGGACAGGGAGCACCTGGAGGACGAACCACTCGGGCCTGGCGGACTCGGGATCGTACCCCAGGAGGCGGTAATCGTCGTCCGTTATCTTCTCGAGGCGCTCCCTTATGACGGCGGGGGTCAGCCTGACCGCGCTCCCGTCCTCCATTATCTCGTGGAACAGGTGGGGGCGCGTGAACTCTATCTCGAGCTTCTTGGCGCCGCAGTGGGGGCACATCTTGGCCTTGCGCGCCTTCGCGTAGATCTCCTTCGCTATCCTCTCGGCTAGGCCCGGCTTGTAGGGGGCATTCTCCTCGAGCTCCTTCCTGTACGCCTCGATCTCGGCCTCCGGTATCAGGAGGCGGCCGCATGACCTGCAGGTGACCGTCAGGAGCAGCTTTATGTCGTCCGCGAACGATACGTGTATGACCGGCTCCGCGAGCTCTATATGGCCGAAGTGGCCGGGGCACTCCGAGGCGGTGTTGCCGCAGGTCCCGCACACCTGGCCGGGCTCGAGCACGCCCAGCCTGTTGTCCATGAGGCCGCCGGGGATGGGCAGGCCGTCCTCGTCGTAGGTCTCGGGTATCGTTATCTCGACCACCGAGTACTTCCTGATCTCCGCCGGCGGGAATATGCCGAACTTTATCGCCTTGATCGCCTTCGGCGCCTCGAACTCGACCGAGGACATCACGCCTTACCCCCCAGCTGCAGCCTCGGGGATATCCCCAGGCTCATTATCTCCTGCAGCAGGAGCTTGAACGCGTACGCCACCGTCACCTTGGATATCTTGGCGTTCTCCCCGCAGACCCTGCAGACGAGCCTCTGCTGCCTCCTGTCGTAGTATGCCAGGTAGCCGCAGCGCTCGCACACGTAGACCTCGGTCTTGTCGGACTCCTCCAGGAGGCGGTCCCTGAGCAGCATGGAGGCGCCGTAGGCTATCAGGCAGTCCCTCTCCATCTCGCCGAACCTGAGGCCGCCGCCGCGGGCGCGGCCCTCGGTGGGCTGCTTGGTCAGCATCTGGACCTGGCCGCGGGCGCGGGCGTGTATCTTGTCCGCGACCATGTGGTGCAGCTTGTGGTAGTAGACCACGCCGATGAACACCTCGGCCTCGAACCTCCTGCCGGTCCTGCCGTCGTACATGACCTCCTTGCCGGTGGGCTTGAACCCGTGCTCCAGCAGCGCCCTCCTGAGGTCGTCTATGGGCTCCCCCGAGAACGCCGTCGCGTCCACGGGCCTCCCCCTGAGGGCGGCCGCCTTCCCGGCTATCGACTCGAGGAACTGCCCCACGGTCATCCTGGAGGGGAACGCGTGCGGATTGACTATTATGTCCGGGACCACGCCGTCCTCGGTGTACGGCATGTCCTCGGGATCCACTATCATCCCGATGACGCCCTTCTGCCCGTGCCTGGAGGCGAACTTGTCGCCGAGCTCCGGCACCCTCTGATCCCTGACCCTGACCCTGAAGGTGCGATAGCCCTCGACGGTCTGGGTCAGTATCACGGTGTCCACGACGCCCCTCTCGCTGGGCCTCAGCGCGACGGATGAGTCCCTCCTGTAGAGCCCCCTCGTCTCAGCCTCGCGGTACTCCTCGATGAACCTGGGCGGGCTGGTCTTCCCTATCAGGACGTCCCCCCCGGAGACCTCCGCCTCCGCCATCACCGCGCCGTCCGGCTCGAGGAGCCTGTAGTACTTCTCCCCCCTGTAGCCCCTCACGTTGTCCTCGGGCCTCGGGACCTCGAACTTGTCCCTGCTGCCGCCCGGGTACAGCTGAGCCACCGCCTCATAAGTCCTGTAGAAGAAGGAGCGCCCGAGCCCCCTCTCTATCGACGCCCTGTTCACAACTATCGCGTCCTCTATGTTGTACCCATCGTAGGAGAGCACCGCGACGACGGCGTTCTGGCCCACCGGGTGCCTGTCGAGGCCTATGAGGTCCATTATCTTGGTCCTGACGAGGGGCTTCTGCGGATAGACGAGGAGGTGCTGCCTGGAGTAGAGCGTGAGGAAGTAGTTCGAGTGCGGGAAGCCGAGCGCCTGCTTCCCCATGGCGCTCTCATACGTGTTCCTGGGCGACTGGTTGTGCTCGGGATAGGGGATTATGGACGCCACCACCCCGAGCATCGCGGGCGGGTAGAGCTCGAGGTGCGTGTGCTCGGGCGTCAGGTCCTCGGGCTTCATCGCGATGTAGGCGTTCTCCTCCTCGTTCGCGTCCAGGAGCTCCAGCACGCCCATCCTGAGGAGGTCGCGCCAGGTGATGTCGCCGCGCCTCAGCTTATCGAGGTGATCGCGCGTCAGCTTGGGCCTCCCCCCCTCCACCAGCACGAGGGGGCGCAGGACCCTGCCCGCGTGCGTGAATATGTAGACGCGGAACGTGGCCCTGGGATCCAGGGGCCTGTCCAGGTAGACGCTGACCTCGGGATCGAGCTCGCCCTTCCTCCTCGCCCTCCTCAGCGAGCTCACGAGCTTCTCCGGGTCCCTGGTGTACCCCACCACGCGGCCGTTCACCAGCACCTTCGCGAGGGGTTCCCCCTCGCCGGAGTCCTCGCGCGACCCCACGGGGACCACGCCGGCGCTGTACAGGAAGTCCAGGACCTCCTCCTCGGGCACGTTGACGGAGATCACCGCGTAGAGCGCCAGGTTCTTCACGAGCCCGCAGTTGGATCCCTCTGGGGTCTCCACGGGGCACATCCTGCCGAACTGCGTGGGGTGGAGCTCCCTGGCGTCGAAGTTGGGCTGGCTCCTGCTCAGCGGCGACTGCACGCGCCTCAGGTGGCTCAGCGTGGACAGGTAGTTGGTCCTGTCGAGCAGCTGCGTGATGCCCACGCTCCCCTTGCCCCAGTTCCCGGTGGCCAGGGCGCTGTTCAGCTTGTCCGTTATTATGCCGAGCTTTATGACCGCTCCCACGGCGCTTATGCCGCGGCGCTGCCCCATCCTGGAGAGCTGGTACTTCATGTCCTTGACCAGGTTCCTGAAGGCGGTCCTGAACACGTCCGCGAGGAGCTCCCCCGCGAGCTTCACTATCTTGTTCCCGTAGTGGTCGCGGTCGTCACCCTCTATCCAGCCCATCTTGAGCTCCAGGAGCCTCGAGGCGGCCTCCGCCAGGTAGAGGGCCTTGTCGTACCTGCCCTCCTTCCTGCCCAGGTGGGGGAGGAGGTGGACGTCGAGCAGCGTCTCCACCTTCTTCACCCTGGCGCTCTCGCTCATCCCGTGGGCCACCCTGTTCCCTATGTAGATCAGCGCGTCCTTCTGGGACCTCACGTCCATGGCCTTCTCGAAGGATATCTCGAGGAGCTCCTGGAGCTCGGGCCTCCGCGACACCATGTCGGCGATCTCGCGGTCGTTCTCCACGCCGAGGGCCTTCATCAGCACGACGAACGGTATCTCGACCGGCGAGAGGGGTATCCTGGCGTATATGCTGCCGTCGCTCTTGAGGACGAGCTCCGCCCTGGAGCGGAACCCGACTATCGACGAGTGTATTATGGCCCTGTAGACCTCGGTGGTGCCGTTCTTCTCCTTGGTGACGAATATCATGTTGGGGGAGAGGTCCTCGAGCCCCACTATCACCCTCTCCGACCCGTTCACTATGAAGTAGCCGCCGGGGTCCTCCGGGTCCTCGCCCAGCGCCACGAGCTCCTCCCTCGAGAGCCCGTTGAGCACGCAGATCTTCGAGCGCACCATGACCGGCAGGTAACCTATCGTGAAGGACTGCTTGGCGTATCCGCCCGGGACCCTCGGGTCCTCGACCATGAACTCCAGGTATATGGGGGCCGCGTAGGTCAGGTTCCTCAGCCTGGCCTCCATCGGGGTTACGTAGCTCACGGAGCCATCGATCTCGGTCACCTGGGGCCTCCCCACCTCCACCTTGCCGAACTTGACGTGATAGGTGCCGCTCTGGGTCTCCACGTCGAAGCCGCCGACCTCGTCCACGATCGCCTGGATGCCGTGCTCGATGAAGTCGTTGTAGGAGTTCAGGTGCTGGCGGGCTACGCCCTCGCGCCTCAGGATGTCCTCTATGACGGGCCAACCATCGAACTCCGCGACGGCGGATCCCTTCAAGCTCACCCCTCCACGACGTACCTATAGTAGACGGCGACGCCCGCCGTGGGGCTCCTCCTGGTTATTTTAACGATGTCGCCCGGCTGGGCCCCGATCTCCTTGACGGCGGGATCGGATGATAGTATGTAGGGAAGCTGCTCGGGCCTTATCCCATACCTCCGGAGCAGGAGCTCGCGCTCCTCCTCCCCCACGATCTCGTGCTTAGGCACGAGCACGTGCTGGGATGGCTTTATCTCGATCTTCGCGCCCTTCTTATCGGCCACCCTACTCACCCCAAGAACAACCCTAGAACCTGACGGAGCCTGGATCTCCGAGCACCACCTTATATCCTTTGTGACAACTGCGCGCCCGCGCAATTGAACGGCGCCGTGGGGTTGAAAGGGGGCGGCGCCGGCCGATGCCTCAATCCTCCTTCTCCTCGTCCTCCTCTACTATGTCGCCGAGCTCTGAGGCGAGGCGCGACAGCTGGTCCACCAGGACGGACCGCGCCGCGTCCCCTCCCCCCTCCCTCAGCATGCTCATTATGATTGAGCAGCGATTTATCGCGCGTTCCAGTTCCTCCTGCCTGTCGAGCTCCCCGTTAAGGTATATGTTGAGGAGACTTATCCTCCAGTTGAGCATGAGATACTCCAGGAACCTCGCGTCCTCGCCCGCCACCCCGCCCGCATCCGCCATCGGCTCACTTCCCCCGGCGCGCATCCCTCCGTCCCGAACTCGCAGAGCTCCCAAGGGAATATCACCCACTCCCTCACGGATCCCAGGTAGTAGTCGGGTATAAACCTGCTCCAGGGTTTGACAAAGAGCGAGGAGGTCTGGATAGATCTCGGGGAGTAGCGGCTCCTCAGGAACTCGACCGCGAAGGACATGGTGGCGCCCTCGTCGACCAGATCGTCGACCAGCAGCACGTCCTTGTTTTCTATGTCCTCGATTATCGTTGAGAGGACCCGGGGACCGGCGCGTTCGCCCACGCCGGTGTAGGACTTCACGTTCAGGAAGTCGACGCGAACCCTCAGCCGATCGGCAACCACGAGCGCCAGGGGCCCGCCGCCCCTGAGGACGCCTATGACCAGATCGTGCCTGACGCGCCTGGTGCGCAGTATGAGGGCCGCCAGGGAATCTGCCAGGCGGCCGAACTCCTCCCAGGTGACGACGCGCCGCTCGACCAACCTGGCCGAGTTGGTGAGGGCATTTATAAGGCTCAACAGCGCTCGGGGGTTGAGCCTGGAGCGTCGGCCGGCTGGGGTCCGCGCGGCTCCGTGGGACGATCTGGGGGGCTCCGTTACCTTAAGCCGATCGATGAGCCTAAATCCGAGGGGGGTCCTCCGCCCGACCCGCAATGAGCACCAACCCGATCCAGATCAGGAGGAGGACTTCCCTTCCGGTCATGGCCCACGCTGTCATCCCTATTTCTCGGGCCCCTCGCTGAGGAGGGCCGCCAGGGCCCTGAGGCCCATCATGAGCAGGAGCCACGCCTCGATGTGGAGGTGGGCGCAGAGGCCGGGCTCAGTCCTCGGGTCCCTTGGCGCGGATCCTAGGGAAGTGCGTCGCATATTCGTGGATGAGACGATGGTGAACCTGGGAGGGACCCCGCGTGGATCTGGGTCGCCTTCGAGCCTGAACTCCGCGCGATGCTCGACTTCCACGTCAGCTGGCGCGGGAACTCGATCGATGCCTATCTGTTCATCAGGAGGCTCGTCCGCAGGTACGGCGGGGTCCCCATCCACACGGACGGCGCGGGATGGTGCGCGGACGCCTGCGGGTGGGCCGGCGTCGAGCACATAGTCTACGATCGCCCCCTGAGGAACCTCATGGAGCGCGTGGTCCAGTGCGCCAAGGAGGGGACTGAGGCGTTCGACGACCTGTTCCCGGCGATGAAGAGCAGGCTCGCGTCCGGGCGCGCGTTCGAGCGCGTGCATAACTGGCTGTCAGCGTTCATGTTCATGCAGGACTTCGTGTTCGAGGACGGGGATCTGGGGAGGCCCCCGCTGGTGTGGGAAGAGGAGGGAATGCCGCGGTGGCTGGACGTGCTGCGCCCGATCTTCTCGCTCGGGTGGGAGGTGGGCTTTAGGTAACGGAGCCTCCCGGGCTCCAGCAACCTTTATAACAGGCTCGCCCGATTCGAGCCGGGCCCGTAGCTCAGCCAGGATAGAGCGGCGGCCTCCTAAGCCGTAGGTCAGGGGTTCGAATCCCCCCGGGCCCGCCATCCCGAAATCCGCGCGTGGGACTTTACATAATTAAACAATGGAATGGTAAATAGATGTGGAATGGTAAATAGATGAAATAGAGTCGCGAACCATGCCCTGAAGGGCGTCTCCGACGCCGACCATGCCATAGCAAGGTTTAAGAAATCCCTCGGGGTTGGCCCGCCCAATGAGCGGAACGGTTGTTCCGTTAAAGGGAGAGAGCTCCTCCACGCCCTCCGAGTCCAGGCTGATCTTACTGGGCGGCATCGGCTGGCTCTTCGACGCGATGGACGTCCTGCTGCTTTCCTACTTGCTGGCGTACCTGGGCGTGCACTACGCGTGGACTACCGCGGACAAGGCCAACGTGCTGCTCGCCA
>WYEM01000079.1 GCA_009903775.1 Nitrososphaerota archaeon | reverse complement strand
GTGTTCATCCCGAGCCCCACCGACACGTCCTCGGCCGGCATAGAGACCGCGACCATGTTGACTATCGGTATCAGCACGAGGACTATCCCCGTGCCCGCGACCAGCGAGCCCACCATGAGGTCCAGCGGGCTCCACCTGTAGCCCAGGAGCAGGAGGAATCCGAGGGCGGAGACGGGCGATCCGTAGGCGAGGCTCACCCTGGGGCCCAGGTTCGTCACCACGCTCCCTATGAGGGGGGCCAGGAATATCATGGCGAGGGTCGCCGGGAGGAGCGTGAGCGCCGCGCTCACGACGCCGAGGCCGAGCCCGTACGGCGGGGGCGCCTCCGCGAAGTAGATGACCCCCAGGAAGAGCATGAACATGTAGACTCCTGAGATGAGCCCTGCGGCATTCGCGACGGCGACGTTCCTCACCCCGAGGTACCTGGGGGGCATCAGCGGGCTGGGCGCGCTGAGCTCGCGCGCGGCGAACCCCGCGTAGAGCGCAGCCGACGCCGCGGCGAGCGCCAACTGGCCGGGGGAGGTCCACCCGCGGTAGGGCGCCTCCGTCAGGTAGGCGAGGGCCGCCGCGGTGGCGGATCCCACGAGGAGGGATCCCAGGTAGTCCACGCTCACGCCGCGCGCCGGGGCGGAGGGGGGCAGCGTGGCCGCGGCCGCCGCCAGCACCGCGAGCGAGAGCGCGGCCGCCACGTGGAACATCGCCCTCCAGCCCAGGTACTCCTCGATGTACGCCCCGGCTATCATGCCGAGGGTCATGCCTATGGCGACGGTCGCGCTCAGGATGCCCTGGGCGGTGGCCACCCTGTCCCGGGGGAAAACGTCCGTGACTATCGCTATGCCGAGCGGGAAGAGGGATAGCCCGAGCCCCTGGATGGCCCTCACCGCTATCAGGTAGCCGACGCTGGGCGCGAACCCCGCGAGGGCGACCGCCGCCACGTAGGCGCCGAGGGACGCGATGTAGAGCCTCCTCTTCCCGTGGGCGTCGCCCATCCTCCCCATCAGCGGCGCGGCCGATGCCCCCACCACCAGGTAGGCGGAGAGGACCCAGGCGGCCTCCTCGTTCGTGGCGGAGAGCGCCGCCTGCAGCTTGGGGAGCGACGGCACGACCATGGCCTCCACGTAGCTCGTGAGCAGGGAGGCCAGGGAGAGCACGGCCAGGACTGCGCCCGGGCGGCTCATCTCCGCTCAGCCCGGCGCCTCCTCATCGCGCCGACGGCTGCGAGGACGACCAGCACGGCTATGACGGCCGCGGCGACGTACTCGGGGACCCAGCCATCGAGGATCGAGAAAGGCGCCGTCACGCGGACGGGGACCTCTACCACCTGGGCCATCGGCTGCATAGTGGGCGGCTGCAGCCACGTGATCAGGAGCCCCATGTGGTAGGTGCCGGCGGGTGCCCCGGGGTTCACGTCGACCACGAAGGTGACGTTGCCCGCCCCGCCCGGCTGAACGTCCCCCAGGGACTCGTTGAACATGTAGAGGGCCTCGACGGGGTTCGTGCTCGTGGACACGTGGACGGTCAGGACGTCGCTCGGCAGGGCCGAGACGGTCACGAACTTCGCCTCCGCGCCACCCACGTTGAGCAGCTCCACCGAGACCCGGCAGGTGGATCCCGCGGCCGCCGACGCCTCGCCCCGGTGCAATGCCGCGAAGTGAGCCGCGGGGAGCTCGTCGATCGCCACGGGGACGCTCTCCCTGACGCCGCCGTAGGAGATCACCAGCTCGGGCGTCGCGTTCAGGGGCTCCGGGTACGGCTGGCCGGGGGCCAGCGGCGACTCCCCCTCGGGCGCGGGGAGCTCGAGCAGGAAGGTCAGGTTGAGCTCCCTGCCGGGGGGGACGGCGCCGAACGTGTAGTTCGACTGCCCCAGCACGGCCGCGCCCCCGGGGGCCACGAGCGCGACGCTGGCGTTCACGGCGGGGGCGTCGCCGTAGTTCACGATGACGGCGTGGACGGCGACCGCCCTGGACCCCGCGTAGACGACCGGGGGCTCGGTCCAGTACGCCGAGGCCACAAGGTCCGCGCGGCCTATCACCGGGACGCCGACCGTCAGGTTGGAGCTCCCCGGCCCCTGAGGGCCGACGTAGCTTATCAGCACCGACTGCCGATAGATCCCCGGCGTGGCGTTTGGCGCCACGGCGAAGTAGCCCGTCAGCTCCACCTGCTGCCCGGGCGACAGCTGGGGCAGCAGCGCGCTCGGGGGCCCCTGCCCGGGCGCGGGCTCCAGGGGCCAGGAGGGCTCCAGGGTGACGTTCACGTCGTAGAGCGTGGCGGGGCCGCCGTAGACAATCTGGACGGTGAGCGGCGCCTCGAGCATCCCGGGGTACGGGATTATCGGGGACGAGGGCGTCCCCCACAGGGAGACCGCCGCGAAGTGCGGGCCCGGCGGGGCTGGCAGCGCCGCGAGGGCCGCCAGGAGCAGAAGCGCGGCGGCGCGCATGCTAGGTCCCCGCGCGAGCGCCCGTAAATTCCTTTCGCTTCAGATATCGGATTCGTTCTGCGCCGGGCCCGCCTCCGCGGCACCTCCTGAGGATCTCCTCCACGCACGCCCTCACGCACGACTCGTAGTCGGCGGGGGACGAGGACGAGCAGGCATCCCTGCAGGCGCTCACGGGGTGCGTCGATTCCCTCCCGTCGCATCCCGAGCCGGCCCCGTCCATTCGGCCTCCGAGGGCCACGCCTCCGAGGATAAACGCTTCTTGTCCGCCCTGCGCCCCTTCCCCGTCAACTTCCGGGGCGCTCAACCGGGTGAGCGCCCCGAGCGCCGTCCGTCGGAGAGCAGCTCCTCGAGCTCCTCCACGGTGTAGAGCCTCACGCGGTAGCTGCTCGCCCTCCTCCTGGCGCCCTCGCTGAAGGACCTGGATACGAGTATCGGGACGACGATCATGCCGCACTTCTCCTCGAGGAGCCAGTTCAGGTACTCCTCGAAGTCCTTGCGCGCCTGGCT
>WYEM01000006.1 GCA_009903775.1 Nitrososphaerota archaeon | reverse complement strand
AGGTGCGCGAGGCACCCGTGGAACAAGAAGTGCGGGAGGAGGAAGCATGAGCGGGAGCAGCGATGAGCGCGTGAGGAGGCTGGAGGACAGGCTGAAGACGCTGGAGGAGGTCGTGCTGGACCTGGAGGAGAGGCTGGAGCGGATAGAGGAGGAGGTCGCGGAGCTGAGGCTGGGGAGGGGGGAGCGTGAGCGAGGACGGGCAGGAGATATGGAGTAGGAGGGCGATGAGGGAGGTCAGGCACAAGGCGGCGATAGCGCGCGCCCTCATGGCGATAGCAGAGTACTGGGAGGACCTTGTGAAGGACGAGGACGGCTGGAGGCTGCTGGAGTGCATCAGGGGCGGGCGCTACGAGGTGAAGGGGTTCCTGCCGGCGCGCTACGACGGCGACGCCTCCACGTGGAGGCTGACGAACATAAGGGTGAGCCGCCGCTCGGGCCACCCCACAATCAAAATCCGGTTCCTCGACGACTACGGCAACCGCATCACGGTGTCGGTGATGGGCGATCACTGCTGGGGGGAGGGGCATGAGCGACGGAGCTAACACGGCGGATCCAATGCTTGAAGCGTACCGCATAATGAACGAGGTCTCCGGGGGGCGCGTCGTCAAGGTGGAGATGGAGCGCCTGGAGCCGCCCCTGGACAGCCTCGGCCCCTTGGTCACGGTCACGGTCGACGCGGACGCGAGGGAGGCCCTCGAAATGTATGTGAGGGCGGCGCGGGAGGTCCGCGGAAAGGGGTTCGTGCTGGACGTCGCGTGGACCGGGAGGACCGACGTGAGCTCCGAGGAGTACATCAGGTACGTCGCGCGCGCACACGCCAGGATGGACATCCCGCCATGATGAGATGGGGAGCATGAGCGACGCGGCGAAGGATATCATGATCGAGGCCGCGCGCATAGTGAGGGCGGCCGGCGGGCGAGGCGGCCGAGCTGGTCAGGGAGATGGCGAGCGCGGCGAGGGATCCCGGCGATGATTAGGTCCGCGCTCAGATGTTGTACGTCCCTGTGTAGGTTATATTGATGGTCTCGGTCTGCCCGACCGTGCCGTGGTCCGGGTTCGGCACCCACTTCCAGGTATAGAGGCCGAGGACGTTCAGGCCGCCGTAGAGCACGGGCGCGGTCCAGGAGACCGGCGCAGTGGCCCCCGTGATCTGGACGGTGATCGGGTCCGGCGCCACCGCGTAGTAGTCCTGCCCGGCCACGTTCACGTACCAGGTCGTGCCGTCCGGCAGGCCCGACTCCTTGAAGGTTACCGTGAACTCCTGCGGGGGAGCGGAGGTCCCGCCTCCTCCCCCGGGCACCTGCGAGAAGATCACGTGCACGACCGGGTTCTGATTCGAGTCGGAGACCGTCACGGAGCCGCTGGCGGGGCTCGGCACGTAGGAGCCCTGGGTCGGTATCGTGAAGTAGTAGGTGTTAGGCGAGACGTTGTCGAAGGTGATGTTGTAGCCGCCGAATATGCCCTTGACCGTGTTGCACTGCTGCGCCCCGCCGAGGTTCACGCACCACGTCCAGCCCAGCGGCAGGCCGCTCTCGTTGAAGGTGACCGAGTAGGAGGGCGCCGGCTGCGTGCCCGGCTGCGGCGTCGGCCCGGATGTGGTCGGCCCAGATGTGCTCGGCGCCGAGGCGGAGGCGGCCCCGGACGCGCTCTGCTGTTGCTGCTGCTTCCACTGTTTGTAGACGTAGTAGCCCACGGCCCCCGCCGCCGCGAGGGCCACGACCCCCAGTATCACGTCGCCGGTGTCGGCCACGATGGGCGCTCGGCATTTCCCTGTATATAAGGAATACCACTAGATGGGGCCGGCCCAACCGATGGACCCGCCGCAGTTGTCGGTGGGCACGACGATCACATTATATACATACATATTGCCCGGATAGCAGAAGAAGCCCAGCCTCGCGCTCGCGGTCGTCCCGTCGCACGCCACGACGGTCACGTCGTGCCACCTGCACGGCGTGAACCCGTTGGAGATCATGCCCATGTCCGTGATGTCGGAGCCGGTCTTGCCCACATATTCCCCGTCGATGTAGACGTCCGCGCCCGGGATCAGCTGGCGCTGATTGTTGATCACGATGATGCTCTGGTACTGATCCGGCGAGCAGGAACATGGAGCGGGGGCCGAGGCCGACGCGGGGGCGGGCGCGGCCCGCGCGGCATGAGGGCGGCTCAGGATCAGGTAGGCCGCTCCGGCGGCCGCCAAGACGCCGACGCCCAGCAGCACTGCGGTGCCCTTCCTCACGGAGCGGAATCCGCGCCACCACTATTTAAGGAGGGCGCCGGGCTTTCGCCCTTGAACACACTTATGGCCCTATCCAGCGCCTCCAGGACCCTCCGGCGATCCTCCTCAGTCGAGGCCAACTTCAGCAGTCCCCGAACGTTCTCATCGAGGTACCTCAGGCGCCGCTCGAACTCCTCGCGTGGGTTCGCTCCGAAGCCAGTCAACTTAAGGAAGGGATGCGTCACCTTCATAAGCGCATATCCATCCACCGGGCCGAGGTAACATCTTCTGTAGCCATCGTGGACTGCAAATAAATATTCACGACCATCAATCATCTTTCTCTCCAACCACCTATAGGGCTGGCCGCACCTGGGGCAGATGCGCTCGGGCTTGGGTTCAGACTTAGCGCATCTAGTCATCACAGGTCCCCTCCGAGGTGAAGGTGTAGTAGAACGCGATGGCCGGGCGGTACTCCGCGCGCGCCCAGCAGTACTCCGACCGCGCCCAGCACTCCACACAGAGGGATCCGCGGCGCGAAATATAAAAATACTGGCGGCGCATTTCCGCCGCGTGCCGAACGCCTCGTACCGCCGGGGGTACGAGTTCGAGCGGCGCGTCGCCAGGTACTACGAGAGGCAGGGCTGCTACGTGTGCAGGAGCTCCGGGTCGCACGGCCCCTTCGACCTCTTAGTGGTGTGCGAGGGGGCGCCCATCGGCGTGCAGTGCAGAGTGGACGGGCGCCTGAGCCCGGCGGAGGAGGAGC
>WYEM01000101.1 GCA_009903775.1 Nitrososphaerota archaeon | reverse complement strand
GGCCGCGGGCCTCGCCGAGGTTCCCTGAGGCGCTCCGCCGCCAGGTGGAGCAGGAGCGCCGACTCCGCGTTCCCCCGGACGAACTCCTCCATGAGCGCGCTCAGCTGCCCGATGTGGCGCTCCCACTCCGCGTACTCGAGGCCGCGTATCCTGGACCTAGCGTACTCGTACTCCCTCCTGAGCTCGGCCAGCCCCACCTTCCTCTCCCTGCCGAGGATCGCGGCCTCCGCCTCCGAGAGCGGGACCTCCTCCCCCAGCGCGCCGGAGATCTCCCCCCTGACCTCCACGAGGGCGCGCTCGGAAGCCATCTGCCTCAGGAGCATCGCGAGGGACGCCATCCCGGACGCCTCGAGCGCTTCCAGCGCCGACCTCAGGTCGTAGACCAGGACCCTGAACCCCGAGTCCACCGCCGCGAACACCCCGCGCCTGGCCTCGTCGCCGTCCCCCGAGAGGAGGCCGAACTCCGACCTCAGGACCACGGCCCTGGACTCCTCGCCGTCGTACGTCGCCACAGCTATCAGGCGCACGCGCCCCTCGTCGTCCAGGGGGAGGCTCAGCGCGTCCACCGAGAGCAGCCTCAGGGCCCTGGAGGGCCTGGGGACGGAGATCCGGCGGCCCCCGACCCTCAGCACGACGCGCTGCTGGAGGAGCAGGTAGTCGATCGCCCTGAGCGCGTAGGCCCTGGCGAGGTCCCAGCGGAGGCCGTAGCCCAGGAAGTCGGCGTACGCGTACTCGTCCAGCGCGCTCATGAGGACGTCGTCGAGGTCGTCCGGCGCGTAGGATTCGACATCGGACCTGAGGGAGGCCCAGTCGAGCTCCTCGAGGAGCCCCGAGCTCTCGGGCTCGTGCAGGCCCATGTACTTCCTCTCGCCGACCTTGCCCAGGTCGTACTCCAGCGCGTCGAGCGGGATTCCGTGCCTCCTCCTCAGGATTATCATGATGTAGGCCAGGCCTATCCTGAGGAGGTTCACGTCCTCCGCCGGGTCGAGCTCGAGGCCCACGCCGTAGGTGTAGTCGCTGTACCTCCCGGAGGTGGGGGCCGGCACGTCCACGACGCGCATGTCCCTCCTCACGAGGGTCCTCCCGGAGATCCTCCTCACGATCGGCCGCGAGCTGTAGATCCTCCAGAGAACCCTGTTCGGTATCTTGTCGTACCTCCCGAACCCCCTCCTGGGCGGGTACACGACGCAGCGCACGTCGGAGTGCAGCCTCCCGTTCACGTAGTCCGACACGATGTTCGGGCGCTCGCGCCACTGGAACTTCGCCTTCTCGTACTCCTCGTAGGCCTGGGCGAGCGGCTCGTAGTCCCAGAGGGCCCTCTCGGACAGCCTGCGCTCCACTATCGCGGTCACGGCGCCCCCGGCCCTCCGGTGCCCCACGACCACGCAGTCGGCGGAGTAGTCTATGCTCCCGGGCTGGAACTTCTCCACCAGGTCGCAGTGGGACACGTCATCGAGGTACGTGGGGACGGGCCCCTCCTCGATCAGGCGCTTGATGCCGAAGGGGGGCGCGAACTCGTAGAAGTTCATGTTGCGCCAGACCCTCTTCCCCGCCTCGGTCAGCTCGTTCCCCTCGACGAGCCCCATGGAGGCGAGGAACTCGTAGTCCTCGCGCGGGAGGGTGCGCCTGAGCGAGGGCGAGGTGAACCTGGCGAGCGACTCGAAGAGCCTCATGTACTTGTTGCGCGGGTTCACGAGCGCCCTCTCGGGCTGGAGCTCCATCCAGCGCCTGAGGGTCTCGACCCCCCTCGAGAGGAGCTCCCTGTCCCAGGCGGACAGGGGGAAGACGACCGTCTCCGAGTAGGCCAGGGATTCCCTCCTCCCCTTCCTGCCCTCCCTCTGGACGAACTCCCTGACGCTCTCGGGGAGCCCGACGTGCACTATCCTGCCCACGAGCCCTATGTCCAGCCCCTGCGAGAGCGTCCTGGGCGATATCAGGACCCTCACCTCGCCCCTCCTGGCCCTCTCCTCGAGCTCCGCCCTCGCGGCCCTCGAGGCCAGGTGGTGGTGCACGGCCACCCTGTCCCTCAGCTCGGGCGGGAGCCCCGCCCTCAGCCTCCTCCCCAGCTCCTCCGCCTTCGCTATGCTGCGCGTGAAGACGAGCGTCAGGACGGGGTCCTCCGCGTACCTCCTGAGGACCTCGACCGGGTCGTACTCCGTCCCCGGCACCCCGATCCCCAGGGCGCGGGCCGCCTCGATCACCTTGAAGTGCGACAGCCTGAACTTCTCGTAGTCGCGGAGCGCCTCCAGGACGTCCTCGCCGACGGACCCGGACGCGCGGAGCTCGCCCTCGCGCGACCTCAGCTCCTCCCATATGCCGCGCAGGTCCTTCCCAAGGACCACGTAGACGCGGTTCTCCACCCTGAACGGCCTGCCCTCGACGACGGACACCTCGCGCCCGGTCAGCTCCCTCAGGAAGTCGGCCAGCGGGCCGGGGTCCCTGAGGGTGGCTGTGAGCACCGCGACCCTGAAGCCGCCCGACGCGGCGTCCCTCAGCAGCCTGAGCATGGAGAGCAGGAGCGCTATCTCCCTCGGCCCGTAGAAGTCCAGCTCGTCTATCACGATCAGCCCGACCGACGAGAGGAACCTGTCCATGATCCTCCCCCTGCTCCCCGCCAGCAGCTTCTTCACCTCGTTCAACAGGAACGCGGGGTTAGTCACGAGGATGTCCAGCTCCCCCACCGCGCTCCTGAGCGCCGCCCTGCCCCGCGCGCGGACCAGGTCGTCCCTCCTCAGCGCGTCGAGCGCCTCGACCCTCAGGCCCGTGACGCGCGACACCTCGACTATCCGCCTTATTTGGTCGTTGGCGAGCGCCAGCGTCGGGTAGATGGCGAGAGCCCTGACGCCGTCCCTCGCGACGTGGAGCAGCCACGCCTCGGTCTTCCCGGACCCCGTGCCGCTCCTCAGTATCAGGTTCCTCCCGGCCCGCAGCGCGTTGTATGCCTCCTCCTGGTGGCGGTAGAGCGCCCTCCTCGACAGATCCAG
>WYEM01000027.1 GCA_009903775.1 Nitrososphaerota archaeon | reverse complement strand
TGGTCGTCCTGCCACACGAGGTTTATCGTGTAGTTGCCCGGCCCGTTCGGCCCGTTCGCGAGGTATATTCCTCCCTGGGAGTTTATCTGCGACGCGGCGAGCTGCGCGCCCCAGAGGACCTCCTCGCCTATGGGCCCCAGGGATCCCGTGAGTGACTGCTCGAGCCCGATCGTCACCTGCCCGACTATCGCGTGCGTCGGCGTCGGGGTGGGAGTGGGCGTTGGAGTCGGAGTGGGTGTCGGGGTTGGCGGAGGGGGCGGAGGGGGCCTGGTGACGTACCAGGCGGCCACTCCCCCGACCACCGCGACCACTACCACGACGGCTATTATGGTCCAGAGCGCGGTCTTGGAGATGGCTCTTCTTCTCATCCTCGTCTCAGACAATAGAAAGTAAGTATAATATAAATGTTATGCAACTAAGACTTAGGACGTGTTTCATTAAGCCGATCGATGAACCTAGATCCGAGGGGAGCCCTCCGCACGGTCCGCAATACCATGAATCCATTCTAGATCAGGAGGAGGACTCCCCTTCCGGTCATGGCCTGCAGGCCGATGGTGAGCGGGAGCCATGCCTTCGCATGGAAGCGGGCGCAGGCCGAGGTCGAGGAGAACGTTCGAGCGCATGCATAACTGGCTGTCAGAGTTCACGTCCATGCAGGACTTCGTGTTCGAGGACGGGGATCTGGGGAGGCCCCCGCTGGTGTGGAGGGAGGAGGGGATGCCGCGGTGGCTGGACGGGCTGTGCCCTATCCTCTCGCTCGGGTAGGGGGTGGGCTTAAGGTAACGGAGCCCCAATAGGGACAATAATACTTATAAAGTATCTCCTAGTTAATAAATGATTGATTGATTGCTCAATCGGGTTCTGAACCCGGATCGGGATCGGGGCACACATTCACGCTGAAGGCGCTACCGATAATTCTCAAGCCGGCGGAGCACTGGCTCTCAGATACTCCTCCCGACGATCACCACTGGGGATTTGTGAGGACGAGATCCGATTACGAGCGCGAGAAGGCGGCAATCACGGAGCAGCTCTCGAGGTTGATATCCGACCTCAGGGGCGAGGGCTACAACGTGGAGCTGCAGCCCCCCCTAGAGGTCCAGAAGGTAGGTGATCTCCTGAGGGCCAGAGACGGCATCGACGCGCAGCTGGGAATAGTGCTCGCCTTCGATCATTACCCGTACGGGGATCCATCGATCCCCCTGGGAACCGTCACTGGGCTGTTCCCGCCGGACCCGCAACACCAGATGCTCCTAGCGCTGAACTCCATTATCGATCACCTGGTAATTTACAACAAGGTGGACCCGCTTTACTCCGGCGCGTTCATAGGCGTCGAGGCCTACAGCGTGCTGAAGGATAGGGGCCTGGCGAATGATATGATAGTCGTCACGGAGAACCCCGACAGGCTGAGGAAGGCCATAAAGGTCATCTATGCGCTGGAGAAGCTCAGGAGCGAGAGGCTCCTCTTCGTGGGCGAGCCGGGGACGTTCGCGGGGCCGGACAGCGGATGGGCAGCGTTCTATCGCGCCAGGAGGAAGTTCGGGTTCGACGTCAAGTTCATCACGCCGGATGAATTCTGGCGCGACTACGAGGAGAAGGAGAGGACCTCGAGCGCGGACGCCATGAGGGTGGCGCAGGAATGGTTGAGGAACGCGGCCGGCGTGAGGCAGGAGGAGCTCAACGATGAAAAGCTGCTCAGGGGAGGGCTCTTCCACCTCCTGCTCACGGACTACGTGAGGAAGTACGGCGCGGACTTCCTGAACGTGCAGTGCGCGGTCACGAGGGTCGCCACGGGGGCAATGACGCTGTTCATACCCTGCATGTCGCTCCAGTACCTGAGGGACTCGGGCTATACGGTCGTGTGCCAGGGCGACGCCGCAGGGATGATACCGTACTTCCTCCTCAGGTGGATAGCCAACAAGCCGGTGTTCCTAGCTGACCCCGTGTTCCACGAGGGGAGGAACACCCTGATGTTGGCGCACTGCACGGCGCCCACCAGGATGCTCGGATTCGACAGGCCGCCTTTCAGGTACATAGCCAGGAAGCACCACGAGACGGGGTCCGCCCCCGCGCCCGCCGTGAAGTTCGAGCCCGGGACCGTGACGGTGCTGACGATGTCCTACGATTTCACCAAGATTATGGTCTTGAGGGGGGAGGTCGTGGGCTCGCCCGACAATCCCGCCATGTGCAGGTCGCAGGCCGAGATAAAGGTGCCGGTAGACATCTCCTTGATAAGGGAGAACACGCAGGGATGGCACTACTTCATGGTCTACGGGGACTACGTCGAGGAGATCGAGCTGCTGGCCAGGCTTATCGGCGCGCAGGTGGTGAAGTTCACGCGAAGCGACGTAGGAAATCTTCACGGCTAATATTACAAAAATATTATAAACATGAATATAACTGGGATCAGCTATTAGAAGGGTCCGCATCGGCGGCTAGTCATCCTAGGCCACCCTAACAAAGGGCAAGCCTTACCCCGGAAGGGTGAGAAGAGTCGGCGGCTGACCTCCTTCGGCCTTGTGATGAACCTCTCCAGCTCGCCCCTCGATCGCATGTTGCGGAACGGAACGTGCCCCAGCGGCGATATCAGGAGGCCCTGCCCCACCTGCGCGGACAGCACGAACCTCTGCTCCTCGAGCGAGAGCGATAGCGGCCCGGCGAGCACGTAGAAGGCTCCTAGCAGCAATGGCAGCTCGCCCTCCACCTCGAAGACCCCGCCCCAGGCCGCGCCCGTCTCCCCGAGCTTCCCCCTCACCGCCTCCAGGATCGCGCGCCGGGACTCCGCGGACAGCGCGCCCACTCTCACGGAGTCCCTCCAGTCCCCGGGCACGCGCCGGGGCGTGCACCCAGTAGTACTTATCTGTGTTCCCGGCACCATGCGTCGGGCGGGAACCCCCGAAGAGGGTGTTGAAAACGGCCAACTCCTCCCCAAAATTAACATGCTCATGTAAAGCCCCACGCGTGTGGCGGGCCCGGTGGGATTCGAACCCACGGCCACCGGCTTAGAGGGCCGGC
>WYEM01000042.1 GCA_009903775.1 Nitrososphaerota archaeon | reverse complement strand
AGGCGGCGTCCGCGGAGCTCGGGTGCAGGGAATCTCTGGTCATCACCTGGGATCACTGGGGCCGCGAGCTCATCGGCGACCTGGAGGTGCGCTACGTCCCCCTCTGGGCCTGGCTGCTGGACTCGGGCGAACCGGAGCGCGGGCCGGCGCCCAATTGAAGTACTCTAGAATGCAATTTTCTAGTAACACTTTGCGGCATAATTCCGATACCGGTTTCGTCAGATCTTACTGACAAAAATACCCGGGGATAACCATTTAGTCCGCACCCCGGGGATCCTGCCATAAACGGGCGTTTTAGTCAAGGGATGTATCGGCAAATCCTGATTTCATCGATTGCAATCATTTCTCATCGTGAAATTCTAATGCCGTAACTACGCATTCTATAACAAGAATCCATTGGTAATTATTTTCCTGAGCCTGGCCGGGACGCGCCCTGCAACGCTTATGAATTCGCGCCCTATGGATGACGTGTGGAGCTGGTCGTAGGCACGAACTTCGATGACTCACTGATAGACGCCGTGAGGGGTTATCCCGTGAGGTACATCTTCGGGAGCCACGCGAAGTCGCTCACGGGGCACGGCCGGTCCCCCTCGGCCCTGCCGAGCGTCGATGAGGGGCGCCTGAGGGATCACATCTCGGCCGCGCACTCGGCCGGCATCAAGTTCCTCTACGCCATGAATTCGGTCAACCTGGGCGGGAACGAGTACAGGGAATCGTTCTGGAGGAGGCTTGACTCGGAGGTGGAGGGGCTCATCGGGATGGGGGTCGACGGGTTCATAGTAGCCAATCCGCTGATCCTGGAGCGCATCAAGCGCGAGCACCCGGGCGCCGAGGTGGCGGTGTCCTCGTTCGCTAGGGTCACGTACCTCAGGGAGATCGAGAGGCTGGCCGCCATGGGCGCGGACGCTATCATAGTGCACCAGAGCAGGAACAGGAGCTTCAGGTTCCTCGAGGAGGCGGCGAGGGTCGCGAGGAGGGAGGGGGCGAGGCTCGAGCTCATAGCGACGGACGTGTGCCTCTGGGGCTGCCCCTTCTTCGAGGTTCACATCAACCTGATGGGGGAGGCCACGAGGGAGGACGGGAGGATGCCGCCGGGATCCATTGGCTACCCCTTCCTGCAGTGCGCCGCCGCCATGGCGGCGGATCCGGCCAACCTGATCAGGTCCAGGTGGATAAGGCCCGAGGACCTGGGCGCCTACGAGAGGATAGGCATAGACAGGTTCAAGATATCGAGCAGGAGGTGGAGCACCGAGAAGATAGTCCGCGCCGTCCGGGCCTACTCCGAGGGGAGGTACGACGGGAATCTCCTGGACATCATGGAGTACATGGCCGGGTTCGTGGCCGCGCTCGCGCCCAGGCTGGGCGAGGGGGCGAAGGAGCACCGCGCCTGGATGGACCTGCTCGGGCGCCTGAGGATCGAGAACTCTAGGTTCCCCCGTAACTGGATCCAATTCTTCGAGGAGAACGACTGCGAGGTGATGTCCTGCGAGGAGTGCGGGTACTGCGATAGGATCGCCGCGGCTGTGGTCAGCGCGGATGGGCGCCGGCCAGCGAAGATCGAAGTGAGGGTGCCCTACGAGCTCCTGCTGCCGCTGCCGCGCGACCCTGACGCGTAATATCGTAGACGATGGGCGCCAGCCTCACGAGCAGCCAGCTGAAGACGATACGCAGCAGGCCCCCGCGGATGATCTCCGGGGTGAGCCCGGGACCCGGGCCGGCGGCCGGGCCATCGCCCGCCAGCCCGAGGCCCCGGACCAGGACGACCGGCACGCCCTCGTCGGTCTGCCCCATGAGGAGCGCCGCCGCGGCCGCGATCTCATTAGATGTCATGTCGACGCCGCCGAACTTCCTCCTCCCGTACCTGTCGGGCTTCCCCATGCCCATCCTGACCGTCGGCACGCGGTGGCATCCTATGGCAACATGCATCGTGCCGATTGCGCGCGATGGGACGAATTCGGTATCGCTCAGCACCACCGCTATCCTCGCCCCGGTCAACGCCCTCACCCCCTCCGCTATCCTCCGCGCCTCGGCGTCCGGATCCGGGGACGGCAGCACGTACTCCCCGGGCGCTGCGTTGGAGTAATCCAGCCCCGCGTCGGTTGACAGGCGGCCGTCCCCCTCCACGGTGAGCAGCAGGCACGGCTCCTCCTCCACGGGGTCCCCGACGTCACCGTCGGGCGAGAGCGAACTGATCACGCGGAACCTCCTCTCGGCCCATTTCACGGGCAGACATCCCAGCGCATCCCGGGAGTTGCGCAGGACGATCTCGGTCTCGACGGGATCCTTTCCGGCGAGCGCGGAGATGCCCTTCGCCCTCAGGCCCGGCCTCACATCGGCGATCGCGCCTCCCTATCCCCCGGCCTTCGACGCGATCTTCGAGGCCACCACGGCGACGTCCCCATCCTCGATGCCTACTCCCTCCCTGGCGGCCGCCTCGACTATCAGTGCCGCGACGTCATCGCCTCTCCTGACCTCGGGGATCGTGGTCAAGCCGATGAGCCTGAGCTCCCGGAGCATATCGAGCCGCGGCCAGGCCGATCTAATACGGATTGCCCGCAGATGCCGATCGCTCACCCGGATTCCCTCCCGCGCGATGCCCAGCCCGTAAGGCCCCCGGGAGACCGCGTGCGCCGGATCGGTTTTCAGCGCGATTTGCCAGCCGTTTTCCCGGACGCCATCCCGGGGCGGGTATGCGCACGCGCGTCCGCACTCATATGGATGTTCCTCCATCTCACCTTCGCCAGATCTTCCGCTCAGACGCCCCGGGGACATCGACTCCCCATCTGATGCGCCAGTACGCAGCTCCCATGCGTAAAGAATCGCCGGAATTGAGCCGTGGGCGGGCAACCGGGCTTCATAATCAGCCGTTCAGGCCGCAATTGTGACGCGCAGACGGGGCATCATCCCATGCGGTTCCGTGGTTCAGGTGAACGGCGCGCGCTGAAAGGGACATGCGCGCCGGGGGCGCGAGGCGCGCCCTTCAGAGATGGGGAAGTCGAACAGATGGCGCGTCCTTCACCGAGGAGGCCAGCCGGTAGACGGCCACCCCCGCCAGCGCGAGCGCCGCCGATATGAGCCCGGACATTCCCATG
>WYEM01000059.1 GCA_009903775.1 Nitrososphaerota archaeon | reverse complement strand
AACCTGCCGACCATCACGACCTCCTCCAGCCTCTCCTCGAAGGGCCTGGCGTCCTCGAGCACCGGCACGTTCGGCGGCAGGGGCGGATTGAGGACCTCCGGCGCCCTCCCGTAGACGCGCCTCGCCAGCTCGGCCGTCCACCTGGAGTTCGTGAGCACGAGGTCCGCCGCCTCGAACGGATTCCCCCTCATGTAGCGCGGCAGGAGCTTCACGTAGCCCCACCAGTAGACGTTCATCGGGAATTTCCCGTACCTCTCCACTATGTAGGGGTCCTCGCCGTACGCCAGCCCCGTGCCCCTGAACCTGGGATCCACCGATACCTCGTACGGGAAGTGTATGTACTCGATGATCCTGAAGCCCATCCTGCGCCTGTGCTCGAGGAGGGGCCTGTAGGTTACCTCGTCGGTGAAGAGCAGCTCCGCGCGGTACCTCCTGATGGCCTCCAGCATGGGCCTCCAGGCGACGAGCCTCAGGTACAGGCCGAACATCCTGAGGCGCACGTTCCAGTTGACCCTGGGGTAGCGGGAGATGTCTATCCCGAACCACTCCGCGTATTTCCTCGGGTTGAACGCGGTGGTCGACGTAAGCACGGGACTGTAGCCAGCCATCTCGAGCGCGTGGGCCGAGGACGCGCACACGAGCTGCCCCCCTCCAGGCCTGTCCCAGTAGTGATGGCCCACCACAGCGTAATTCACACTTCAGCGTCCGCCGCGCCCATATTTAAACGGGATCCGGCCGGAGGTCCGTTCTCTTTGATGGATTTCCACTAGTTCCTGGCCGACCGATCGCATTACGATCTCCCGCGTCCAATGTCATTCACGCTCGCTGATCAAACGGTCACGGCCCTTTCGGCTCCCCCTTCCCGGTCGCGGCGCATGTGGCCGCCGATTGACGCAGCGCGTCGCGCGCGAAAGGCATTTACCCCCGTGTCGGGCTCGAAGATCCGGTTGAAGGCGTCCTTCGTGCTTGTCGCCAACATGTGGGGGCCGGGGGGTAGTCAGAGGTTCATGAGGGAAATTGTGAGGCGCGCGCCGGCTGGCCTGGATATCACAATTCTCCAGCCTCCGGGGCCGGAATCCGCGTACAGCCGGGAGGGATCCCCGTCCACGGGTCCACGGGTGATCGAGGCTTCCATGGCGGGCGTGAGCGGCCCCCTCCCCCGGAGGATATACAGGCTCTTCGTTTCCCGGGACGTCATCAGGAGCATCGACGCCCTCAGGAGGTCCGGGGTGGCGGAGGAGCTCGCGAGGTCCGACATAGTCTACCTGTTCAACAACCTCTACGCGCGGCTCCTGGACGGCGCGGGCGACCTCCCCGTGATAGCCTCGGCCCACGCCTCCCTCTCCGGCCTGAGGGCCGCCTCGAACCCGATCCAGGCGGCCTACGACCTGCTGGTGCGCAGGACGTACATGAGGAGCGTCAACGGGCTCCACGTGTTCCCGAAGTTCCGGGGGGCGCTCTCGCATCCATGGCTTAGGTACAGGATGGTCCTGCCCAACGGGGTCGACGCGGGCTCCTTCCGCCCCCGCAGGAGCTCCGCCGGCGGGAAGCTCCGCCTGCTCTTCATCTCGCACCTGGAATACGGGAAGGGGCTCGACGTCCTCCTGCCCCTGCTGGACGGGCTCCAGGGCGTCGGCGGGTACGAATTCCACATAGCGGGGAGCGGATCCCTCGAGGGCGAGGTGAGGAGGAGGCGGAACGCCATCTACCACGGCCCCGTGAGCGACGAGGAGCTGGCCAGGCTCTACGGGGAGAGCGACGTCCTCGTGTACCCATCACGCCTCGACACGTATTCGCTCGTCGTGCTCGAGGCGCTCTCCTCCGGGCTCCACGTGCTCGCGAGCGATCACCTCAGGGGGAACTTCGACGACTTCGAGCGGCTCGGGTACCTGGAGTACCTCCCGAGGAGCGTCGAAGCATTCCGCAGGAGGCTGATGGACCTCGTGAGGGAGGGCCCCCAGGAGCGCGACAGGGAGGCGCAGCACAGATACGTCGAGGCCAACTACGACTGGAAAGTCATCGCCGCCAGGTTCTATGGATGCCTCGAGAAGTTCGTCGACGCGCACGCGCGCGGCGAGCGCGCCTCGTGCGACTGGGAGCCGGCCACGCCCGTCGAAAGCCCGGCCAGCTCCCCCTCGGGTTGATGTGCACGTGGGCTCGCGGGGCGCGAACGCGATCAGCCGAACGATGATACCGGCCGGCGCCTCGAACCGCGGCCGCCACGCATAAATCCGGCATCCCGATGATTCATCCGGCCATGGACGAGGGGGACGTCGTCCGCGTCGTGCTCACCCACGACGTCGACTGGCCGATCCAGGGGCCGGGGAGGGACCACGTGCTCGCCAGGAGGGACAGGTTCGACGAGGACGTCGTGAGGAGGGTGATCGAGGAGGGCTACAACCCGTACTACAACGTCCCCGACCTGATGGAGATCGAGGAGAGGCACGGCCTCAGGTCCACGTTCTTCTTCAGGCCCGTCTACGACGACGGAACACCCGTCGACTGCTACGGGCCCGTGATGAGGGAGCTCTCCGCCGGCGGCTGGGAGGTGGGGGTCCACCTGAACGACGCCGGGAGCGCGGAGTCCGTCGCGGCCCAGAGGAGGGCCATCGAGGGGGTCCTGGGGGGACCGGTCGCCGGCGCCAGGGTCCACTACCTGAACGCGGGCCCGGGGTACCTGCGCCACCTGGAGGCCGCCGGCCTCAGGTACGATTCCTCCGTCAGCTACAACAAGCGCGAGCTGGATCCCAGGAACATGGGGTTCCTCCGCTCCGGGAACATGGTCGTCTTCCCGATAACGCTGATGGACGCCTACATGTTCACGTACATGGGGGTGGACGAGGAGGGGGCCGTGGGGACGGTCGACAGGGCCATAGGGATCGCCAGGTGGAGCGGGCGCCGCCTCTTGACGATCCTCTGGCACGACAACTCGCTGAGGATGAGGGGCGGCAGGGCCTACCGCCGGGTGGCGGAGCACCTGGCCTCCAGGGATGACGTGAGGGTTTTGAGGATGATCGACGCGTACGGCGAGGTGGCGGGGGTCGCTGATGGTCGAGCGCAGGATCCTCGTGACCGGCGCCGGCGGGATGGGCGGGGTCAACTTCGTGAGGGCGCTGAGGTTCGCGGGGTCCCAGGTCGGCGAGAGGCACTTCATCGTGGGCACCGAGTTCAACCCGTACCACATCGAGTTCCCGGAGTTGGACGTCGCGATAAGGACCCCCAGGCACAGCGACCCGGGGTTCGTGGACGCCCTCCTGGGGATAATAAGGGAGCACGGGATCGAGTTCCTCCACCCACACCCTAGCTCCGAGGCCAGGGTCGTGGCGGAGAACAGGGGGAGGTTCGATGAAGCCGGCGTGAGGACCCTCCTGCCGGAGGCCGGGGAGATAATGCCGGACAAGCTCCACATATACAACAGGCTGAGGGAGAGGGGGGTCGCGGTCCCCGGGACTTTCCACGTCAGGTCGACCGAGGACATACGCGAGGCCTTCAGGGAGCTCGGCTCCCCCCTCTGGATAAGGCACGTGAGCGGCGCAGGGGGGAGGCTGGGGCTGAGGGTCGACTCCGCGGAGGAGGCGGAGCTCTGGGTGAGGCTGAACGTCGTGCAGGGGAGGGCGAGGGAGGGCGACTTCATAATCCAGGAGTACCTCCCCGGGAGGGACCTCGCGTTCGACTCCCTGTGGTTCGAGGGGGAGCTGGTCACCTCCTACGCCAGGGAGAGGCTCGAGTATCCGTTCAGGCACATCTCGCTCTCCGGGATAACCGGCACCCCCTCGGTCGCGAGGACGATAGTCGACGGGGCGGTGAACGAGGTCGGGATATCGGCGGTCAGGGCCCTCAGCGGGAGGCCGCACGGGTTCTACTCAGTGGACATTAAGGAGGACGCGGGCGGGAGGCCGGTGGTGACGGAGGTGGACGGCAAGTGGCACACGACCGCCCCGCTCTGGGGGCACGCGTTCGCGAGGGCGCTCGGCGATCCCAAGTACAACCTCGCGCACCTGTACATCAGGCTCGGCTACGGGGAGGGGATACCGGACGTCCCCAGGACCGACCTCTTCCCCGAGGACTACTACTTGATCAGGCAGATGGACTCGGGGGTGATCCTCAGGGGGAGGGGGGGCAAGTGGAGGATAGCGTAGGGCGCGACGTGCTCATCCTCGACTTCGACGGTGTCGTCACGAAGCTCGACGTGGACTGGGCCAGGGTAAGGGAGGAGGCCTCGCGCCTGGTGGGGTTCCGGATAGATAGCCTGGTGGGGTTCCTCGGGGACCGCTTCGGCACCCGGGAATTCGAGATCGTCGACGGGCTCCTCAAGGGTTACGAGATGAATGCGGCCCTCTCGGCCAGGCCGTACGACGACGTCCGCGCGGTCCTCGAATCGTTCGGGGGGCGCGCATACATAGCGACGATGCAGTCCTCCGAGCCCGTGAGGGCGTTCCTTGAGAGGCACGGCCTCGCGGCGCTCGTGAGGGAGGTGGTGGGCAGGGAGATGTTCGGGAGGAAGGAGGATCAGATCAAGTACATAATCGGAAGGGAGGCCGGGGCGAGGCGGTTCATATTCGTGGACGATTCGAGGGCGCACGTGGAGAACTGCAGGAGGCTCGGCCTCAACGTGACGTGCGTCCTCCTGAGGAGGAGCGCCGGCGAGGGCCTGGCGGATGCGATCCGGGGGCTCCGGCGATTTTCCGAGCAGCGCCCTATCGTCGACTGGGAGGCGCCGCGCCGCCGCGGGGAGGAACGGCCCTCCCGTTCCCGAGCTCGACCCCGCGGACGCCATGGCCCGGCATCGCGGGGTTGGAGCCGGTTCCCGCCGGCCATCCCCGGGGAGTCGGCCGGAGGAGGGCATTCCGGGGAGGGAATCCGCACGCGCTAAAAGCGTTTGTCCGGCGCAGCCGCGCCCGCATCCCCGGAATACCGCCCGACGGCGGCCGTCCTCGAACCATTTCCCACACGTCCCATTTCCAACCAGGAGGCGGTATTGCGCGTTAAATTCGATAAATTGCGCGGCAGAGCGCCGCGGCCGATCAATTTATTTAGGAGGGGCGCGCATAATATCCCAATGAACGGATCGGCATCGGTCGAGGACCTCAACAGGGCCAGGCAGTCGCTCATAGAGGAGCTGCAGGCCATCATGTGGTACGACGCGAGGGCGAAGGAGGTCGAGGACGGGGAGCTGAGGGACGTGATAGCCCACAACAGGGACGACGAGAAGGAGCACGCGACCCTCCTCCTGGAGTGGATCAGGAGGCACGATCCGGCCATGGACGGGGAGCTCCGCGAGATCCTATTCTCGAGGAAGCCGCTGTCCGGGATGGGAGACTGAGGCTGGCCCTCCATCGGGGCGGGCGGCCGGCCGTCGGCGGCGCACCCCCGCCCCGTCCCGCGCCCTCCTTCGCCGCGGGCCAGGCCGCGGTCAGCGCGACGTAGAGGACTATGCCGACGGCGGCCGCCGCTATCGCCGGCATCAGGAGGTCCTGGGCGGCCGCGGACGCCGCCTCCCAGCCGGCCGCCAGCCCGTATCCGGCCCCCATGAGCACGGCGTCCCAGAGCGCCGAGCCGATCGCGGTGTAGACCCCAAACTTCGCGGCGCCCATCCCCAGGGCCCCCGCGGGGAAGGAGATGAGGGTCCTCATGCCCGGGATCATCCTCGTGACGATGACCATGGGCTCCCCGTACCCGCGGAACCACTCCTCGGCCCTCCGCAGGGCGTCGCCGCTCACCCACGGGAGCCTCCCGAGCACCTCCACCCCGAAGGCGCGCCCTATGTAGTAATCGACGTAGGACCCCGCCATGGAGCCCGCGAGCGCAGCCAGGAAGGCGGTCACGGGGTCCATGGACCCGGCGCGGATCAGGTACCCGGAGAGGGGGAGCACGACCTCGCTCGGCACGGGGAGGGACGAGCTCTCGAGCGCCATGAGCGCGAGCACCCCCAGGGAGCCCCACCGCTGGACGGTCCGCACGGTGGCGGAGATCACCCAGGCGGCGATCCCCAGGACGGGGACCCCGCTCGCCGAGTCCAAGTCCGCGGCGTAGAGCGCCGCGAAAACGGCGACCGCGGCGCCCGCGCTCACCGCGGCGGCCAGCCTGGGAGGCGCGCGCCCCAACGGGCTCCAGCGGCCCGGGCCCATTATTTAAGAATGGGGGGCCCTCGCCCGCGCGATCCGGAACCCGGTTATGCAAATTTTAATAACCAGGTGCCGGCGGGAACCCCGTGTCCGCGTTCGACTCCGCGCCGGGCGAGTACGATCGCTGGTTCGCCGCGAACGCGAACGTCTTCGAGTCGGAGCTCAGGCTCCTGCTGCACTTCCTGTCGATGAGGCCCGTCGGGAGGGCGCTGAGCGTCGGCTGCGGGAGCGGCCTCTTCGAGGAGGCGCTCAGGGCGCGCGGCGTGGCCATAGGCGAGTGCGTGGAGCCGTCGGCGATGGGGGAGATCGCGGCGCGGAGGGGCCTGAGGGTGCTCAGGGGGCGCGCCGAGGAGCTGCCCTTCGGGGACGGCGAGTTCGACACGGTGCTCCTCAACGGGGTGCTGGACTACGTGGACGACCCCCGGAGGGCCCTCTCCGAGGCGCGCCGCGTCCTGAGGCCCGGCGGCTGGGTGATAGTCGCGGACGTCGTGGCGGAGGGCTCCTACGGCCTGCTCTACGAGCTCGCGTCCTTGAGGGGGTGGGAGCCCCTGAGGCGCGTCTCGCCGCCCAATCCATACCCATTGGAGTTCCTGCGCTCCGCCAGGTGGCGCACGGTGGAGGAGCTGACGGGGCTCCTCACGGGCGCCGGGTTCTCCGACCTCGAGTACGCCCAGACGCTGACCAGGCACCCGAGGTACTCGAACGCGGCCCCGGAGGATCCGATCCCCGGCTACGACCGCGGGGACTACGTGGCGATACGCGGGATCAGGGCGGATCGCCGCGGCCCCGGCGGGGTGGGGACGGGGTGATCCGGGGTGGGAGGGGGGCGGAGGCCGACCGACGACCTCAGGCGCGAGGCCGACGGCATCTGGAGGCTGCTTAGGGATCACCCGTTCGTCGTCGGCCTGTTCTCGGGGGAGCTGCCCGCGGCCAAGTTCCGCTACTACCTGGTGCAGGACTACTGGTACCTGGTCGACCTCTCGAGGGCCCTCGCGCTCCTGGCGTCCAGGCTGCCCTCCCCCGGCCTCGTGGCGGGCGCCCTCGAGCTCGCGCGCGAGGAGGCGTCGGTGGAGATGGAGAGCTACCTGAGGATCCTCCCCGAGGCCGGCGTGGACCCGGGCTCCCTCGGCTCGGCGGAGCGCTCCCCGACGTCGCTGGCGTACTCGAACTTCCTGCTCAGGACCTGCGCCCTGGAGACGCCCCTGGAGTGCGCGTCCGCGATGCTCCCCTGCTTCTGGAGCTACCAGGAGCTGGCCCGCGCCCACGAGGCGGAGCTGAGGCGCAACCCGGTGGAGCTCTACAGGAGGTGGGGCGAGGCCTACCTGGGCGAGGAATACGGGAGGGTCGTGGAGGGCCTGAGGGGGATCGTCGACGCGCTCTGGGCGGAGGGCCTGCGGGCCGCCGCCGTCCGCTCGTTCATCCTGGGGTCCCGCTACGAGCTCATGTTCTGGGATGCAGCCTACGCGGAGGAGGGCTGGCCCGACGCGACGTCGCCTCCCCAGGAGGGCGGGCAGGCGCCTCGCGAGCGCGAGCGAGGCCGCGAAGATGGCCGCCACCGGCGCAGCCAGGGCGAGGATCGCGGTCCTCAGCCCCAGCGCGCCCGCCATCACCCCCACCAGGGCGGGGAGGAACGCGCCGAGGAGCATCATCGTCGAGGAGAAGTAGCTGTTCGCGGCGCTCCTGGTCCTGAGGTCGAAAGCCCTGGAGAGCGATATGACGCTCAGCGTGTACGTCAGGCCGTGCGGCACCCCCAGGATGGCGAGGGCGGCCGCGTAGAGGACGATGGAGGGCGCCGCCCAGGCGGCCGCCAGGCCGGCGAGCGTCAGGGCGGCGGAGAGCAGCATCAGGGGCGCGAGGTTCCCGGCGGGCCTGGCCGTGAGCGCGGACCTCGCCGCGAGGGAGGTGGAGTAGAAGGCGACGTAGAGGAGGATAGCGGCCGAGCTCGAGGCCCCGAAGCGCTCCACGGCGTAGAGCGCCGAGAAGGTGGTCACGAAGGCGAACGGTATCTGGTAGGCCAGCTGGTTCAGGAGCGAGACCGCGAACCCCGTGCTCCCCATGACCTCGCGCGCGGGCGGGGGGCGCCCCGGCGGCTCCTCCGGGAAGGGGGCGAGCGGGGACAGGGCCCCCACCAGCGCCGCCATGGGCTCGAACAGTAGGAACGCCTGCCTGAGCGTGAAGTACCTGAGGATCAGCCCCTCGAGGGAGGGGCTGACGACCAGGGACGCGCTGAGCGCGAGCGTGTAGAGCGCGAGGGCCCTCTCCACAGACCTGCGGTCCCCGCCCACCGCCGCGGAGGTCATCAGGTTGGGGGCCACGAGCCCGAGGGAGAAGCCGGCGAGGGCCGCGAGCGCCCATATGGTGAGGGGGCCCGAGAGGCAGAACAGCGGGAAGACCGCGGAGTAAGCGACAGACGCGGCCACGAACGCCCTCCTCCTGGCCCCCGGGCGCAGCCTCGCGTTCACCAGCGCGCTCGAGGCGAACGTGGACCCCATGAAGGCCAGGGCCAGGGCCCCTATCTCGGACTCCGTGAACCCCATGCCCCTCGCCATGAGCGACATTGTGGGCGGCACTATGCTGTTGGTCGCCCTGAACGCGAACGTCACCGTCACTATCACCGCGAGGGCGCCGGCGTAGCCGGCCGCCCCCGGGCGCCGCCCCGCCACGCCCCGGCCCCCGGTGGGCCGCGGGAAAATCGTTTCGCGGGGGCCCTCCTGGGGAGGGACCAGCCCCTCTCTATCGCGAGGGCCCTGAGCGCGAACACCAGCGCCGTGACGGCGGCCGCGTCCAGCGCGCGGTTGACCCCCGCGACCCCCAGGGCGTAGTACGCGAAGCCCCCCAGGAGGCCGAGGGTCGCGTACACCTCCCTGTGCATCACGACGGGGACGTCCCCCGCCAGCAGGTCCCTCATTATCCCGCCGCCGCAGCCGGTGATCATGGCCGCGAACGGGACCCCCAGGGGCCCCAGGCCCCTCGAGAAGGCCACGTCCGCCCCGAGGGCTGAGAAGACCGCCAGCCCGAGCGCGTCCGCGTAGAGGAAGCTCCTCCTCCCGGTCAGCTGCGGGGGAAGGGTCCAGAAGGCGACGAGGCCGGCGAGCAGCGAGATCCCGGCGAACGCCTCGTAGCGGAAGGCCGTCGGCGGTATCACGCCCGCTATCAGGTCCCTCATCACCCCTCCCCCGAGCGCGGTCACGACGCCCAGGAAGATCGCGCCGAAGACGTCGAAGCCCTTCTGGATCCCCTTCGCGACCCCCGAGACGGTGAAGGACACTATCCCTATGTAGTTGAGGACGTCGAGGGCCTCCTCCACGGCCCCGGGGACCAGGGTCTCACCCCAGGCGCTCCACCCTCACCCTGCGGGCCGCGCCCTCCACCTCCGCCGGGGTGAACCAGGGCTGCCTCCCCCTGAGCTTCAGGGTCGCCGCCGCGGAGGCCCTGGCGGCCGCCTCCTCGGCCGGGAGCCCCAGGGAGAGGAGGTAGTGGCCCAGGGCCGCGGTGAAGACGTCCCCCACCCCTATCGGCTCCCCGTGGATCCCCCATATGGGGTGCCCCCTGTAGATCGAGCCCCCCACCGCCAGGTAGAACGGGTTCCCCGCGTCCGTGATCGCCATGTCCAGCCCGTAGCGCCTGGAGCACCCCGCTATCCCCTCGTCCCTGCACTCCGGCGGGAACTCGAACCTCTCCCCCCTGACCAGGACCCCGAGCCCCGCCAGCCTCCTCATCAGGCCCCTCGCCAGGTCCGCGGAGCTCGCGACCTCGCCTCCGTCCGCGGCCTCCCTCACGAACCCCTGGAGGTCCAGGATCACCGGGCCGCGATCGGCCGCCTCCTCAACGACCTCGACCGGGATCTCGCCCATAGTGCCCGATATTATGTAGGTCCCCGGCCCCCACGCGCCCGCGGCGCCCCCCAGCTCCATGCGCGAGGCCCTGATCAGCCTCAGGGTCCTCGAGTCCCCGTCGACGTCTATCGAGAACAGGGTCTCCCCTCCCCCCGCGACCTCCACCCTTATCCCGTGGAGCCCCCTCAGCAGGGCGGCCGCGGCCCCCTCCCCCGTGACCACGACCGCCTCCGCCCCCAGCAGGTGGAGGGCCGTCCCGATGTAGAACGCCGGCCCGCCCACCCTCTCGCTCCCCCCTATCAGGTCCCTGGTGGAGGACGCGATCACGATCATCCGCCCGGGCAAATGGGCGCGGGTGCGCCCGGCGGTATATAACGTTCTCCCCGCGGCGTCCCCCCGCCCGGGTCCCCGGATCCCCGCCGCCCATCGGCTCGGGGCGGGGAACGCACATATACGCGCGGCGGGCGCTCGATCGGCGCCGGGGTGGCGGAGCGGACCAACGCGCGGGCCTTGAGAGCCCGTGGGCCACTCGCCCTCGTGGGTTCGAATCCCACCCCCGGCGCCTCGCGCCAGGGCGGCCCTGGCCATCTCGACGCCCCTCATCATCGTCTCCAGCTTCTGGAGCGCCACCCTGCGGCTCCTCGTCCTGAGCCCGCAGTCCGGGTTCACCATCAGCTTCCAGGGATCCCCCAGCACCCTCGCCGCGTACAGTATGCGGTCGCGCACGAGCTCCGGCGGCTCCATCCTGTCCGTGTGGACGTCCACGACCCCCAGCCCCAGCGTGCGCGGGTCGCCGTGCTCGCGCATCAGCCTCAGGAAGTCGTAGCCGACCCTGTGCTCGTCGTCCGCCCCCAGCTCCCACGTGTCCCTGTTCGCGAACTCCAGCGCGTAGTGCGAGGCCCTCAGCTCCAGGGCGTGCGGGTAGAGGGACCTGTAGTTGTCCCCGCTGTAGCAGATGTGCACGTGTATCTCAGCGTCGAGCCCCCTCACCGACTCGTTGAACGCCTCCACGAATATGGGGACCTCGTCCGGGTGGGTCGTCGCGGCCGGCTCGTCTATCTGGATCACCCTGGCCCCCGCCTCCACGAGCCCCTGGAGGAGCGGCCTTATGACGTTCCTCGCCAGCTCGACCGCCAGCTCCCCCTTGTCCCTGTAATATTCGTCGTAGGACCAGTCCGCTATCGTGTAGGGCCCCGTGACCGGTATCTTCGGGGTCCTCGAGGCCCACCTCCTGACGAACTCGAACTCCCTCAGGTGGTAGTTCTCCCTCAGCCTCACGGGCCCCACGACCCTCGCCTTCCTGTAGTACTTGTTGTCGAAGGAGCGCACCAGGCCCGCGAACTCGAACCCCTCTATGTACCTGACCGGGTACTCGTACATCTCGATCCTCCGGACCTCGCCGTCGTAGACGTAGTCGAGGCCCACGCCCTCCAGCATCTTTATGTTGGCCAGGGCGGCCTCGTCCCTCGCGAGCTCCTTCTCCTCCTGGGGCGCCCCGCTCCTCAGGAAGGCGAGGAGCCACGCCGGCTTCCTCAGGCTCCCTATCTCCTTCGTGGGCAGGAGCTTCCCCTCAGGCATGCCTCGCCAGCCTCCCCAGGACCCTGACCTTCCTCATGGCGAACGAGTAGGGCAGGAACTCCAGGTCCGAGCTCACGGTCACCATGGCCTCGACCCCCGCCGCCCTCCCCAGGGCCTCCGCCGCCCCCGCGAGCTCCTCGACCCCCTCCACCCTCGTGTTCTGCGCGTCCACGAGCCCGAGGGCCAGCTCGCTCATTTTATATCCCCTGAGCCCCTCCGCGAGCCTCCCGCGGTCGTCCCAGGTGGCGTCCAGCGCGAACCCGGCGTAGGCGCTCCTCATCCCCGAGAGCTCCCTGTAGGCCCCGAGGGGGCTCTTGAAGTAGAGGTGGAGGAGCGCCGGGGCCCTGCAGGAGTCCAGGAGCTCGAACGAGGCCCTGGCCGCGAGGTCCAGCCTCCCCCGCGCCTCCCCGTGGACGAGCGCCGGCCCCTTCACCGCTATGAGCGCGGGCCCGATCTCCCCCTCGGCCGAGCAGAGCTCCTCGTTCAGCGCCCTGGCGATCGCCGAGGTCAGGGCCTCCAGGGACCCGTAGTGCGAGTCCCTCGACATGAGCGCGAACGTGAGGGGCTCCGGGATCTCCAGCACCGCCCTGCCCCTGGCCCCTATGACCAGGTGGCGCCTCAGGACCCCCCCGTCGGTCCCCAGCTCGCCCTCCACCACTGGGACGCGGTAGAAGGCGTTGTGCTCGAAGTACCTGAGGATCCCGTCCGCCCTGACCCCCCTCCACTCCAGCGCGAACCAGCGCAGCATGTCGTCCCACTCCAGGAGGGGGTCGGAGAGGAGGGGGAGCCCCGCCCTCTCCTGGAGGCCTATGATCCTCCTGGACTCGCTGCGCGCGAGCTCCCTGGAGCCCTCCGGGTCCCTCCTGGTGGCCGCTATGAGCCTCAGCGGCCTCGGGTAGATTCCGAAGGTGTAGGCCCTCACGCGCGGCGGGTGAGCCCCCGCTCATTATAAAAGGCGCGGTGGGGAATCGCCCTCCGGGGCGGCCCGCGGGCCGCCCCGCTTCCGGCCCTTCGCTGGACGATCATCCATCAAAACCGTGTTCTATTGATCATTCGTTCACGCTCTGGTGGGAAATACTTATATAGATGATTCAGATGGGGCGCCGGGATGTCCGCGGGCGACACGGCGTGGGTCCTCGCATCAGCCGCGCTCGTCCTCCTGATGACCCCGGGCGTGGCTTTCTTCTACGGCGGCATGGTCAGGCAGAAGAACGTCCTCTCCGTGATCATGCAGAGCTTCAGCTCCATAATGGTGGTGGGGGTCCTCTGGGCGCTCACAGGGTACACGCTCGCCTTCGCCCCCGGGAACCCGCTCATAGGGGGGCTCCAGTGGCTCGGCCTGCGCGGGGTCTGGTTCTCCCCGTACGCCGCCTACGCGCCGGGCGTGCCCCAGCTCGCGCAGATGGCCTTCCAGGCGATGTTCGCGGTCATAACCCCGGCCCTGATAATAGGGGCGTTCGCGGAGAGGGCCAGGTTCGGGCCGCTCCTCCTCTTCATAGCCCTCTGGTCGCTGCTCGTCTATGACCCCGTGGCCCACTGGGTCTGGGGATACGGGGGCTGGCTGCGCTCGCTGGGGGTCCTGGACTTCGCGGGCGGCATCGTGGTCCACATGGCGGCCGGGACGGCTGCGCTCGCCTCCGCGCTCGTGCTCCGCCCCAGGTACGACTTCGACGGGTCCGTGATAGAGCCCGAGAACGTGCCGTTCGTGGCCCTGGGCGCGGCGCTCCTCTGGTTCGGGTGGTTCGGGTTCAACGCGGGGAGCGCGCTGGCGGCGGGCGGGCTCGCCTCCCTCGCGTTCGTCAACACGTTCCTGGCCCCGGCCGCTGCCGGCCTCACGTGGATGATCGTGACCTGGGCCGTGAGGGGGAAGTCGAGCGTGCTGGGCACGATGGCCGGACTCGTTGCCGGCCTCGCCGCCATAACCCCGGCGGCCGGGTACGTGGACCCCATGTCCGCGATCGCCATAGGCGCGTCCGCCGGCCTCGTCACCTACGGGGCCGCGCTCCTGAGGGTCAGGATGCGCCTGGACGACTCACTCGACGTCTGGGCCATACACGGCGTGGGCGGCATGTGGGGCGCGATCGCCACCGGCATATTCGCGGACGTGGGGGCGGCGGGCCTCCTGTACGGCGGCGTCCGCCAGTTCCTGGTGCAGCTCGTGGGGGTGGCCGCGGTCGGCGCCTACGTGTTCGCGGCCTCCCTGGCGCTCTTCAAGCTGATGGACCTGGCGATGGGCTTCACGGTGAAGAGGCACGAGGAGGCGATAGGCCTGGACCTCTCCGAGCACGGGGAGACCGCCTACCCGGAGATATAGGGGGTGGGACGGTGAAGAAGATAGAGGCCGTGGTCCGCCTCGAGAAGTTCGACGCCGTCAAGGGCGCGCTGGAGGCCGAGGGGTTCACGGGGCTGACCGCCTACCGCGTCCGCGGCAGGGGGAGGCAGGGCGGGGTGAGGCTGCAGTGGAGGGGCGTGAGGGAGTTCCGCGTCGACCTGATACCCAAGGTGAAGATGGAGCTCGTCGTGGACGACGGGGACGTGGAGAGGGTCATCAACATAATATCGCGCGCCGCGTACACCGGCGAGGTCGGGGACGGCAAGATATTCGTGATCCCCGTCGAGGACGCGTACCGCATAAGGACTGGCGAGAGGGGCAGGGACGCGCTCTAGGGCGCGTGCCGGGGGTGGGGTTCGAACCCACGGCCTCCAGATTATGAGTCGCGCCCCCGGAGGAGCCTGGCGCTCTGACCGGCTGAGCTACCCCGGCGCCCCCCGCGAGGGGGCCCTCAATATCTAAGCTTTTTGGCCCGGCGGGGGCCTCCGCGCCCCCTCTATGCGCGTGAACCCCCGGACCTCCAGCGATGGCGGCCTCCCCTCGCGCCTCACGACCAGCGCGCCGTAGATGCGGATCCTCTCCCCCACCTCCAGCCCGGAGAGCTTGTCCGCGGCCCCCCTCCACGCCACCAGCTCCACCTCCCCGGTGTGGTCCCCGATCATCAGCGACGCCCTGCGCAGGCTCTCCCCGGTCCTGCTGGTCACCTCCCTCTCCGTGGCCCTCGAGAGGACGACCCCCTCGAACACGCAGATCCTGCGGCCGTAGGCGCCGAGGTCCCTCGCGGCGACCGTCAGCTGCTCCAGGAGGTCCGGCCTCCTCCCCAGGACCTCCAGGTCCCCCCTCGAGGAGATCCTCGTCGAGCGCACCCTGACTATGGAGCCCGGGGGGACCCCCGCCAGGGCCTCCGCCGCCTCGCCGGCGGCCACGACCCTCACGAGCTCGTCCCCCGAGAGCAGGGCGGCCTCCGCCCTCGGCCCGTCCCCCGGCACGCGGTCCGATGAGACGAGGAGGACCTCCTCCGCGCGCGCCCTGGAGGGGGCGCCCGATATCACCTCTATCGAGGAGCCCTCGTCGCCGTGGAGCTCCACCGACCCGTCCCTCCCCCTGCGGGCCCTGAAGCATATCAGGCGCACCACCGCGCCCCGGCCCACCCCCGGCATGGACCCCGCGGCCCTGCCCCAGGCCACGACGCGCAGCCTCCCCCCTCCCCCCTCGCCCGTCACGGTGAAGTACGTGAGGGGCCTGACCTCGGAGCCCCTGGCGTACTCCCTCTCCTGGGGGTCCGAGTCGACCCTGCCCCTGACCACGAGGGGCCTCCCCAGGTGCCCCTCCCCCACCTCCGACGCGTCGATCGTGACGCTCTCTATGATGGTCCTGGGCGGGCCCTCGCGCGGTATGTCGAGCGAGCCCCTGTCGTCCACGTGGACCTCGACCTCCCCCGTGCGGCCCGCCCTGATCGAGGCGCCCGATATCACGAGGGCGTCCCCGGGCCTGAGGGTGTCCAGGACCCTCCGGAAGTCCGGGTCCCCCCAGACCACCAGGCGGGCGATCGCGCCCGCGTCGAAGACGCGGTACTCGTACGCCCTCCCCACCCCGCCGCGCCCCTCGAAGGAGAGCTCCCTCCCCTTGCACAGGAAGAGCGCCCTCACGTCCACGCGCCTCAGGCCCGGCCTCAGCTCCGAGAGCCCGAGGGGCTGCCTGGGCATCGAGCTGAGGTCTATCCCCAGGTCGCTCGCGACCAGGTACCCCGCCCCGACCTCCGTGAGGTACCCCGCCCCGACCTCCTCCATCTTCCTGTGTATCATGTCCCAGACCTCCTCGGCGCTCAGGTCCGGCCTCCTGCGCAGTATCTCGTCCACGATCGCGGCGGCCCTGGGGTCCCTCTCCACGGCGGCATCCACGGGCGCCCCCGAGAAATAGCGTTTCCGCTCCGCGCGCGGCGAAACGGGGGAAAACTATATAAGAAGGTTGGGCGGAGAGCGCCCGCTCCTGTAGGGGTGATGCGTGATGGCGGCTACACCACAGGCGGGTTACGCGCCGGTCCTGATACTGAAGGAGGGCGCCACCGAGACCAAGGGCAGGGAGGCCCTGAGGAACAACATAGAGGCCGCCAGGGTGATATCGGAGATCGTCCGCACGAGCCTCGGCCCCAGGGGCATGGACAAGATGCTGGTCGACAGCCTCGGCGACGTCACCATAACGAACGACGGCGCCACGATGCTGAAGCAGATGGACGTCCAGCACCCGACCGCGAAGCTCCTGGTCGAGATAGCGAAGGCGACCGACGCCGAGGTGGGCGACGGCACCACCACGAGCGTGGTCCTGGCGGGCGCCCTGCTGACGAAGGCCCAGGAGCTGATAGACGACGACGTCCACCCAACGGTGGTCGTCGACGGCTACAGGAAGGCTTCCGAGAAGGCGGTCGAGATCCTGAACAGCATAGCGATAAGGGTCAGCCCGACGGACAGGGAGTGGCTCAGGAAGGTCGCCCTCACCGCCATGGCGTCCAAGGTCGTCGCCCAGGACGCCGAGCGCCTCGCCGACCTAGCGATAGACGCTGTCCTCCAGGTGGCGACCAAGGTGGACGGCGGCTACAAGGTGGACATAGACTCGATAAAGGTCGAGAAGAAGCCGGGCGGCTCCATATCCGACACCCTGTTCGTCAGGGGCATAGTGATAGACAAGGAGGTCGTCCACGGCGGGATGCCGAAGAGGGTGGAGAAGGCGAGGATAGCTCTGATAAACGCCCCGCTCGAGATAGAGAAGCCCGAGATAAGCGCCGAGATACGCATAAGCGACCCGACCAAGATAAAGGCGTTCCTCGACGAGGAGGCCAGGATACTCCGCGAGATGGTCCAGAAGATAAAGGCCGCCGGCGCCAACGTCGTCTTCTGCCAGAAGGGGATAGACGACCTCGCCCAGCACTACCTGG
>WYEM01000103.1 GCA_009903775.1 Nitrososphaerota archaeon | reverse complement strand
CCCTCCTGCCCTCCGCGACGTTCCAGTACTTGTTGCCGCCGATCGCCCCCTCGATGTCCATCCAGTCGCCCTCGCCCACCCTCCTCCTCAGGCTGGGCCCGCGCCTCACCGGGGAGGGTGGAGCGGGCGCGCTATAAAGACGTGAGCCGGAGCCACGTAGCTGGATCCCCCGGGCTCCCCGGGGACCCTGAGCGCGAACGCTATGGCGGAGAGCAGGAAGGGGAGCGACCAGGCCGCCCAGAAGATGTTTATCGCGACGGCGTACTCGAGGGCGCCGCGCGCCGACATCAGCCAGAGGGCGCCGAGGGCTATGGACACCGCGAGCGCCGCCGCGACGATGATATGGGGAATCACCGACCGCAGGGACCTCCTGCCCCTGCCCTTCGGCGTCACCTTGAACGGCACCCTCCTCCTGAGCAGGTACGAGATGAACGCCGCCGTTATCCCGGTGAACGCCAGGTACTCGAGGGACTGATGGAGGAAGAAGCCCTTCAGGCCGTAGTTCTTCCCGCGCATTATTAAGTAGAATGTGCCGATGGACAGGGCGAAGTACGGGAAGTACGCGAGCGCGTAGACCACGGGATCCACATTCATGAAGGGCTGCCTGAGCGAGAGGAAGATTATAGGTGCAATGATCTCGATCAGCGTCAGCGGGCCCTCCTTCAGCCAGTAGAAGGCCCCCGAGACGTAGTCGAAGAACGCCGTGAAGCCCAGGTCGGACCTCAGAATGTTGCCCATCAGCTGGAAGTATCCGAGCGCCCACCGGCTCTGCTGCTGGATGTACGCGGCGGCGTCCCGCGGGGGCTCCCCGTACCACACCAAGAAGTCATCGTAATATATGGACCTCCATCCGCGGGAGTGCAGTCTGACAGAGGTGGCCGCGTCCTCGGTTATGCTCGACTCGTCCATGAGGCCGACCTCGCGGAGCGCGGCGATCCTGAATATCGTGCCGGATCCCAGGGAGAAGGCGGAGGTTCCGCTCCTGCCCCTCATCATGATCCTCAGGAACGGCTCCTGCTGGTACTTGGAGCCCATCGCTATCGGCGACGCGATCTCCGTGTAGTTCTGGGGCACCTGGACAAACGCCACGGAGGGGTCCCTGAAGAAGGGCAGCGCGGCGTCGAAGAAGTTGGCCCTGGGCCTCTGATCCGCATCAAATATCGCCACCAAGTCGTACTTGTCCCCTAGACTCCTCAGCGCGTCGTTTATCGCGCCGGCCTTGAAGCCCCTCCGGTCCTCCCTGTGAAGGTATGCGATCCCGTTCGCCTCGCAGAACCTCCTGAGCTCCCCGGCCACCTCGGGGTTCGTGGAGTCGTCCAGGAGGAACACGTCCCCCCCGGTCCCGAGCGCGGACTTCACCGATATGAGGGTCCCCTCCACCAATGATGGATCCTCGTTGAAGGAGGTGACGAAGGCCGCCACCCTCAGCTCGGGGGCCGCGCCCACGTAGCTCCTCGCGTAGCCCCTGGCCCTGACGGCGGTCGATGCGAAGTTCACGAACGTGTAGGCGCCGAGCACGGTGGTGAGCCAGATTAGGTAGTTCAGCCAAGCCAGGGCGGGATTCGCCAGCGTGAGCCAAGCCAGGACGGCTGACGCTGCGAACGGCGACGCGAAGAACGCCAGGTTGAGCGCCCTCATGGCGCGCGCCTCAGGGGATCCTGGAGCTGACTATGGAGAAAGATGCGGATCCGATCGCCTGCGCCCCGGATATCGTGAAGTCCGCCAAGCCGTCGAGCGCGTCGCAGCGGTCACCGATGGGCTCGCACAGCAGCACCGCGATCATCGAGGGGTTCGAGGAGCGCAGGTGGGCCAGGAACTCCCTCCAGAACTCCCTCGAGAGCAGGGATTGATCGCAGCAGGTGGATACCGGCTCCAGGGAGTTGGTGGAGCTCACGATGAGCAACGATGGGATGCCGGATCCCCTGCCGGAGCTGTCCAGCGCATCCTGGGCCAGCCTCCTGGCCATCTTGACAGCATCCTCGATGCCCTTCAGCCTGAGTCTGTCCGAGGAGTAGGCCGGCATGAGCGTGAGCTTCCTGAGGCCGGGGATCGAGATCTTCCCCTCCGGATCCAGCGCGAACGCCTGTGCCTCGTCGCCGTGTTCGTCCCGCACGATATCGATCAGGCGCTTGGCCAGCGCCGCGAACTGGGAGGACTGGAGCTTCACGAGCGCCGAGGAGAGCGTCAGGACGACCCTCTTGAGGGGATCGTCGGGGCCGGGCGTGTACACGTAGGAGCCCCTCTCGCGGGCGGCTCCAGAAGCCCGGACCAGCTCCCTGAGCTGATCATCCGGCATGGGGAGGCGGATCTCCCTCCACTGCATATACCTGAGGATTGCGTTCCCCACCTCCATCACCTGCGTTGGTACGTGCAACATCTCGATGCTCTCCGGGAGGCGGCGCAGCTCCTGGAGGAACGGCACCAGTGCCCCTATGCGGGCCCCGGTATCGTTCATGACCTCGTTCACCGAGTCGTGCGCGGACTTCAGGCTCCCCATGTCGACCTCCACCTTGTTGGCTATGACGATCCCGAAGTACGATACTCCGTGATCCCTGAGGGATGCGGCGTATCTCAGGGTGGCCCTGAGGCCGACCTCGCCGGGCTCCATCACGAGGGCCGCGGTCCTCGGATGCCCGGGCATCAGCTCCGAGAACGCGCTGAGCTCCCAGCCGCTCACGGGGTCGAGGGGCGTGGCCGCGGCGGCGTTGTCCGCCACGAAGAAATCGTATCTGCCGGCCCTAATCAGATCGGAGTAGGCCGCGGTGAGTCCGTCGCGCAGGTTCCGCACGTCCTCCCGCTCGACCTCCACGGGCACGCCGTCGCTGAACAGCTTGAGCACGTCCAGGACGCCGCGGCCCACCTGCAGGGAGGCGAGGGCCCCGCGGGGATCGGATCCCTCCTTGACTAACTGTATGAGGCCGTTTCCCCTCAGGCCGGCGAGCTCGGATACGGTCCCCACGAGGTCCCTGTCTATCAGCAGGACCCTCATCCCCCTCAGGGCCAGGTACTTCGCGAGGGAGGCGGCGATCGTGGAGCCGCCTACCCCGCCCTTCGCCTTCAGCACCGCTATCCTCAACGGCTTTATTTCATCGACGGGTTATTTATTTGCATTTCATGCGCTGTCGACCCGGGGGCATCGTGAGTTATCGGGCGGCGCCCGGGCATCCAGCTCGACTTATCTCGCCCCCCGCCGATCCCC
>WYEM01000007.1 GCA_009903775.1 Nitrososphaerota archaeon | reverse complement strand
TGCTGGAGTCCCTGCGCTCCCGCCTGGGGATGGACCCGGCCTCCGCCTCCGCCGCGCTCAGGGAGCTGGTCCGGAGGGGGAGCGCGGTCGCGCTCGACGGGAGGTACGCGGCGAGGGAGGCGATCGAGCCGGCGGGGGAGGTCCACGAGGTCGAGGTGGTGGAGGTGCGCAGGGGGTACGCGGTCGTCAGGGTGGACGGGGACGCCAGGGCGATAATGGAGCCCGGGGAGTTCAGCGGGCCCCCCTGGCTCGTGAGGAGGGGGTCGAGGTTCCTAGCGGCGGCGAGCATCCGCGAGGTCGGCGGCGAGCTGCACCTGGGGGTCCTCAGGGTGATAAGGAGGCTATAGTTCGGGGAGGGACGTCCCGGGGCTCGGGATCCCGATCCCGCGTTGAGGGATATTGACAGAAAGGTTTAAAGATATGAGGTGACCGGAATGCTCCAAATGAGGGAGAGGTCCAGGAGGAAGGCGATATCGCCGATCATAGCGACGCTGATACTGATAGTGATGACGGTGGTAGCCGGAGTGATGCTCTACGGGTTCGTCAGCGGGTTCATGGCGAACTTGGGCACGAGCAGGGCGATCGCGCCGATATCGATAGCCTCCGCGAGCGTGAGCAACAGCAGCAAAAGTGCGACGATCGTCGTGAGCAACCTCGGGACGACTCCCGTGACGATAACGCAGGTCAACCTGCTCAACGCGAGCACGGGCGCGCTGATCACTCCATTGTCAATATCATCGACAACAATCAGCGCTGGGCAGACGGACAAGATCACAGCAACATTTACTTCTGGTACTTCTGGTGTATCAAAGGGCACGACCGTCCTGGTGCAGGTCGTCACCAGCACCGGGTCCTACGCAGAGGCATACACCACCGTGAGCTGACGACTCCCGAATTCCTAAATTATTTTTATAATCATTTTTATAATAGCACGTGATCCATACCGCCCGTAATCCGATCGCCCGCCCCTCCCCGCGAGCCTCTCCCTCAGGCACTCCTCCAGCGCCTCCCTCCCCGCCGCCCTTATCATCTCGTGCTCCGCGAGGAGGGCCCCGACCGCTGCGTCGAACGTCAGGCTCCTCCCCCTCAGCCCCGCCTCCTCCCCCAGCTCCTCCAGGTACCTCCTGAGCCTCCTGTAGGTCCCTATCCTGAGCATTATGACCCTCTTCGTGGCGTCCGGCCTCGGCGGCCGCACGCCCCCATTCCCGCCGAATCAATATAATAGCGTTTCACCCGCGCGGGGGGCGCGCCACGACCGCGATCCCCCTCAGGGCGGCCGCGACCCTCAGGGCGTTCCGCATCAGCTCGTCCGCGAACCTGAGCGCCGCCCCGTCCAGGAGCCTCCCCTCCCCGTCGAACTTCGACCCCGCGCCCCCCACCGCGACCTCCGGGTAGGCGATCACGATGGCGCCCAGGGAGCTCAGGATCTGGCGCAGGTGCTCCTGCGCCCTTATGCCCCCCGTGAACCCCGTCGACGCAGACATTATCGCCACCGGCTTCATCTCGAGCGGGTTCCCGGCGCGGGGCCTGGATACCCAGTCTATCGCGTTCTTCAGGGCCGCCGGCACGCTGTGGTTGTGCTCGGGGGTCGATCTGACCCCCTCCCCGCCCTGAAGGGCGGGGGTTCCCCGGGGATCCCGGGGCGGGGTCTCGCCGGTTACGCCCCCTTGGCGGGCGCTACTCCGCCGTGGTCCACGAGGAAGGAGAGCGGCCTCCCGAGCGTTGTTGGCATCGAGCCGGCGCCGCGCCTCAGTATGTTCAGCGCCCCGTTGAGGTCGCTGTGCAGTTTGTGCCCGAGCGGGCAGGTGACCACTCCCCTCGGGCCCCTGGTCACCTTCGTCCCATGGATAGCGCAGTGGTTCGAGGTGTTGTACTCCAGGACCTCGTACACGCGGATGCCGTACTCCTGCGCCTTGAGCTCGATTGCGCGCATTAATTCTTTGTATCTCCACACATTCACCGTGAGCTTGCTCCCCCTGTCCTGCGCTATATCGTAGGGGTAGCCTAGATATATCCTGGACACCCCGAGCTCCCAGAGGCCCCTCACCAGGTGGTTGGCCAGGTTCCAGTACAGGTGCGCCACGCGCCCCACCAGCTTCCGGAACAGCCTCCGCCTCCTCCTGTCGAGCCTCCGGAACTTCGCCTCGTCGCCGCCCTTCCTGGCGATGTCCGCCTTGGATTGTATCTTAGCTATTTTCCTGGTGATATAGAAGAAGTCCTCCTTCGCCCTGGATCCCCTGTAGAGGAGCCAGGCGCCGCCGCTCGTCACCGCGCTCGCCAAAATGTTGATCCCTAGGTCCACCCCCGCGGCCCCATCGCCCCTCGGCCCCGCGATCCGGATGGACCTCCTCTCCCCGCGGACAATATACTTGCTCTTCTTTCCCATTTTAGTTTCCTCGACGCCCACCTCCACCGGTATGAAGGCGTACCAGGCCCTCCTCACCTCGTCGTAGCGTATCTCCAGCCTGCCCTGCTTTCCGTGCCACCTCAGCCTGCCCGCGAAGTCGATTTCCATATTGAAGTCCCTCAGGACTAATCTGTGATTTTGCTCGTCCACGACATATCTATCCTGCCTGACGACCAGTATGAGCCTCCTCTCCCTGGTCTCCCTGTCCTTCCAATATTTTGGCGGGCCGACGCGCCTCACATGGGGCGGCAGCCTCCCCTCTTTCTTCAGCTTCAGCAGGGAGAAGAACGAGCTCCATGCCTCGTTGTTCTTCTGCAGGACCGCCTGGGCGTTGACGCCGAGCGCGCCCTTGTATCTCCCATAGTACTTGTCCCACGTCCCCTCGAGGTCCACCTTCTCCCCATGAAAGAACTGCTGCCTCCTCTCGTAGTTGACCTCGTTGAAGAGCTTTGCTGAGGTGCTAGCTAACCTCCTGAGCTTCCTTCCCTGGAAGCCGCTCGGAAGGAGGCGGACCACGTTCGCCCTCCTGCTCGCGTGCTTGACCTCGCGGATGCCCCCCTCCGGTATCGCGGGAGGGATCGGCTCCCGCCCCTCATCTCCGAGAAGTTGACCGGAGGCGAGCATCCGGAGGGAAAATGGAACTTGAGTTTAAAGGCTTTCACTCCGCCCTGAAGGGCGAGGTTTGCCGTTTTATATCACCACCAGGTCGGCTGCGGCAATCTCCCCCCTCAGCCTCAGCGCGGGCTCCGGCGGGTCCTCCAGGTCGTCCCCCGTCAGGATCGGCAGCCCGCCTATGTCGGCGATGGACCACTCGACGCCCGCCGGGAGCCTGCCCA
>WYEM01000064.1 GCA_009903775.1 Nitrososphaerota archaeon | reverse complement strand
TCTGGCGGCGTGATCGCGGTCCTATCGCCCGAGGGCGGATCGGCCGCGGAGCTGGCCGGGAGGATGGGCAAGAGGAAGGAGGAGGGCAAGTACTACAGGAAGTCCGGGGACCGCATGATCACGATCCTCGTGCCGGGGCCCTCGATCCTCGAGGCGGCCGAGGCGGTCAGCGCGTCCGACTTCTTCTACCTGGTGGTGCGGGACCTGACCAGGGAGGCGGCCGAGCTCGCGCTCCTGGCCGAGGCCTCGGGGAGGCCCGGCCTGGTCCTGGCGCCGGACCCCGAGCGCTTCTCCTCCCTCCTCAGGGGCTTCAGGATCTCGGGGATGGCGGGGGAGTTCGAGCCGCGGGAGCCCTCGACGCCGGACCTGGGGTTCGCCCTCGTGGACTCCGCGTTCATCGTGAGGGGCGTCGGGCCCGTGGCCCTGGGCATAACCTTCACCCCCATCTCGGTGCACGACGAGCTGGAGCTCCTGCCCTCGGGCAAGCGCGCGTCCGTGAGGTCCATACAGGTGCTCGACGAGGATCAGGGGTCCATAGGCCCCGGGGTCAGGTACGGGGTGTCCCTCAGGGGCGTGGAGGAGAGGGACCTGGAGGGGTGCTACGCGCTCGCGAGGCCGGGCGCCCCCCTTGCGCGGGCGGTGCGCGTCTCCCGCAGGTTCCCCCTGGCGCCGGACGCCCCGTCCCTGCACGCCGTGGTCAGGGGGATCAGGCTCTTCGGGCGGCTCGAGGACGCGGTGCTCTCGCTCGAGAGGCCGGCGCCCGTCCCCGGCTCGCCGCCCGAGCCGGCCGTGCTGCTGAACGTGAACGCGCCGAGGGGCAAGCTGAGGGTGTACGGGAGCGGGGAGCCGGTCCCGGACCCCGTCGGCGGGCCGCGAGGCGCCTGACCGCCTCGAGCGCCGCGTCGGCGTGGTCCTCGGCCCTCCTGAGGCCCTCCAGCACGGCCGCCACCCTGCCATCGGGCCCGACGACGAACGTCACCCTCCTGGCGCCCCTCCCCCTCTCGCTACCGGCGCAGTACGCGCCGATGACCGCCCTGGCGGGGTCCGGCACCAGGAACAGCGGGGGCCTGGCGCCGTGGGCCGCCGCGAACCTCGCGACCGCGCCCGGGGGATCGGCGCTCACCCCCACGACGGTGGCCCCGAGGGACTCGAATTCCCCGAGCAGCTCCACGAACCTCCTGAGCTCCCTGGTGCACCCGGCGGTGAACGCCCTGGGGTAGAAGTAGATGACGACGGGCGAGCCGGCGAGCGACGAGAGCCTCCTGCCGGGCCCGATCTCGAAGTCCGGCGCCGGATCGCCCTCGCGTGGGCACTCGCCCAAGGTCGGTGCCACCCCGCGAGCTTCATCGCCTTGACCACGCGGTCCACCGCGAGGGCTAGCGCCGCCAGCCTGTGGCTTATCCCCCTCTCCCGCGCCATCCCGTGGACCTCGTTGAACGCCCTCACCATCTTGGCCTCGAGCTTCGAGTTCACCTCCTCGAGGGTCCACTGCTCCCTCTCCAGGTTCTGGACCCACTCGAAGTAGGACACCAGGACGCCGCCGGAGTTGGCGAGTATGTCGGGGATCACGGCCACGCCGTTCCTCTCAAGTATCCTGTCGGCCATCGGGGTGGTGGGGCCGTTCGCCCCCTCCACCACGATGTCGGCCCTTATCCTCCCCGCGTTGCCCCCGGTTATCTGGTTCTCTATGGCCGCCGGGATCAGCACGTCCACCTCCGACTCCAGGAGCTCCGCGTTCGTTATGGGGGTCCCGTAGGGGAGCTTCCCCACCGTGCCCGCCGCCAGGAAGTCCGCGTAGAGCTTGTCGAACGCCACGGGGACGCCGTCGGGGAAGTAGCGGCCGCCCCCCACGTCGCTTATCGCGACGACCTTGGCCCCCATCTCCATCAGGAACCTCACCGTGTTGGATCCCACGTTCCCGAACCCCTGGACGGCGACCCTCGCGCCCTTGATGTCCCTCCCCTTTATCGCCCTCAGGGCCTCCCTGGCGACTATGGCGACGCCCCTCCCGGTGGCCTCCCTCCTCCCCAGCGAGCCCCCGAGCTCCACGGGCTTCCCCGTGACGACCGCGGGGACGTTGTAGCCCTTCATCTTGGAGTACTCGTTCATTATCCACGCCATCACCTGCGGGTTGGTCCCCACGTCCGGCGCCGGTATGTCGACCTCCGGCCCTATGTTGTAGTATATGGCGTTCACGTACTTCCTCGTGAGCTCCTCCAGCTCGTCCTCGTCGAGCTCCGAGGGATCCACCGTTATCCCGCCCTTCGCGCCCCCGTAGGGCACGTCTATGAGGGCCGTCTTCCACGTCATGAGCATCGCCATGGCGCGCATCTCGCTCAGCGAGACGATCGGGTGGTACCTGAGCCCACCCTTGTAGGGGCCCCGCGCGTTGTTGTGCTGGATCCTGTAGCCCACGAAGCTCCGGACGCTGCCGTCGCTCATCTTCATGTGCAGGTAGACCGTGATCTCCCTCCTGGGGGTCTTCAGCATCTCGTAGTACACGGGGTCTATCTCTATCACCTGGGCGACGGAGGCGAGCTGCGCGAGCGCGTTGCTGTAGGGGTCCTCCTCGCCCCTGCCGACACTGCTCGCGACCTCCCGAGCCATCGCGCTCTCGTGGGGCCTCCCGAGTAAAAAGGGTGCCGCCCCGATCAAATCGGCCCATCCGCGCGACTGTGGGGGAGGCCGGGGCGATCCGCGAGCCGCGCTCCCCCGCGGCGCGGTCCTCGTGGTCGACGGCCGCGCGGATGGCGCCCGCCTGGGCCAGGAGGACCTCCCGGCGGAGCGGGCGAGGAGGATGCTGGGGGAGCGATGATATTAAAATGGCAAACCTCGTCCCTCAGGGCGGGGAGGGGGTCAGCGGGGCCGACCGCCGATTCCCAGGTCCCCCAGGACGTCGATCGCCGCCTTCCTCCCGGAGAGGAGCATCGCCCCGAAGATCGGCCCCATCCTGGGCAGCCCCCTGACCCTGGCGACCGCCATCCCGGACGCGTAGAGGCCCGGGGCCACCGCCCCGGCGCCCTCCGACACGAGCTCCTCCGAGAGCTCGCTGTACGCCGACCTCTCGCCCTTGATCTCTATCCCGAGCTCCGGCACCTTGCGGGAGGCCACTTCCACGACCTCCGCGCCGTGCCCCGTGGCGTCCAGGACCGCGCGCGCCCTGACGAAGAGGGGGTCCACGTGGAGCCCCGAGAGCTCGGAGGCCGTCCAGTTCACGACGACCCCCTCGACGCGCAGCGGGTCCCTCCTGAAG
>WYEM01000046.1 GCA_009903775.1 Nitrososphaerota archaeon | reverse complement strand
GATCCCGAGGGATGATGCGGCGGGCGGGATTCGAACCCGCGATCGCTGGCTTGGGAGGCCAGTGTCCTGGACCAGGCTAGACGACCGCCGCGCGGCGGGACATCTGATGCCACGGGGATAAATACGTTCCCAGGCGCTCGCCGTTCAGATGCTGCGCCGAGCCTTCGGCAGCACGCGCATCTGGGCCGCGTGAGGGGGCCGGGCGCTCACCCGCCTCGTGCCCTTCGCGCCCCCATCGCCGAGGAAGGGCCGGTCGACGCCCCCGTCATCGAGCGAATATCGCTGCGTCGGCCCCTTCATTTCCCAGAGGAACGTCGGGTAATGCCAAACAAGGTCCGGACAAAGCTTATCTCGGATGGAAGGTCCCTCGGGGGTCCATGTTCGACGATGAGGTGAGGAGCGCCGGCGGGTTCAGGCAGCTGTTCGAGATCTGGAAGTCGCGGGGCATGAGCGTCGAGGAGCGGGTCAATGCCGCCTTCTCCGAGGAGACCGGCATCTACTCCGAGCTCGGCTTCAGGGTGACCAGGGTGGACGTGGGCGGCGGTTACGCGGAGCTCACGTTCCCGTTCAGCCACGCGGCGTCGGGGAGGCGCGGCAGGCCGCACGTGCACGGGGGCGTGATCATGGCGGCGCTCGACACTACGTGCGGCCTGGCGGTGATGAGCGTCAACACCAGCACCGAGCAATCGACCCTGGAGCTCAAGGTGAACTTCGTCAGGCCTCTGGTGAGGGGGCCGTTCAGGGTCATCGGAAGGGTGATCCACATCGGCGGGAACACCGCGGTGGTGGAGGGCGAGGCCCGGGACTCCGGGGACGAGGTGGGTGCGCGCGCCCTCGGCACCTGGTTCATATTCAGGGCTTAGGGCCGATCCCGGAGCGCGGTTTCTGCCGCTCAGGTGAGTGGATGCGCGCTCGGGTGGGTCCGATCCCGAAGGCATAGGACGCCGGGAGCGGCCTTCGGGAGGGGTGAAGAGGTCGGGGTGGCCAGCTCACGGGGCCGGCCGGGATCCGGGCGCGTCGGGGCGCGCCCCTCAGATGGTTATCCTCCTGAAGAGCTGCACCTTCAGGAAGTTGTTCGCCACCAGGAACAGCGCCGCCGAGAACGCCAGGGCGAAGGCTATGGTCGTCGGCGACAGCGGCGGCAAGCCGGGGAGGCCGTGGTACGTCAGGGCGGCCGCCGCGGCTACGTCGGCTATCATCGCCGTGAGCATCGTGCGGCTCGGCGCGCTCCTCCAGAAGTTCCTGCGCTCGCGGACGTTCAGCAGCGTGAATATGTTGCTGTAGAGCAGGAAGAGGAAGCCGAACGTCCGCAGGTTGGTCGGGGTCACGCCGAACCACCTCAGGCCGATGAACGTGGCGGCGAACGCCTCGGCTATCATCGCCACGCCCATCGCGGCGGAGACCTTCATGAAGTCGCCCATGCGCCACGAGACCGGCCTGTTGGACCACCAGCCGACGTAGTCGGTCGCCTGCGTCAGGGTGACGAAGTCGAACATGAAGAGCAGCAGGAGCATTCCGAGGGCGTTTATCACGTAGAGCCCGAATATTATCGCGGCGAGCGCCACGAATATGACGTTCTGGAAGAGCCTGGAGAGCCTGCTCAGTATCCAGGTCGCCACCCTCTCGTAGACCTGCCTCCCTACGCGCACGAGGCTGACTATGTTGTCCAGCCCGGGCTTCGTCAGGACGACCGCCGCTGCGCCCTTCGCGACGTCCGTGGCGTTGCTCACGGCGATGCCCACGTCGGCCTGCCTGAGGGCCGGGGCGTCGTTGACGCCGTCGCCCGTCATCCCGACGACGTGGCCCCTGCTCTGCAGCCCCCTGACCAGCGTGAACTTGTCCTCCGGATAGGCCTCGGCTATGGCGTCGGCGGCTTCGATGGCCGACGCCGCCGCGAGGGCGTCGGCCTGCATCGCCTCCTTCACCTCGCTCATCCTGACCACCCTGTCGCCCAGGCCTATCTCGGACGCTATCGAGCGCGCGACCGCGGCGTTGTCGCCGGTGAGCATCTTCACCCTGACGCCCAGGCCCCTCAGGGCCTCTATCAGCTCCGGGGTGTCCGGCCGCGGCGGATCCCTGATGCCCACGAGCCCCGCGAGGCGCCAGGATCCGTCCTCCCTGTAGGCGACGGCCAGCACGCGCTCGCCCTTCGTGGCGAGGGGCGCCGCCATCGGGGTGGCATCCCTGCCGTGCAGCGACGAGATAACCTCCACGGCGCCCTTGGCGACCGTGAACTCCCTGCCGTCGCACCTGACCACGGCCTCCGTCCTCCTGGTGGAGGGATCGAACGGCGTGAACGACAGCTGCTGGCACCTCCCGAGGTCCAGCCCGCGCCTCCTGGCCTCCGATATGAACGCCAGGTCTATGGGGTCCTGGTTCGCCTCCTGGGAGGCCAGGGCTCCGTAGAGCACCACGGTGTCCTCGTCCACCGACGCTGGGACGACCTCGTTCACCGTGAGCCGATTGAGCGTGAGCGTCCCCGTCTTATCGGAGACCAGCACGTCCATCGTGGCGCCGCCCTCTATCGCCTCGAGCCTCGTCACGAGGGCCCCGGATTCCGCCAGCTGGCGGGCCCCGATCGCCATGCTGACCGAGAACATCGCGGGGAGCGCTATCGGTATCGCCGCGAGTATCAGCACTAGGAAGAGCGGCAGGTCCGACACCACGTCCTGCCCCCTGATGACCGTCGCCGCGGCGAGCAGCGCTATGAGCGCGATCGCGACCGCCGCCATCCACGCGGTTATCCTGTTGATGACCGCCGCGACCCTGGGGCGGGGCTTGGCTATCTTGACGAGCTCCGTCGTCCTCCCGAAGTACGTGTTGACGCCCGTGAGCGCCACCACCCCCGTCGCCTCCCCCCTCCTCACTATGCTCCCGGAGTACACGACGTCGTTCGGCCCCTTGGCGCGGGGGAGCGACTCGCCGGTGAGCGCCGACTCGTCGACCTCTATTTCGCCCGACGCCAGCTTGACGTCCGCCGGCACGAAGTCGCCGAGCCTGATCCTGACGACGTCCCCGGGCACCAGGAGCCTCGCCGGCACCTGCCTCCATTCCCCGTCGCGCAGCACCCTGGCCTGCACCTGGAGCCTGCCCTTCAGGAGCTCCAGCGCCCTGTTGGCGTTCTCCTCGTGTATCCAGCTTATCAGAGCGTTCACGAAGAGCAGCGCCACCACGACGTAGAGGTCCAGCATCCTGCCCATGATGCCGCTCAGGGCGCCGGCCGCCATCAGGATCCAGGCGGTGGGCCCCCAGAACTTGCCGGCGAACGACCTCAGGGGGCTCCTGCGCTTCTCGGGGACCTCGTTCGGGCCGTAGCGGCTCAGCCTGCCCTCAGCATCCGCCGACGTGAGGCCCCGCTGCAGGTCGGTCCCCAGCTCCCTGATCAGGTCCGCAGTGGAAGACTTGAGCACGCGA
>WYEM01000021.1 GCA_009903775.1 Nitrososphaerota archaeon | reverse complement strand
CCTCCTTCACGAGCCCCGGCCTTATCTTGAGGGACCCGTCCTCGAGCCTTATCATGGACACTATGTCGCCCGGCTTTATCCCCACCTGCTTCACCCAGTCCTTGGGGAGGGAGACGGAGAGGGTACACTGGCTGATCCTCTGCACCTTCCTCGCGTACATTTTCATACACTATATAACAGAGTTTATGATATAAAATTTATGATCCTATACCCACGCCGTAAATCCGCGCGCGAATATACGTGCATACGGCCGTGGAGAGTCACCGCCGAGTCCCGGCAGTATCAACCTCTTCACGAGCGACCTCGCCACCCCGTCGAGGTGTGGGTTGCGCCCGCCGGCGCGGACCCTCGGGCGCCTCGGGACGGCGATGCGCTCCGAGCGCAGCTGACCCCAGTAGGTCGCGATGCCGCACCACACCGCGAGCACAGCAATCGGCGCGAGGGCCATGTAGACGAGCCAGCTACGAATGCGTGACTTACCTCTTCCGATTCCCGATCCGAGGCCCACGGGGGTCTGTGGCGCGGCGCCTTAAAGGGATCGGTCGGACCTTCTCGAGGAGCTCCGTCGATGCGCACTTCTGGGCTCTGGGCATGATTGATCGGCGAAGAGCGGCGCATCGACGTAGAGGTGGCGCACGCGCATTCTCAGGCCGCACCAGGGGTTCCTTCGAGCCGAGCCTTCCGCTACGAACCGCCCCGGACGTCGCACGCCTCTATCCTCACCAGTAATGCCCTGACCGAGCTTGTCCCGAGGATCGGATCATTAGTCAGCCTCCGCGTGATGGCATTAGCGTTGGCCCCCCAGAGCCTGTCCTCCTGTGATGAAGCCTCCGGGAGATACCATATGCCCTCGATGCACGCCACCCGGTCGTCGAGCCCATCCACCACCTTGACCTTCATCCTGATCCTAGATCCGGAGCCCGGGGCGCTGATGCATGCCCAGGAGCCGTCGTGCAGACCCAGACTTCTCGCCGCTCCGGGACTGATCTCGACTAGCGGATCCGGGTGCATGCGCCTCAGCTTGTCCACGTTCAGCCCGAGGCCGTTATAACTCTCCAGGTACCTAACGCCGGTGCAGGCGACGAACGGATAATCCTTGAGCAGCTCCGGGGTTGAGTACGGACTGTAGGGGGGCTCGATGTGCAGGTCATCGCCGTCGAGCTCCGGTATCCACAGCCTGACCTTGCCGGAGGGCGTCGGGAATCCCGGCCTCCCGTCGGGCCTCAGGAGCCCCCTTTCGTATTTCCTCTCCTCATATGGCCTCACAAGATATCCCATTGTTTTCAGATCCTCGAACTTGAGGCCCGACTCCTGCAATATGAAATCGAGGTACCCCGCGCGGTCGCGGAATGGGAGCCTATCCTGCAGGCCCATGGCCCTCAGTATATCCAACAGTATCTCCACCTGGCCCCGGGCCTCGCCCACGGGCTCTATAACCCTGCTCCTCGCCGACACGAAGTTGAGCCCGGTGTACATGGTCACCTCATCTGTCTCTAGGAACGTGGTCAGGGGGAGCACGTAGTCCGAGATCTCCGCGGTGGGTGTCATGAACAGCTCCAGCGTCACCAGCAGATCGAGCTTCTTCAGCGCCTCCATCGTCCGCCTCCCATCCTCCAGCGCGGCCACCGGGTTGCTGTCCGTCAGAAGCGCCCTGACGCGCCCCTCTTCGATCGCCTTCAGGACGTCCCACGGATGTGGATACGGGGTTATCGCGTCGGGCCCGGCCAGAAGCGGATATCTCTGGGCGGATATTTGCCTGGAGAGATCTTCCCTGGAGAGCCTGAATATGTTCTCGCCCTCGAAGCCCCTCCTGACAGTCTTCGGAGGCAGCTTGATCGCATTGCCTCCCCTGACATCCACGTCGCCCAGCAGCGCTATCAGCACATCCAGTGCCCGGAGGGTCCGGAATCCGTTGCCGTTCATCACCAAGCCTATGAATGTGAAGATTGCGGTCGGCCTGTTGCCGGCCATCAACTCCGCGGCACGCCTCACGTCCTCCGGCCTGGTCCACGTGATATCCGCGACCCTGTCCAGCGTGTACTTGCCGACCATCCGCCTGAGGCCGTCGAGCCCCTCGGTCCACCTCTCCACGAATTCCCGATCGTAGAGCCCGCTGGTCAGCAGGTAGTTGGCAATTCCCATCGCCAACGCGGCGTCGGATCCGGGGCGGACCCTGAGCCACACGTCAGCCCTGCGGGCGAACGGTATGGGGCGGGGATCCACCACCACGAGTTTCGCTCCGTTCCTCAGAGCGCGTTCGAACGCGACGCCCTTGGAGGGATTCGTGGCCGTGGGATTCATCCCCCATATGACGAGCGTCCTCACGCGCTCCGCGTCCTCGACGGTCATGTTGGGGTAGCTGACGAGCGCGCCGAACGTCGCGTAGTCGACGATCATCTGCGGCGTGAAGCACTGATGCGCGTCGTGCTTGAAGAAGGTCGTGGTGCCGATGGCCTTCGCGAACGCCTCCCATATCAGGTAGTCCTTTGGGGGCAGGGATTCCACCGCGACGGCGTCGGGCCCGTGCCTGTCGATGATCTCGCGGAGCCTCGAGGCTATGTCCGAGATGGCATCGCTCCAGCTCACCTCGCGCCACCTGCCCTCGCCGCGCTCCCCGACCCTCTTCAGGGGGTGCAGTATCCGCTTTGGGGACAGCGCTAAGTCCAGGGAGGAGAGGCCCTTGGCGCAGAGGAAGCCGCGGGATAGCGGGTGCGAGGGGTCGCCGCGTATTCTGAGGGCGCCGCCGTCCCTGGTGATGACCATGCCGCAGTAATTGAGGCACCACCTGCACGTCGTCCTCGCGCTGTCGCCCCGGAATGCGGGGATGGGCGTGGGTGAGAATGGATTCACGCCCATTATATAGAAATAACTCTTAATAATATTTCTGAGCTTTCTGCGCGGCGTGAGGTTCGGGGTCTTCCTCTTCGCGTCGGTGGAGGACTCGGCCGCCCGGGCGGCGCGCGCCGAGAGGGAGGGCTTCGACTCCGTCTGGTTCCCCGAGTTCCTGACGAGGAGGCCGGACGGGAGGGAGCACGCGGAGCCGCTGGTCGCCATGTCCTACGCGGCGGCGCGCACCCGGAGGATAGGCTTCGGGACGGCGGTGCTCGGGGTCCTGAGGCGCCACCCCGCGGTCCTCGCGCAGGAGGCGGCCACCCTCGCCAGGCTCTCGGGCAGGAGGGTGGTCCTGGGCCTGGGGGTCGGCGCGAGGAGGCAGGACGTAGCGCTCGGCATATGGAGGCACGTGGACGCGGATTACCTCTCGGAGTACGTTGGGCTCCTCAGGGCCTTCTGGGCGGGGGGCCCGGTCACGTTCAGCGGGAGGCACTTCTCGGTCGCGGGAGCGACGCCCGCCGTGGCGCCCCCCTCGGGGATGCAGGTGCTCATCGGGGGCTACTCGGAGGATTCCAGGCGCGCGGCGGCCGCCGTCGTGTCGC
>WYEM01000061.1 GCA_009903775.1 Nitrososphaerota archaeon | reverse complement strand
GACTCGCCGAGGTCAGGGCCCCGGCGCGGCCCCCAGCTCAGGCTACCTCCTGAGCCCTATGTACTCGTAGGCATCGATCGTGGAGTCGAAAGCGTACTTCACCCTGTTGAACCCCTTGCGGAACTCGGCGACGTCCGCGGCGACGCGCTCGGGCGGCTCGCCCTTCAAGACCGCCCTGTAGATGAACTCCGCTATGTCGACCATCTCGCCCTCCGCCATGCCCAGGCGCGTGACCTCCTGCACGCCTATCCTTATCCCTCCGGGATCCCTGTAGGACCTGCCCTCCTTGGGGTCGTAGGGCAGCAGGTTGCGGTTGACTATTATGTTGGACTCCTCCAGCCTCTTCTCTACCGCCAAGCCGCCCCCGTTGCGCGTGACGTCCAGGACCACCTGGTGGGACCTCGTGTAGCCCATTGGCTCGCCGAGCACCTTGAACCCCCTGGCGGCCAGCTCCTCCGCGAGCCTCCTGGCGTTCCTCACTATCTGGGAGGCGTAATCCCTGCCGAACGCGAGCATCTCGGCGAACACTATCGCCTTCCCCGCCACGTGGTGCAGGTGATGGTTGGAGACGTTGCTCGGGAAGACCGCCCGCTTGATACGATCCGAGTACCTCTCCCAGGAGAGGATCACGCCGCCCTGCGGGCCCGGCAGCGTCTTGTGCGTGCTCCCCATGAGGACGTCGGCGCCCTCCCTCAGCGGATCCTGGAACTCGCCGCCCGCTATCAGGCCCATCACGTGCGCGCCGTCGTAAGCCACCGTGATCTCCATCGACTTGAGGTAGTCCGCGAGCTCCCTCACTGGATGGGGGAAGAGGAACAGGGAGCCGCCGAACACGACCATCCGCGGCTTCCTCCCCTCGGAGGCCAGCCTCTCCACCTTCCTCTTGGTCCCGTCCACGTCCACGTTCATGGCGTTCACATCGAACGGCAGGTACTCCACGTCGAGCCCCCTGACGCTGCCGGCGGTGCCCCCGACCCTCTTCGGCCCGTAGGTTATGTGCCCGCCGTTCGGTATCGATAGCGAGAGCATGACGTCCCCCGGCTCCGTAAACGCGGTGTAAACGGACAGGTTTGCCGTGACGCCGGCTATCGGCCTCACGTCCGCGAACTCCGCGCGGAAGAGCCTCTTGGCCAGGTCAACCGCGATGAGCTCTATCTGGTCTATGTACTTGCAGCCCGCGTAGAGCCTCTCGCCAGGCCAGCCCTGCGGAGGCGGCGCGGTGGGCGCACCGCCTACTCCGCGTACCTGTTGCCCAGGTCGCTGGCGAGGGCCTCGCGCACCGCGGGGCTCGGCACGTTCTCCGAGGCTATGAGCGGGATGCTCCTGGAGAACCACGCGTGGTGTTCCCTCAGGAGCTCCAGGACGCGCTCGTACTCGGCCCTTGCACTATCCACCGGCTGTGACATGCTGCCGCAGCGGGCCAACCGGCCGAAGATAAATTTTGCCGGCGCGGGGCGCCCTGGCCCGCGCGCCCCTTTGGGGCGATGGTGAAGATCCAGGAGTGATCGGCGGCCGCGGGCGCCCGTAGAGTACCCCAAAATTCAGGGGGAGGGGGTCGGATCCCCGCCGCTCCGTCACGCCTAAATATCTCCGCGGGCCGAGCAGCCCGCACTATGGCAGAGGATCGCGATGGGCCCGCCGTCATAATAGTGAGCTCCAAGAAGCCCGTGATGAACTACGTCACCGCCTGCGTGACCGCCTTCAACATGGGCCACAGCAGGCTGCTCATCAGGGCCCGGGGGAGGTCCATCAGCAGCGCCGTCGACGTCGTGAACCTGCTCAGGTCCGGGTTCCTCTCGGGGCTCAGGGTGGAGCGCGTGAGCGTGGGGACCGAGGCGGCGCCGCCGGTCTCCTTCATAGAGATAGAGGTGTCGAAGCCGCAGCCGCGCTAGAGCAGCGCGACTGCCACGTACCCGACCGCCGCCAGCGCCAAAGCGAGGATCAGCGCCCTCTTCGCTATCCTGAGGGACCTGGAGGCCATCTCCCTGGACGCGTGGAGGAAGCCGGCCCCCATGAACATGGAGCGCACCGAGACCTCCTTTATGCCAGCGCCGTCGCACGGGCCCAGGGAGGCGAGCGCAGCCCGCCCGGCCTCCACGATCATGCCGAGCGCGCCGTCGCCCGCCTCCCCAAGCAGGGAGTAGCCGCGGCTGGTGGGGTAGATGCCTGTGGTCTCGTGGGTGTCGGTAGTGCAGAGGAGGGCCGAGTCGAAGCCCTGGCGCCTCAGCGCGCCCTCCACGGCCTCCCTGAAGCCGGGGGACGCGTTGTTGGAGTCCACCGACACGATCGCGTACCTGCGCCCGGAATCGTCCTCCAGAGCTATCGCCGAGATCCCGGCGGACCCGATGTCCGGCCACACGGGCCCGGGGCGCATGGAGCAGCCGCACCTGACCACCCTGCCCGCCGGGGGGCCGCGGCGCAGAATCTCCTCGGCGAGCCCCTCCAGCTCGGCCACCTCCGCCTCCCCGGGATCCGGCCCCACGCTGTTGTGCGCATCAGCAACTATCACCCTGACGCCGTGCCTCCGGCCGAGCTCCTCCAGGCGCTCCACGACCCCGTCGCCGTAGTCCTCGAGCCCGTGCACGGGCTCCGCTATCAGCAGGAGCGCGGACCCGCCTATCCAGATCCCGGTGAGCCTGACGCGGGAGCCGGCCAGCGTCACCGGGGGGCTCAGGGGGCTCCTCCCGAACCCGTCGACCGCGGCCCGGGCCACATGGAGCGCGTATCTCCTCGCGAGGGAGCGGGAGGCAAGGTTGCGGTCGTGGTCCACCGCCCCGTGGAGTATAGCGGAGCACCCGACCCCCGCCCTGAGCAACTCGCCCGACATCCTGCCGGGCACATCGTAGCTGCCCACCGGCCTGAACGGCCCCGGGTGCACGTAGGGCACGACCAGCACGAAGCGCGAGGAACCGATTATGTAGCCGCGGGCGAATCCGCTGTCCCCCAGCTCCGATATCGCTGACTCCAGGAGGTCCGCCCTGGAGGAAGACCAGGCCTCCAGGAAGGCGCCGAGCATCCAGAGCCCGTTCATGCGGCCGCGCTCGAGGAGCGCCAGCGATGCCCCGGCCACGGCCACGAGCGGCACGCCGAACGCGACGGGGAGGGCGACCGCGGGGCCCGCCCTCTGGAAGTCCAGGGCCACGTTGTAGGCAGGCGCCAGCGCCGTGGACAGGACCGCGGAGAGGGCGCGGGGGCTCCTCGACGAGAAGACCGCGCCCACCAAGTACGCCCTCACCGCCCAGAAGGGGAACACGCTGTAGAGCGCGAGCGCGGGCCTCCCCAGGACCGCCGCCGGTACCAGTGCCACTATCCACGCGACGTTCGACGCCGAGTAGGCGAGCGCCAGGCGGCGGGCGCTCACGAACCCATATCCCCTGCCCCAGAGGTACCTGAAGGCTATCCCCTCCGCGACGAACACCGCGAGGCCGCCGAGCGCCACCAGGGCGCCGTAGGTCGGGCCCCGGCGGGCGGCGAGGGAGTACGCCATCATGTAGGCGGCGAACGAGGTGAGGATCGCGATCGCCAGCGTGGCGCCGGCGCCGAGGTCGGACGCGGAGAGGACGCGCGATTTGGACGTGAAGTAGGTCGCCGGCTTGCCCCGCGCCTCGGCATCGGTCATCCCGCGTCACACGGCGAGCAGTATCACCGAGAGCGCGATGAGCGCCACAGAGAGGGCCACCATCACCTCGGGCCTGAGCTTGACCCTCGACGTGTCCTCCTCGTAGAACACTATGAGGCCCGCGCTGGAGGCCGGCATCGGCGCCTGCCTGCGCCGCCTGCTCATGGCCCCCCGATCTAGCTGGCGCCCCTAATAAAAGCTTCCCAGGGCGGGGAGGGCGCTGGCCGGCTCACTTGAGGGGGCTCACGCCCTCCTCCGTGACCTCGTGGGCGACCTCTCCCCTGGCCGCCCTCAGCACGTGATCCAGGAACATCGGCTCGGGGAGTGCCCCTATGAACGTGTAGGATCCGTTGATGACTATGTGCGGGACGGACATGACGGAGTACTTCTCGGCGAGCGATGGGAACTCGAGCGCCTCCACCATGATGCCCCTTATCCTCGGGTTCGCCATCGCGAACATGTGCGCCATCCTCACGGCGCGCGGGCAGTAGGGGCACGTGGGGGTCACGAAGACCCATATCTCCATGTCGCGGTCTATCGAACTCAGCTTGCTCACGGTGGTGGGCGAGAGCCGCGGCGCCCCCCTCGACGCGTCTATTATGTCCTCCAGGAGCGCCCCGAACTCGTAGCCCGCCGGGAGCCCGGAGAACGCAGCGTAGTACTGGGCGCCCGGTGCGCTCACCCTGATTGTGGGAGGCCCGAGCACCCTGTTCTCCTCGAAGGCCGCGGGCTCCTTCTCCGCGTAGTGCACCGAGTAGGATATCTTGCCCCCTCCCAGCTCCGACAGCTCCTTGATCAGCTCCAGGGCCTCGCCGCAGTACATGCACTCATCGCTCTCGGTCAGGAACGCCTCCAGGACGACCGGCCCCTTGAGCTTCTCCTTGAAGATATCGCTGATGTACTCCCGTTCCCTGTCCGGTATGAGCGTCACGGCAGGACGCCCGCCCCCCCGGGTGGCTAATAAGCTTGCCGTGAGACCCGCGAACGGCTTATCTCGCGCCGCCCGCGAGGAGCCGACGCGGGGGTGCCCGAGCGGACAAGCGCGGGAGCGGTCCAGAGGGGGCGGAGGCGGCGGGCCGCCCAGACTTAAGATCCGCTGCCTCAGGGCTCCGCGGGTTCGAATCCCGCCCCCCGCACGCGAGGGGCTGCGCTTCGCTTTTATCGGGCGGCCGCCCACATGGCACGTGCTGGAGCGGATATTCTACCCGAGGAGCATCGCGGTCGTCGGCGCGTCGCGCGACAGGGCGAAGGTCGGCAACGTGATCCTGAGGAACATCGCGTCGACGTTCACAGGCAGGATATACCCTGTGAACGACAAGGCCGACTCGGTCGAGGGGATGAGGGCCTTCAGGCGGCTCTCCGACATAGGGGAGCCCGTCGACCTGGTCGTGGTCAGCGTGCCCAGGGAGGAGGCTGTGGCGGTCATCGAGGAGGCCGGCTCCGCGGGCGCGGGGGGCGCAATAGTCATCAGCTCCGGGTTCCGCGAGGTGGGCGGGGAGGGCGCGCGGCTGGAGGAGGAGCTGAAGGCCGCGGCCAGGAAGCACGGCCTGAGGTTCCTAGGGCCGAACACGATGGGCATAGTGACGCCCACGTTCAACGCGACGTTCACCTACGTGGAGGTCAAGCACGGCGGCATGGCCATAGTGGCGCAGTCTGGAGGGATGGGGGCCTACATGCTGACGTGGGCGCAGAGGACGGGGACCGGCCTCAGCTACTTCGTCGGCCTGGGGAACCAAGCGGACGTGTCGGAGGTGGACGTCCTCAGGTTCCTCGCGGAGGATCCGGAGACTCGGGCGATCTTCGTTTACCTGGAGGGTGTATCCGACGGGGACAGGTTCCTCGCGGAGGTGCCAGAGGTGACCCGGAGGAAGCCCGTCGCCTTCCTGAAGGGCGGCGCGAGCGAGGCGGGGGCGGCGGCCGCGAGCACCCACACGGGCAGCCTGGCCGGCTCATATGAGCTGTTCAGGGCGGCCGTCAGGACCGTGGGCGGCATCTTCGTGAGCGACCTCCACGACCTGCTGAACCTCGCTAAGGTCATAGGCTCGAGCGAGCCGATCAACGAGGAGGTGCTCGTGTTGACGAACTCGGGCGGCCATGGGGTCCTGGCGATGGATGAGATCTCCAGGAACTCCCTGGCCCCCGCGAGGGTGCCCCAGAGGGTCCAGGCGGAGCTCGCCTCGGTGCTCCCGAAGCACGCGTCGCCCAGGAACCCGCTGGATCTGGGCGGCGACGCGGGCGCCGACAGGTACTCGGAGGCGCTGAGGCTTGTGCAGGACCTCAGCTGCACGAAGCTGGTGATCGTCCAGGCCCTGGCCACCGTCAGCTGCGTCGAGGTCGCCAGGGTCATGCAGCGCTTCAGGGGCAAGGGGCTCGTGGGCGTGCTCATGGGGATGGATGAGGGCGCCGCGGCCCGCATCCTCGACGCTGCGGGGATCCCCGCCTTCCACTTCCCCGAGGACGCGATAAGGGCCATATCGATGTACCTGAGGAGGAGGGAGCCAGCGATTAAGGTGAGGGCGGCGGCCCCCGTCAAGGGCGCGCTCGAGATGGTCAGCGGGAAGCAGTACTTGAGGGACGAGGACGCGTTCAGGGTCCTGGAGCTCTACGGCGTCAGGGTGCCCCCATGGGCCGTCGTGGAGGACCCCAAGTCCGCCGCCGACGCCGCGGAGCGCTTAGGCTACCCCCTCGTCATGAAGATATCCCCGGATGCGCCGACCCACAAGACCGAGGTGGGGGGCGTCCGCCTGAACGTGGAGAGGGGCGATGTGGAGAAGCGGTTCGCGGAGCTGAGCGCCATCTCAAAGCGCGTGCTCCTGCAGAGGCAGCTGAGCGGCGTGGAGGTCTTCGTGGGCGGCGTGAACGATCAGGTGTTCGGCCCCGCCGTGCTCGTGGGGCTTGGGGGGATCTACGTGGAGGTCCTGAGGAGCGTCAGCTACGGGCTGTCGCCGGTCTCTGAGGAGGAGGCCATGGAGATGATGAGGGAGAGCAGGGTCCTCGACGCGCTCACGGCCAGGAAGAGGGGATATGATGTGGGGTCCGTCGCCCGCACCATATCCAGGATCTCCAGGATGATAGTGGACCTTGGGATCAAGAGCTCGACATAAATCCCCTGATAGTCAATGAGGAGGGAGCGTTCGCAGTGGACGTGCGGATCAGGATGCGAACTCCATCACTCGATGGCCAGCATTGTCAGGGTGGATCTGACGTTGGGTATCCTGCGGATCCTCCAAGTTATGATGTCCTTCAACTTCTCCTGGCTGTCCGCCTCTATCTTGATGAGCGTGTCGTAGACCCCGTAGACCCTGTGAGCCTCCTTGATCTCGGGTATCGACCTCAACTCCTCGAGGACCTTCTCCTCCTTGCCTGGCTCAACATTCAACAGCACGAACGCGAGCGGCATACCACTTCAGATAGTGCTAGCGCTTTACTAAAAACATTTCGCTGGAGCGGAGCCCCGATCGCGGCCGCCCATGGAACAGCGGGCCGGCTCGCCGCGGGGGCCCCGAGCCCGGGCGCGGCCTCCATGTACTGTGAGCTGTGAATCGACATGCCCAATGGGCCGTTTAACCCCTCCATTTCCACTGAAGCTCCTGGAAATGGGGAGATCACGGTGTGAAGCCCCTCAGAATCGATCACCCCTCCATTTCCACTGGAGCATGTGGAGATCGATCATGCATCAGAAGACTCACCGGTGAATGTCCCAGGAGGTCTCCATGTGCAGCCCCCACTACATCATTTGTTCACTCATTCACATGTGAAATGATATAAGGCCCCTCCTCGCTCAGGGACTGCCGATTGCCCGGCGCCGGCGGCGAGCGTGCCAGGATAAAGTCCGTGAGGGTCATAGTCAGGGACGTCCATGATAGGGAGACGAGCCTGGAGATCAAGGGGAGGATCGATGAGGAGAGCCTGAATTATTTGATAAATAATTTGAAATTATTGGTGAGTGGAGGCGCGCAGGCCTCGGATGAGCAGGGTGAATCGAATACATATTACTCGAAGCTGCGGGGGTTGGTGGCGCGCTACCTCAGGAGTGGTTACTTCACTTCACTGCAGGTCCACGAGCTCTACAGGGAGATGTATAATGAGGACCTCAAGTTGACCACGATCTCAACCTACCTCGGGCGCATGGTATCCGATGGCCTGCTCAGGAGAATACGTTATGGTAAGAAATGGATTTATGAATATGTTGATAATGTTCTGGAGGAGGCCGCTGAGGAGGAATAGGGGACCCGCACCCCATCCCTTCCAGTGGAGTCGCCGGGATCACATGTCATTGATCATGCGAGATTGTTGGGACAAATGGGACAAATTGGTCTAATATTTTTCAGTTAATGGATTAATATAATTTACATTTGGATTTAAAAGCTTCCAGAGGAAATATGGGTATCATCATGGAATTCGAGGGCGCTCCAGTGGAAGGTGTGGGGGAGGGGGGCGCCGCGGGCGATGTTCTTGACAAAATATTTAATAATATTATGAAATCAAACTCAATATTCACGAACCGCGATGCGCTGCGCAACGACTACATCCCCGATCGCATACTCTTCAGGGACGATGAGATAGCCCAGCTGGGTCAGATGCTGGCCCCCATCCTGAGGGGCAACAAACCATCCAACATCTTCCTCTATGGTAAGACGGGCACGGGGAAGACCGTCGTGGCGAAGTACGTCATGAGGAAGCTGAGCGAGAGGATCTCACAATTGAAACTCAACACAAAATTTATATATGTGAATGCCAGGCTGGCGTCGACTCAATACAAGGTCCTGGTGGAGCTCGGATCCCAACTCGACATCTCCATACCCTTCACGGGCCTCTCGCTGAGCGAGGCCTCGTCGAGGATATTCGATAAGTTGAGGAGGGATGGCGTGAACGTCGTGTTGATATTCGATGAGATCGATTACATAGTCAAGAACTACGATGATAACATACTATACGAGCTCACGAGGGCCAACAACGAGCTCCTGGGCGGCAACTTCGTGTCAATAGTGGGGATATCCAACGATCTGAAATTCAAGGAGTACTTGGACCCGAGGGTTCTGAGCAGCCTGTCTGAGGAGGAGATAGTGTTCCCGCCGTACACAGTGGACGAGCTGGAGGCCATATTGAGGGACCGCGTGAAGCTGGCCTTCAGGCCGGGGGTGGTCTCCGAGGCCGCGCTGAAGCTCTGCGCCTCCTTGGCCGCCGCCGAGCATGGGGACGCCAGGAGGGCCGTGGACCTGCTCAGGGTGGCTGGGGAGCTCGCCGAGCGGGAGGGCAGCGAGGAGGTCTCCCCTGACCACGTGACGAGGGCTTCTAAGAGCATAGAGCGCGATCGCACCTACGAGGTCGTGAGGAGCCTGCCGCTCCACGCCAAGCTAATACTGGCGGCGGCGTTATCGGCGCCCGACGAGACGAACACGGGCAGGCTCTACTCGAATTACGCGCTCATGGCCAAGAGGCTCGGGATAGAGCCCCTCACCCAGAGGAGGATTAGCGGCATACTGAGCGAGCTGGACGTGCTCGGCATCATAAACGCCCCGGTCGTGAGCAGCGGCCGCTTCGGCAGGTCCAAGAGGATAAGGCTCGCGGTCCCGAGGGACGCGGTCGCCCGCGCGCTGAGGGAGGACGAGCTGATCTCATCGATCCTATGAGGGGAGCGGCCCCCGCCACAGCACGTCGAGCGTGGACAAGTCCACGACGGCCACTGTGGGGACGTGGGGCCCCCGGGGATTCCTCCAGGAGGGCGTCGAGAGGAGGAGCATGTTGTCCGACTTCAGGGCGTCCGCCATGTGGGTGTGCCCCGCGTGGAAGATGTTGGGCAGGGAGTGGATCTCCAGCCCCTCGGCGCCGCCCGGGAATATCGCGTAATCCATCGGCCCGAACATCGGGAGGAGGCTCCGCACCGAGAGCAGCTTCCTCATCGCCAGCGTGGGCCTGGCGACCCCCAGCGCTTCCATTGCGCGGTGGATGGTCTGGCCATGGTAGATGAGGACCCTCAATCCCGACATGAGGACCGTTGACGGGTTGCCCAGGAGGTACGTGTTGGGCACGTCCTCCAGGATCCCCCTGAACCGCCTGTCCAGCGGCGGCTGTGGGAGCGAGGACGGCGCCGCGTCGCACTCGCCGGGCACTATGACCTTCACCGTCGACTCCGGCAGCGCCGAGAGGACGCGCGCCGCCTCCCTGTAGACCGCGCGGGGGTCCTCGCACCCGCAGTCGGCGAGGTCCCCATTGACCACCAGGTAGCCCAGGTTCCTGGCCACGTAGCCCTCGAGGAGGCCATCCGTCAGCTGATGGACGAAGCCCTCCAGCCCGCAGTCCTCCCCCGTGCAGTGGAGGTCCGAGAGGAAGGCCGCGTAGGATCTGACCGCGCGCCTGCCGATCCCCGGCCTGAACGCCGTGCCCAGGGCCTCGGCCCGCCTGACGATGATGCGCCTCCCCCTCTCCTCGAGGGTGAAGATGGCTGGCTCGTCGGGGAGCAGCGCCAGGACATCCCTCTCCGCCTCCCGGCTCACGATAGCCCTTGCGGCCCCCTCCTCGTCCTCGATTATGACCTCGAGGCGCCCGGAGCTCACGCGGCGGTCGAGCAGTATCGCCAGCACCCTCCACCTGTCCCCTCTCCTCCGCCCCTCCGCGGGGCTCAGGTCCGACACCGAGTCGAGGGGCTCCGCCCGCCTGCCGGCGATCGCCCTGGCGGCCCCGAGCCTCCTCAGGAGGTGATTCCTGAACTCCCGCGGGTCGGAGTAGGACGGCGAGAACCTGCCCCCGTCCTCCACCACCAGGAAATCGGGCCCCGGCTCCTCCTCCACGCCCCTCCAATCCCAGGGCCCAGATATTACCAGTTCGCGCCTCGAGCGACCCCTTCAATATTTTTATTTCATAGCACACATGGTGCTCCTGCGCGGGGCGTCCGAATGCCACCCGGCATCGTCGGCCTGCTCTGCGGCGGCCTCTCCACGAGGATGGGCCGCAAGAAGGAGCTGATGCCCTTCCGGGGGCGGCCGCTCCTCAGCGTCGCCGCGGGGTGCCTATCGAGCCTGGGCTACACAGTCTACCTACTCTCCTCGGGATCCGATGCGGAGGCCGTCTCTCAGGCGACGGGCGGCCGCTTCCGGGTGCTGGTGGACGCCCACGACCTCCGGACCCCTCTGAACGGCCTCAGGTCCCTCCTGGAGGAGGTGCCGCCCGGGGACTGCGCATTCCTGCTGGGCGGCGACTCCCCCGTGGTGGACCCCAGGCTGATCGAGGACTCGCTCCGGCTCTGCCGCCGCGGCTTCCAAGCGGTCCTGCCGCTCTGGAGGGGAGGGAGGGTGGACCCTGTGCACGGGGCGTACTCCCGGTCCATCCGGGACCTCTTGGACGGGGTCCTGAGGTCCGGCGATCCCTCGTTCGCCGGGCTCCTCCGCGAGGCGGGGTCCGTGGCTTTCCTGGAGGCCGAGCGCTACGGGCTGGCGCTCGGCGACGCCGACACCCGCATGGAGTTCACGCTGTTGGAGAGCCTGTACAACGGCCGCGCGTGCGCTGGGGAGAGATTTTAATCCAAGCCGGGCTATGGCTACACGTGGAGCGAATAGCTGAGGGGCTGAGCGGCAGGATCCTGGAGGAGGTCGGCAGGAGGGCCCTCTACCTGGAGATGTGCCCGAACTGTGGGGCGCACATCTCGGACCTGAGGCTGGAGGAGGGGCTGCCATGCGTCGCGTGCTATCCGAATCCCTCGCAGGCGGCGATGAGCGCGCCCGACATAGTCTCCAGGATCAGGGAGGTCGCGGCCGAGCTCTCCCGCGCGCGCTCCCTGAGGAGGTACGGGCGCGCCTTCAGGGCGATGTTCAGGCTCGAGGAGTTCAACGCCTTCTTCAGGAAGGCCGTCGGCTACGACCTGTGGACCGTCCAGAGGACCTGGGCATCGAGGGCCCTCTCGGGCCAGAGCTTCGCGATAGTTTCGCCCACCGGCACGGGCAAGACGGTCTTCGGCATGGTCCTCTCGCTCTACCACGTCGCGCGCCTCAGGAAGTCCCTGAGGAGGGGCGAGAAGGCCTACATGGTGTTCCCATCCTCGTTCCTGGTGCAGCAGGCCAGGGACAGGATACAGTCGTTCGCCGAGAGGCTCGGGATCAGCGCCCGCGTCCTCGCGTTCGCGGGCACCGACCATGAGAAGTCGCTCGAGAGGCTGGAGTCGGGGGACTTCGACATCCTGCTGACCACCAACCAGTACCTGTCGAGGAACTTCGACCGCATATCGGGGAAATCCTACGGGCTGATCTTCGTCGACGACGTGGACTCGATGCTCAGGGCCAGCAGGAACATAGACCGCGTGCTCGCGCTGATAGGCTTCAGCCAGGACGACATCGCGCGCGCGTACGAGCTCATAAGGGCGAGGAGGGAGTACGTCCGCGCCCTGTCCGCCAGGGACGAGAGCGCGATGAGGGAGGCGCAGGCCAGGATCGCCGAGCTCTCGGCAGCCCTCAGGAAGGCGCGGAGGAGGGTCAGGGGCCTCCTGCTGCTCTCATCCGCTACCGCCCGGCCCAAGGGAACGAGGGTCAGGCTGTTCAGGGAGCTGCTGGGGTTCGAGGTCGGCAGGCAGAGCGAGATGCTCAGGAACGTCGTCGACGTATACGCGGTGCCCGGCGACGGGATGGAGGCCGCCGTGGTGGAGTACGTGAGGTCGCTGGGGCCGGGCGGCCTCGTCCTGGTCCCCATGGACGCCGGCGCGGAATACGCGTCCCGCCTCTCCGATGCCCTGAACGCCGCGGGCGTGCGGTCCGCCTCCACGGCCTCCAGGGACCGGTCGCTCCTGGAGAGGTTCGCCCGCGGCGAGTACGACGTACTGGTCGGGGTCGCGTCCTACTACGGCAAGCTCGTCAGGGGCCTCGACCTGCCCGAGAGGATAAGGTACGTCCTGTTCGCGGGCGTGCCGCGCTTCCGCTACAGGCTGGATGAGCGCACATACAACCCCGCGCAGCTGGTGCAGATGCTGACGGAGGTGCGCAGGGTGATCCAGCGCGGCCGCGCGGCCGCCGAGCTGGACCGCGTGATCGAGGCCCTATCCCGCTACCTCCGCACGCTGCCCTGGGCGGCGATAAAGCGCGCGATGGAAGAGGTGGAGTCCGGGGCCTCCCCCGGCAGGGGCCTCCCGCGCTACATCGCCAGGGCGTCCGAGCTCGCCGCCAGGTACTACTCGAACGAGGACATCCTGCAGAGGATATACGAGGGCGGGCGCGTGGTCGTGAGGTCCGAGGGCGGGGTCAAATACCTGCTCGTCCCGGACGTGCTCACGTACATCCAGGCCTCCGGGCGCGCCTCGAGGCTCTTCGCCGGCGGGATCTCGAAGGGGCTCGCCCTGACGCTGGTGGACGATGAGCGGCTGATGCGCGCCCTGGAGGTCCAGGGGCGCACGCGCTACGACCTGAAGTGGAAGGGCATCTCCGAGGTCGACCTCAGGTCGGTGATGGAGGAGGTGGACCGCGACCGCGAGACCATACGTGGCCTGCTGGAGGGGCGCGCGCCGCTCGGGGCGAAGCCCCCGATGAGGTCCGCGCTCCTGCTCGTGGAGTCCCCCACGAAGGCCCGCACAATAGCGTCGTTCTTCGGGCGTCCCGCGGTCAGGATCGTCGGGGAGGGCTTCAGGGTGTACGAGGTGGCCACCGGCGGCCTCCTCCTCGGCGTCGCGGCGACGAAGGGCCACCTGTTCGACCTCGTGACCGACGCGTCGCCGCCGACCCCCGATGGCGCCACGAACTTCTACGGCGTGCTATCGGTGCCGGACTCCAGGTTCGTCCCCGTGTACGGCCCCATAAAGCGCTGCGCGAAGTGCGGGACGGTCTTCGTGGGCGGGGACAGGTGCCCGAGGTGCGGCTCCAAGAGCTTCACCAGCACGAGGTCGACGATAGACGCGATACTCTCGATAGCTCCGGAATACGACTTGGTCCTCCTGGGGACGGATCCCGACGCTGAAGGGGAGAAGATCTCCTGGGACCTGAGCAACCTCCTGCGCGGCTTGGTCCCCGAGGTCAGGAGGGTCGAGTTCCACGAGGTGACAAAGTGGGCGCTCGAGGAGGCCCTGGCGTCCCCGAGGGACGTGAACGAGAGGCTCGTCGAGGCGCAGCTCGTGAGGAGGATAGAGGACAGGTGGATAGGGTTCGAGCTGAGCGGGAGGCTGCGCGAGGCGTTCGCCGGGCGCATAAGGGATCGCTACGGGCTATCGGCCGGCCGCGTCCAGACGCCGGTCCTGGGCTGGATAGTGAGGCGCGCCGACGAGTACCTGCGCAGCTGGAGGAAGATGCTAGTCGTCGTGATCGGGGAGAACATGTCGATCGTCGTCAGGGAGGACGAGGCGAACATTGATGAGGTGAAGCGCGCCGTCGACTCCGCCGGCATACGGGTCGTCGACGCGAGGTCCGAGGAGAGGGAGCTGAACCCGCCGCCCCCGTTCACGACGGACTCCCTGCTGGCGGAGGCGACCCGCTACCTGAGGGCGTCCGCTGAACAGGTGATGCGCCTGGCCCAGGACCTGTTCGAGGCGGGCCTCATAACGTACCACAGGACGGACAGCACGTACGTCTCCGATAAGGGGATCTCCATAGCCAGGGAGTACGTGGAGGAGAACTTCGGGCCGGAGGAGTTCCACCCCAGGAAGTGGGGGAACCCGGGCACGCATGAGTGCATAAGGCCGACCCGTCCTCTGGATTCGGCGGGGCTCTCGGAGGCGCTCAAGTTCGCCCCCACGGGCGCAAGGCTCACGGACGCCCACATGAGCCTCTACTCCCTGATATTCAACCGCTTCATCGCCAGCCAGATGGCGCCGGCCGTCGTAGAGTGGAGGTCCGTCACGCTGGAGCTCGGCCCGCTCAGGAAGGTCCTGGAGGGGGTCGCGGGGTACAGGCGCCGCGGGTTCGCGGCGATCCACCAGCCCAAGTATCCGGAGGCCCCGCCGTTCAACCCCGGCGACACGGTGAGGGCCTCCTACTCCGTCGTCAAGTATGGGCCCACCGTGTACCTCTACAGGCAGGGCGACATCATATCGATGATGAGGGAGCGCGGGATAGGGAGGCCCTCGACGTACGCCAAGATCCTCCAGACGCTCCTGGAGAGGCGCTACGTGTACGTCGGGCCCGGCGGCGGCTTGGTCCCGAGCAAGAAGGGGACTTCCGTCTATTCCTACCTCGCCTCGAAGTTCCCCGCGGTAATCTCCGAGGAGAGGACGAGGCAGCTCGAGGAGAAGATGGACAGGGTGGAGCGGGGGGACGTCGACTACCAGTCGCTCCTGAGGGAGCTCCACTCGGAGATCGCGTCCCTCCCTAGCTGACCTCGATCCTCTTGGCGCCTCCCGTCCTCAGCTCATCCTCGAGCTGTGATATCTTCCATTCGATCGCGCGGATGAGCTCGGAGTTATCGTAGTACTCCAGCCTGTTCCCGCACTCCGGGCACGTGAACATGAGCTCCATGGCCTCCTCGAACGTCCTCTTGGGGCAGGTCGCGCTCCCGCAGTGGTAGAACTGGTGGGACCTCTCGTACTCCAGCTTCGCCCTCAGCTTGCTCACCAGCCTCCTCTTGACGGTCGCCAGGAAGACCTCGGCGCCCTCCGGCTGCACCCTCCACCTGTACACGTACCACTCGCGCTTCGGGTCGCGCACCCTCACCGCGTAGATCAGCGACCTGCCCTGCAGCTCGTACAGGACCTTCCTCACGCGGTTTATCTTGAGCCCCGTCGCGCTCGCCAGCTCCTCGTCGCTCGACTCCGGGTTGTTCAGGAGGGCCCTGGCCACCTTGACGAACTCCTCGCCGCCCAGCAGGCTGGCCACCTTGACGAACGAGTCCTCATACTCCAGCTTGGGCACGATCCACATATAGTGCCCCCGGAAATTATCCCTTTCCATGATGCCCGGCGGGGTCTACGTGCTCAGGATGGGTCACAGGGCCGGCCGCGACAAGAGGGTCACCACGCACGTGGCGCTGGCGTCTATGGCCCTCGGGGCATCGGGCGTGATCCTGAGCGGCGACGAGGACCCCGGCCTCATGGAGAGCGTTACCAAGGCGAGGGACCGCTGGGCCCCCGGCTTCCTCCTGGAGTACTCGAAGGGTTGGCGGGAGCCCGTTGAGCGCGCCAGGGAGGCCGGGCTGGCGATAGTCCACCTGACCATGTACGGGGTGGAGCTCGAGTTCCTCCTGGAGGGGCTGAGGGCGCTCGCGCGCTCCCGCGGGCTCCTCGTCCTGGTGGGCGCCGGCAAGGTGCCCCGCGAGGTCTACAGCGCCGCCGACCTGAACGTGGCCGTCACCCACCTGCCGCACTCGGAGGTAGCGGCGCTGGCCGTCCTGCTCCACGAGCTCCTCGGGTTCAGGGGCCAGCGCGGCTCCCCCGGCCCCGTGCTCCCCCAGCTGCGCGGGAAGCTCGCGCTCCCGCGGGGAGCTCGGCCTCCAGTCCCAGGATCCCCCGGATCCTCCTCCTGAGCTCCTCCAGCCCCAGGCCCTCCCTCGCCGATATCGCCACGTAGTCGCCGATGCCCAGCTCCTCGGCCAGGCCCGCGGCGCCCCCCGCCCCGACGACGTCCACCTTGTTCAGCACGTGCAGCACGCGCCGCTGCTCGACGGAGAGCTCCTGCAGTATCTCGATGGACGTTGAGTACTTGCGGGCCGCGATCTCCGGATCGTCCGACGCGTCTATGACCAGCAGCACCGCATCCGCGTAGCTCAGCTCCTCGAGCGTCGAGTGGAAGGCCTCTATCATGTAGTGAGGGAGTCCGCTCAGGAACCCGACCGTGTCCGTGAGGAGCGCGCGCCTCCCATCGCCCAGCCAGATGGTCCTGGTGGTCGTGGTGAGGGTCGTGAACGCGCGGCCCGTCACGGGCCTCCTCTCGTTCGAGAGGGCGTTGAAGAGGGTGGTCTTGCCGGCCCCCGTGTGGCCCGCCAGCGAGATGAGGGGCATCCCCCACCTCCTCCTGCCCTGCCTCTGCACCTCCCTGTGCCTGCGGTACCGCTCGAGCTCCTCCAGGATCCTCACCCGCATCCTCCTGATGTGGTCGTAGTACTTCTCGACCTCGTACTCGCCGTAGCCGTAGAGGCCCGGCTGCTCCCCCATCCTGACCCTCCTTATCAGCTCCTTAAGGCGGGGCAGCTCGTACGTCAGCTCTGCCAGCTTCACCTGCAGCTTGGCCTCCGGGGTCCTCGCGTTGCGCGCGAAGATCTCCAGCACGAGCTTGTCCCTGTCGAGGATGCTGAGGCCGGACTCCTTCATCGCGTTGAAGGCCTGCGAGGAGCTCAGGCTCCCGTACATTATGATGGCCTCCGCCCCGGCCTCCCTGGCGCGCTCGAAGACCTCCTCGGCCTTCCCGCTCGAGATCCCGAGGCGCCCCTCCCCCACCCTCCTGGCGCGCTCTATTTCCACGACCTCGTAGCCGGCCGACTCCGCCAGCTCTATGGCCTCCGAGGGGTCCTCCTCCCTCCCTACGACCAGCAGCGCCCTCCTCACGCCTCGAGCTCGTCCATCCTTGCCAAAATCCTTATCCTGAGTATCCCCTCCAGCCGCCTCGCCGTCTGCACGTCGGGCCTGAACCTGCCGGACTCCACCTTGCTTATGACCGACGCCTTCAGGCCGGCCTTCGCCGCCAACTCCTCCTGCGTCAGCCCCAGCCGCTCCCTCGCCTCCTTGACTAGCCTGTGGTAGTCCGGGACCAGGATCAGCTCCTCCAGGTCCTCGTCCCTGCTGCCCCTCGCCCCGGGCCCGGGGGCGCGCCTCTGGGTTCCCGGGGCGGGCGCCCGCGCGCCGGGGGTGTACGGCTTGCCCAGCTTGGCGCACTCGCTGCACACCCTCATGACCGCGCCCTCTATCACGACTAGGTATGGCTTCCCGTAGATGGGCCTGCCGCAGACCTCGCAGCGCTCCACGCCCGCATCCGGAGCGCCGGACTTATATTAAAGAGACGGTGGAAAACCTCGCCATTCATGGCGGG
>WYEM01000055.1 GCA_009903775.1 Nitrososphaerota archaeon | reverse complement strand
CGCAGGCGCCTGCCCGGGGCGCGCGGGTTCGCCCTGAGCGACCACGCGGATTACGGGGAGCTCCTGGGGTTCGCGGCGTCGACCGGGGCGGAGGAGGTCCTGACCGTGCACGGGTTCCCGGAGGACCTCGCGAGGTCCCTCGTGCGGATGGGCATCAACGCCCGCCCGCTGTCCGAGAGCGCGGGGCTCTACGACTTCGCCCCGGGGTGACGGGCCTCGCTCGCGCGCGCACCGGACGCCAGCGAGGAGGAGGTCCTGGGGAGGCTCCACCCCACCGTGGCCAGGTGGGTCAGGGAGAGGTACGGCTCCCTGACGCCGCCCCAGAGGATGGCGATAGGGCCCATACTGAGCGGCATGAACACGCTCGTGGCCGCGCCAACCGGCTCGGGCAAGACGCTCGCGGCGTTCCTCCCCATAATAAGCGAGCTGCTGCGCGCGCACGAGTCGGGCGGGCTGGGGGACGGCGTGCGCGCCCTCTACGTGAGTCCGCTCAGGGCGCTCAACAACGACGTGAGCAAGAACCTGCTCGCGCCGCTCGAGGACATGGCCTCGATCCACGGCGGCGCGCTGCCGCTGCGGGTCGCCGTGAGGACGGGGGACACCCCGCAGGGCCAGAGGTCCGGCATGCTCAGGAGGCCGCCCCACATACTGATAACGACCCCGGAGACCCTCTCCATAATCCTGGTGGCGCCCAAGTTCGGGCGCCTGCTGTCGAGCGTCAGGTGGGTGGTCGTCGACGAGGTGCAGGAGCTCAGCGGGAGCAAGAGGGGGACCCACCTGAGCCTGTCCCTGGAGAGGCTGGAGGAGCGGGCGAGTGGCTTCGTGAGGATAGGGCTGTCCGCCACCATCCACCCGCTGGAGGAGGTCGCCAGGTTCCTGGTGGGTTACGACGATGAGGGCCGCGAGAGGGACTGCGTCCTCGTCGACGCGCGGTTCGTCAAGCGCGCGGAGCTCAGGGTCAGGAGCCCGGTGGAGGACCCCGTGCGCGTGCCCACCGAGGAGGCCAGCGCCAGGATGTACTCCATGCTCAGGTCCATCATAAGGCGCCACAGGACCACGTTGATCTTCACGAACACGCGGTCCGGGGCGGAGCGCGTGCTCTACCACCTCTCGAGGCTCGGCGTCGCCGACGCGGAGGAGCTGGCCACTCACCACAGCAGCCTCTCGAGGGAGGTCCGGAGGGACGTGGAGGACAGGCTGAAGTCTGGGAGGCTCAGGGCCGTCGTGACCAGCACGAGCCTCGAGCTCGGGATAGACGTGGGGAACATAGACGTCGTGGTCCAGATAGGGAGCCCCAAGTCCGTCTCCAGGCTCCTGCAGAGGGTGGGGAGGAGCGGCCACTCCCTGGATCGCGCGTCGAAGGGGATCCTGATAGCGGTCGACAGGGACGACATAGTCGAGGACGCCGTGATAGCGCGCGAGGCCCTCAGGGGGCACCTGGACAGGGTGCACATACCGAGGGGGGCCCTCGACGTGCTCGCTCAGCACCTGGTGGGCATGTCGATAGAGCGCAGGTGGAGCGTGGACGACGCCTACCGTGTGATAAGGAGGAGCTATCCCTACAGGGACCTCACGATAGAGGACCTGAGGAGCGTGCTCAGGTACCTTGGAGGGGCCTACGAGGGGCTGGAGGCCAGGAAGGTCTACAGCAAGATATGGTACGACGAGGAGAAGGGCGAGTTCGGCAGGAAGAGGGGGATCAGGCCCATCTACTACGCCAACGTGGGCACGATACCGGATGAGGCGGCCGTCAGGGTGAGGACGAGGGACGGCAGGTGGGTGGGGAACCTGGAGGAGGAGTTCGCGGAGCGCCTGTCCCCGGGCGACGTGTTCGTCCTGGGCGGGGGGACCTTCCGCTTCCTGAAGATGAAGGGCATGACCGCGATCGTGGAGAGGGCCGAGGGGGAGAGGCCCACCGTCCCCAGCTGGTTCAGCGAGATGCTGCCCCTCTCGTTCGACACCGCGGAGGCCGTGGGGGAGTTCAGGGAGGAGGCCTTCAGGAGGCTGGCCTCGGGCGAGGACCTGGAGGGCTGGCTCCGCAGGGAGTACCCGGTCGACGGGGCCGCCGCCCGCGCCATCGCGTCCTACTTCAGGGCCATGGACGGCTTCCTGAGGCTGCTGGGCGTCGAGGAGAGGCCCGGCAGGCGCGCGATCCTGGTGGAGCGTTACAGGTCCCCGGAGGGCAGGCTCTACCTGATCTTCCACGCGGTCCTGGGGAGGAGGGTCAACGACGCGCTGAGCAGGGCGTACGCCTACGCCGCCTCCAGGAGGCTCGGCACTAGCGTGCCGGTGCTGTCGAGGGACTCCGGCTTCGCCATAATCCTCCCCCGGCGCGCCGGCGCGGAGGTCGAGCCCATAATTGGCGGCGTCAGCTCCGGGTCGCTCAGGGACATGCTCGTGGAGGCGGTCAGGCACACGGAGATGGCGGCGGTGCGCTTCAGGCACTGCGCCACGAGGGCGCTGATGATCCTCAGGAGCTACAGGGGGAGGGACACGTCGATATCCAGGAGGCAGGCCAGCGCCCAGTCGCTGAAGAGGCTGCTGGAGAGGACCGGCGACTTCCCCGTGCTCAGGGAGGCCTACAGGGAGATAGTCGAGGACGTCATGGACGTGGAGAACGCCGCCCACGTGCTCAGGGACGTGGAGGCCGGCAGGAGGAGGATCGTCCTGATGCCGGAGTACGACCTGCCGTCGCCCTTCAGCCACGGCCTCGTGGTGTCCGGCTACGAGGACGCGGTACTCATGGAGGACAGGAGGAGGCTCCTCGAATCCCTCCACGAGAGCGTCATGAGGAAGCTCGAGGAGGCCGGGCTCTCGCGGGCCTAGGGCCCCGGCGCCGAGCAGCCGAGCGCCCTGTAGGCGGCCTCGTAGAGCGCGCCCCTCTCGCGCCAGTCGCCGCGCATGGACGAGAGGGCCGCCAGCGGGTCCGGCGCCGAGAGGATCTCGGAGAGGGCGGACCGCAGCTCCTCCAGCGCGCGGCGGGCCTGGGGGCTCCTGGAGATCAGGTGGGACGTGAGCTCCGGGTCCTCCGCCTCGACGGCGGCCGCCAGCTCCTGGAGCCTGCGGCTCACGGTCGGGATCGAGGGGCGATCCCTCGAGACGGCGCGGAACAGGTATCCGAGCACGTGCGGCAGCGCCACGGAGTACGCGACCGCCTCGTCGTGGGTCGACTCGTCCATCACGATGAGCTCCGCCCCGCGGAACAGCTCCGAGGCGGCGCGCAGCTCGCGCTCGGCGTCCTCTATGGGCGTCAGCGCGATCGGCCAGCCGGCGAGCCCGCCGGCCCCCCTGCCGAACAGCGGGTGCACGGACACCCTCAGGGGGCCGCCGCAGCGCCTCAGCTCCGCGTTCACCTCGACCTTGAGCGTGGACACGTCCACGTACATCCCAGGGGCCCTCGGGCAGAGCTCGCGCGCCACCTCGGCGCTGAGCCACAGGGGCACGGCCGCCACGACCGCGCCGTAGCCGGCCGGGTCGGGCGACCCGACGGTGCTGACGCCCGCGGCGGACGCGCGGGCGCGCGCCTCGGGCGACGGATCGTAGCCCC
>WYEM01000074.1 GCA_009903775.1 Nitrososphaerota archaeon | reverse complement strand
GCGGGCCCGGTGGGATTCGAACCCACGGCCACCGGCTTAGAGGGCCGGCGCTCTGTCCTGGCTGAGCTACGGGCCCGGCGACCGTACCGCGAGTCCACGTTTAACTGTGATGGGAGCCAGCGATCGGGATCCGCTGCCACTGACGAGGATCCTAGATCACCTCCCTGAATGCCGACAACGATGAAGTGGACGGCGAACGTCCATCCCGGATTAGCGCGCGCTTCGCCCGAGAACACCGAGGGCAAGGGACCCCCTTCCCTCGCATGCGCGCAGTCGCGTCCCAGCCAACGAATGGGACGTCGGGCGAAAAGACTTTATAAAAAGATGCCCGGCCGCGCACGTTGTTGAACGAGGAGGAAGAGGAGGACCTGATCAGCAAAGTGTACAGGCTCGTCCTGAGCAGCGGGAGCGAGGGGCTCCTGCAGAGCGAGCTCTGGAAGAAGCTGGACCTCACGAGCAGGGACGGTTCGAGGATAGCCACGAAGCTGGAGAAGAGGAGGCTGATAGTGAGGAAGAGGATCCTCTACAACGGCAGGTGGACGTACAAGCTGATACCCCTAGTCATCCCCATAGACACCAGCAGCATCGAGGGGCTGCCCTGCCTCACCTGCCCCTATGAGAGCGAGTGCGAGCCGGGCGGGCAGGTCTCCCCTGAATCCTGTCAGCTGCTGGAGAGATGGCTCCTGGAGGCCTATCGCAGGCACGTGGAGCAGGGGAAGGACCAGGCTTGAGGCCGTGGGAGGCCAGGAGGGATCTGTACTGGAGGCTCGCCAAGGAGAGGGGGTACAGCAGCAGGTCCGCCTTCAAGCTCCTCGAGATACAGAGGAAGTTCGGCATCATGAGGAGGGGGGATAAGGTCGTGGACCTCGGATGCCACCCCGGCGGATGGGTCCAGGTGGCCGCCAAGGCGGTGGGGCCGGAGGGGCTGGTCGTGGGGGTCGACCTGAAGGAGACGAGGCTGGAGCCGAGGAATTCCGTGTTCGTCAGGGCGGACGTTGACGACCCGGGGCTCGTCGGGATCCTGCGCTCCTACGCGCCATTCGGCTACGACGTCCTCCTGAGCGACCTGTCGCCCAACATAAGCGGCGCGTGGGAGCTCGATAGCTTCAGGCAGATCTCCCTGTCCAACCGGGCCCTGGAGCTGGCCAGGGAGCTCCTGAAGGAGGGCGGCAACTCCGTCTTCAAGGTGTTCCAGGGCGACGAGCTGGGCGACTTCCTGGGCTCGGTGAGGAGATCGTTCGAGGAGGTCCGCGTGGTGAAGCCGAGGGCGAGCAGGCCCCGGAGCAGCGAGCTCTACGTGGTGGCGCTGGGGAGGCGGCGCCTCGGCAACTAGAGAGCCTACGGACCTCCTCCATGAACAGCTGGTGCGGGGCGTCGGTCTTGACCCCCAGCTCGTGGGCCCAGCTGCGAACCGCCCTGTAGCCCTTGGACGCGAGGGACTCGAGCAGCCTGTCCAGGCGCGGCACGCACGTGCCCAGGGAATCGGCGATCCTGTCGAGCGCGTAGTAGTAGGGCGGCAGCCCCGCATCAGCGAGCGCGCGCCCCAGGAGCTTGGACCTGGCGGCCCACCCCATCCCGTCGGACATCGCCAGCATGCCCCTCAGCTGCTGCCCGTCGAACAGATCCCCGAGCCAGAGGGGCCCGAGCTCCAGGAGCTCGCCGCCGCACACCGGGCACCTGTGCCCCCGCCCGGGATCCATCACCCCCCGGTAGAGGCACCTGGGGCAGTACCCCAGGTGCCCCAGGCGATCGAGAGATTCGTCGGCCGCGCGGGCGTGGCCCCTGATCTCCAGGTAGACGCGCAAGTACTGCGAGTCGACGTGCGCGAACACCGGCCGCGCGCCCCTCTCGGCGGCGGCCGCCCTTATGACGCCGTAGGCAGCGAGGGCCCTGGCCGCGACCTCCCTGGAGAAGTCGGTCGGGTGCAGCGATAGGAAGTACTTCCTCCTGCCGGAGGTGCGCGACCTGCCGGTGAGCGCGGAGAGGTCCGTGGCGGTCAGGGCGACGATGCCCCCCGGGCGCACCGTCGACACGGCGGCGTCGACGAACGGGACTGGGGATCCGAAGGGGTCCACGTCTATCGCGTCGAACCTGGGCCCGGACCTGGGGGATCCGTACATGAGCGCGTTGGCGTCCTCCGAGCTGACCGTGCACCTGTCGCCGAGGCCGTTGAGGTCGCAGTTCCTCCTGGCGATCCCGGCCGCCGTCGGGTTCGCGTCGTTGAGGTGGACGAGGATGTCGGCTCCCGACTCGTTCGCCACGCGTATCCCCCTAGCTCCGACGCCGCAGAGGGCGTCCAGGAGCCTCGCTCTGGATCCGCGGTAGCGGGCGCCGTAGAATAGGACCGCGAAGTCCCTGGTGACGGCCGCGAGGGGGTTGAAGAAGGCGGGCGACTTGGGCGGAGGCCCCCCGCCCAGGCTGGCCGCCGGCACCAGCAGGCGAGTCCTCCCCTCCACGCGCTCCACGAGGTCCAGGTCGGGATCCGGCCTCAACGTGCCCTCTTAAATAGCCCCCGTTTAAATCGATGCCAATGGCCAGGATGGTGGTCCTGACCGGCAGGCCCGGCATCGGCAAGACGACCGCGGCCGTGGCGGCGGCCAAGGCGCTCAGGGCGCTGGGGCTGGCGGTGGACGGATTCTACACCAGGGAGATCAGGGAGGGCGCCTTCCGCAGGGGATTCGAGCTCGTGGACTTCGCGACGGGCGAGCGCACGCCGCTGGCGGACGTCGCCGGCCAGGGACCGCGCGTCGGGAGGTACAGGGTGAACCTGAGGGGCCTCGAGGAGGCCGCCCCGAGGATACTGGGGCGGGCCCTCTCGAGCGCGCAGGTTGTCCTGTGCGACGAGGTGGGGCCCATGGAGCTGCTGAGCCCCTCGTTCAGGAGGGAGGCGGCGAGGATATTGGAATCGGATGTCAGGGCGATAGTCGTCGTGCATCACTCGATGAGTGACCCCCTCATGAGGTCGTTCGCCAGGCACCCGGAGGGGAGGCTCGTGGAGGTCACGGAGGATAACAGGGACTCGCTGCCGCGCGAGATAGTCCGCGAGCTCTCGGGCGCCGGCGGGGCCGGGGTGGGACGGGATGATAGTGGCGGGGCTCGACGAGGCCGGGAGGGGGAGCCTGCTCGGGCCGCTGGCTGTCGCGGCGGTGGCGGTGAGGGCGGAGGAGCAGCGGAGGCTGCGGGAGCTGGGGGCGAGGGACTCCAAGAGGCTCACGCCGAGGGCCAGGAGGAGGGTGGCCGGCCTCTTGGAGCGCGCCGCGCGCTGGAGCGCGCTGCTGATACCCCAGTGGACGGTGGACGCCTCCACGAGGGCCGGCGGGGGGAACCTCAACCTGCTGGAGGCGGCCGCGTTCGCCAAGCTGATAGCCGAGCTGGGCCCGGACGTCGCCATAGTGGACGCGCCGGATCCGCGCCCCGCGAGGTTCGGCGCCCTCATCTCATCGATGCTGGAGGGCATGGGGCGCAGCCCGAGGGTCGTGGCGCGCCACCGGGCGGACGCCACCTACCCGGTGGTGGGCGCCGCCAGCGTGATAGCGAAGGTCGTCAGGGACGAGGGGCTCGCGGAGTGGGCGGGGCGCTACGGCTATGTGGGATCGGGCTACCCGCACGACGCCAGGACCCTGGAGTTCGTGGAGAACTGGAGGAGGGCCTGGGGGGATTACCCATATATCGCGCGCGGGACGTGGTCGACCCTGAGGAGGCGCGGGCTTGAGTAGGGAGGAGCGCGCTGTCCGGGCGACGATGCTCGTCCTCAGGTCCAGGTCGAGGTATCTGGGGCTGCTGATATTCCTGGTGGCGCTCATAGCGCTGAAGGTCGCCATCGCGGGGCCGCACTCCCTCTCCGGGGGCCTGAGCACGATGGAGGTCGCGACGTCGACCGTCCAGCTCTTCGCTATAATGGATCCGATATCCGCGCTGCCGCTCTACCTGTACTTCGAGGAGGAGCTCGGCGAGGCCGACAGGGGCAGGCTCTGGACCACCGTCGTGGCCACGATGGTGACGCTGCTCTTCTTCTTCGCGCTGGCCGGCAACCTGCTGCTCCGGATCTTCGGCGTCAGCATCTACAGCTTCATGCTCGGCGGCGGCGTCCTGCTGATGATCTTAGCCGTCGACATAATGGGCGAGGGGTCCAGGTCGCTCTCGCTGGATCCGCGGGAGGCGGCCGTGGTCCCGCTGGCCTCGCCGCTCCTCGTGGGACCCGGCACCGCGACCGCCCTCATAATAATGTCTGAGACGATGAGCGTCCCGAACCTCCTGCTGACGATAGCCGTCGTGGCGACCGCCAACGCGCTGATCCTCAGGTTCTCCAAGTCCATATCCAGGGTGCTGGGGAGGAACGGCATCAGGGCCCTCAGCAGGCTCCTGAGCATAATAATAGCGGGGTTCGCCGCCCAGCTGATATATGAGGGGCTCGTGGGGTGGGGGCTCCTGAGGCCCCTATGAGCCGGAGGTCCGGCCGGCCGACCAGGCGGAGCCCAGGACCTCCGGGCACGAGCTCAGGCGGACCAGCTTCACGTAGAGGAAGCCGGGCTCGGCGGGGCTCCGCGCGAACTCGACGCGCCCCATGCGGCTCGGGTCGACCCTGAGGAAGCCGGCCTGCGGCTCCCCATGCGCCACGTGGAGGAACAGCGTGGGCCCCCCGTCGTCCGTCGCCCTGATGAAGCTCCCCAGCGCGCCGCCGTTGCACGGCACGTAGTACACCGCCCCCGGCGACTCGTCGAGCGCCAGGCGGTAGAGGCTCATCTTCACCACGCTCTGAAGGTCCTCGGCCTCGATGGGCAGCAGCCGCTTCCCCTTCCTCCTCCTGCCGCCCGCCGCCAGCGGGAAGGACTTGAACCTGATCACCGGCGAGCAGACGGTGGGCAGGGGCGCGGCGTCGTTTGAGTAGTAGGCCAGCTCCCTGCCGTCGTCGAAGCGATAGCACAGGTACTCGCCCACGCTCGGCTCCCTGCGGTGCAGGAAGAGCAGTGAACCGTCGAGCTCCTCGCCTATGGTGCCTACCATGTAGCCATCGCCGTCCCTCACGGCCAGCACGGGCTTGGGCACCTTCTCGAGGGCGCAGGCCAGCCTGGCCACGTCCTCTATGGAGCGCAGCTCGATCGGCACCAGCGCGAACTCCGACACGCGCTCCTTCGGGGCCTCTCCAAAATTAAGCGTTTATCCCCCGGGCGTTCAGCAGCCCGCGTGATAGTGGTGGGGTGCTGCGGGAGGGCGGGGATGGGCCTCCGGAGCTATGCCGCCTCCTTCAGGGCGATGGAGGTCCAGGAGACGTTCTACAGGATCGTGGGCGAGGGGACCCTGAGGAGGTGGAGGGACGCCGTCGGCGAGGGGTTCCACTTCACGCTCAAGGCTTTCCAGGGGGTCTCCCACCCCCACACGAGCCCCACCTGGAGGAGGGCGGGCGCCTCCCTGAGGGGGAGGCCCGAGAACTACGGCCTGCTGAGGGACACGGAGGAGGTCGAGTGGTCGTGGAGGGCGACCGAGGCCATGGCGGGAGCGCTGGGCGCTGAGTACATAGTCGTGCAGATGCCCGCCTCCTTCGAGCCCAGCGAGGGGAACCTGCGCAGGATAGCGGATTTCTTCGCCTCGAGGCGCGCAGGCGTGCCCGTGGGCCTGGAGGTCAGGGGAGGGGGCTGGGCGGAGAGGTCGGGGGAGCTGGCGGACGCCCTCGCGGAGGCCGGGGTGACGCACGTGACGGACCCGCTCGCGTGGCCCCCCGTCCACGTGGAGGGCGCCGCCTACTTCAGGCTCCACGGCAGGCTGCCCCGCTACGATTACCAGTACAGGACCGAGGAGCTCCTCAGGATCGCGGAGGAGGCCAGGAGGCGCGGATCCGCGTACGTGATGTTCAACAACATGGCGATGGCGGAGGACGCGAGGAGGCTCGAGCTCATCCTCGAGGGACGGGCGGCGCCCCTCCCCGGGCCGGAGGAGCGCGCCAGGGAGCTCGCCAGGTCCGTGCGCCTCCCCGCCGATCCCAGGGAGATAGCCAGGAGGCGCGGGTATCTCAGGGTGGGCCTGGAGGGCGAGCCCACGGTCGCGGAGCTCCTGGGGGACAGGAGGGAGCCGCTGAGGGACGAGAGGGAACTGGCGGAGGCGCTCAGCCGCCGAAGCGGCGGGACCTCCCCTGGTAAGTCCTTATGGCCCTCAGGAGGTCTATGCGGCGGAACTCCGGCCAGTAGACGTCCAGTATCACGAACTCGCTGTAGGCGCTCTGCCACAGCAGGAACCCGCTGAGCCTGGTCTCGCCGGACGTCCTTATTATCAGGTCGGGATCCGGGAGCCCGCCCGTGTACATGAGCGAGGACATCAGCTCCTCGTCTATGTCCTCGGGCCTCAGGGCCCCCGAGGCCACCATCTCCGCCGCGCGCCTGGCCGCCCGGACTATCTCGTCCCTGCCGCTGTACGCGATCGCCAGGTTCAGGAAGAACGAGTCGTACCCCTCGGTCGCGCGCTCGGCCTCCTCCAGCGCGCCGCGGACTTCCGGGGGGAGCCTGGAGCGATCCCCTATCAGCCTGACGCGGACCCTCTTGCTGTGCACGAGCGGATCCGCGGCCAGCTTGAGCGCGCGCTCCCTGATCAGCTCCAGTATCCTGTCGACCTCCTCCCTGGGCCGCCTCTCCATGTTCTCTATCGACAGCGCGTAGACGGTCGCGGTGCGCACCCCCAGGTCCAATATCCAGCGCAGCGCCTCCTCGAGCCTGTCGGCGCCGTAGCGGTGCCCGAGCCACCTGGGGAGGCCCCGCTCCTCGGCCCACCTGCGGTTGCCGTCCAGCACTATCCCGACGTGCGCTGGGATGGGCCCGCTCAGCACCTGCCTCTCCAGCAGCCACTCGTAGAGCCTGTAGCCCCCGATCGCGCGGATCAGGAGCCTGGCGACCCTGTAGAGGGAGCTGCCGCTAGTCCCGCCCACCGGCATCCCTCCCCCCGCGCGACCTGAGCATCTTGTAGATGAAGTACGTCAGCGCCGTGAGCGTCGCCAGGCTCAGGAACAGTGCCAGGAGGACCAGCGACACCGGCCTGTAGGGGTTCTCGATGAAGAGCGCCAGCTCCATCAGCGGATAATACAGCAGGGCGGCCGTCGCGAACGCGCTGAAGCTCCTCAGGGCCTTGTAGCTCCTCCTGAGGGCGTAATAGGCGGTCATGACCAGCGGGTACAGCAGGAAGGCCACCAGGAGGTACGGGAGCAGGGTCGCCGCGGCGGCGCCGATCAGGTACTGGGCGGCGCTGACGCCGGGCGGGCGCTCGTAGATGTTCGCGGACTGGACCACGTGGGACGCCTCTATGGCGCCCACGGCCACGAGTATCGCGGAGGCCGCGAACGTGAATGCGCTCAGGTTGAAGAGCGGGGAGCGCCTGGCGCGGGCCAGCGCCTCATCCAGCCCGAAGCCCTTGTACACCATCGCGATGCCCAGGACGATCGCTATGGCGTAGCCGGCGTACACCTCGAGGTGGTACAGGGCCAGCGCCCCGAGCAGGAGGAGGAGCAGCCCCGGGATCCCCAGGACGTACCTGGAGTACCTGACGTCGCTGAGCGCCATCCTCAGGTACCTGGCCAGGACCTCGTAGCTCTCCTCTATGGATCCGCTGTGCCTGATCACCACCCTCTGGACGCTGAGTATCGGCGCGAGCTGCTGGATTATCGGCAGCACCGCCTCATCGTCGACGCCGTCCGACACGAACACCACGCCCGAGGGCCTGACCTCGGAGATCACGCGCTCGGCCTGGGCCCTTATCCTCCTGTCCGCATCGATTGTGCTGCCGCGGCTGCCCGAGAGCACGGCCACCTCGGCGTCGTATCCCCTGGACCTCAGATCGTCCGCGACGCGGACCGCCGCGAAGATGCCGTTGGCATCGGCCTCCTCCGGGTCGGCCAGCGCGAGCCTGACGGCGGCGTCCAGGCAGGACTCGCGCCCGATCAGGGGGGTCGAGACGGACGCCTTCGACCCCAGGTCGTCGTCCCTGTCCACGTTAAGCACGAGGATCCTCCCGCCGGCGCCGCCCTCCATCGCAGGCCCGGGGAACAATGGGGCGCCGGCCAATTAAACTAAGCGTCGGATGCCGCCCGCCGACGGGGAGGCGCGCCCTCGCTCGGGCGTGTAGAGCGCCTGGAGGTCCTCCCAGGACAGGGACTCGTTGCGCTCGAGCTTCCTCATCGCCTCCTCCCTCCTCTGGCTGAGGAGGCGGCGCTCCTCCGCATCCCGGCGCGCCCTCTCCTCCTCCCGGCGCCGGAGCCTGCTGGCGTTCACCTTGGCCTCCACCTGCAGGAGCCTGTCCCTGAGCTCCCTGAGGTCCTCGCTGGCCCCGGAGATCTCCTGGATGAGCTGCCTCTTCGCCATCAGGAGGGATTTGACCCTCTCCCTGGACTGGTCCAGCTCCTCCCTCACGGCGTCGAGCTCCATGCTGATCTCCTCGTACCTCTCCTCGAGCTCGCGTATGCGCTTGCCGACGGCGTCCAGCTCGGACCTCAAGCCGTACGCCCTCCTCAGGACCTGGAGCTCCCTGGTGAGCTTGCCCAGGCTCTCGACTATCCTCCTCTCGTCCACCTCGCCCTTGGGCTTCGTCTGGAGCTCCCACTCGAGGCGCTCTATCTCCCTCTCCAGGCTCTCGGCCGACCTCGACCCCGAGCCGGCGGACAGCCCCCTCGACATCTTGCGGAGGTCCGACGCCCTGCCGCGGAGGTCCCGGAGCTCCTCGACGATGGATCCGCGGAGCTCCCGGAGCTCCTCGTAGCGACCCCTAAGCTTGCCGAGCTCCGCGCTCTCCTCGTCCAGCTTCGACTTTATCCTGCCCAGCTCCTCCCTCAGGGATCTGATCCTCTGGAGGGCCTCCTCCACCTGCCTCCTGAGGGCCGACCTCTCCTCCAGGAGGCGCCTGAGGTCCTGATCGCGATCGCCGCTGGCCTCCGAGCTCAACGATCACCGCCTCCAGCTTCTTCCCGACCTCCCAGGTTTTATACTTACCACCCAAATCGGGCGTCGCTATCCCCCTCCTCAGCGCCTCCACGACCGCGGACTCGATCAGCCTGGAAGCTTGCGCCAGCCTGCGATCGCCCTTCGACCTCGACAGCCAGTCGAGCATCATGGAGGCCGAGAGGACCGTGGCGTAGGGGTTCGCGAGGCCCCTCCCGGCTATGTCGGGGGCCGATCCGTGGACCGGCTCGAAGAGCGCCATGGAATCGCCTATGTTGGCTGAGGGCGCCATCCCGAGCCCCCCGACCACCTGCGCGGCCTCGTCCGACAGGATATCGCCGTAGACGTTCATGGTGAGCAGGACGTCGAACGAGAGCGGGTCCCTCACTATCGCCATGGCCGCGGCGTCGACGTACATCTCCCTGTACGAGACGCCGGGGTGGGACGAGGCCACCTCCCTCGCGACGCGGCTGAAGAGGCCGTCGGTCTTCTGCATGACGTTGGATTTGTGGACTATCGTCACGTGCCTCCTGCGCCTCTCGGCCTCCCTGAACGCGTACTCCGCTATCCTCCTGGAGGCGCGCTCGGTGACCACCTTGAGCGCGACTGCGGCGCCGGGCAGCTCGAACTCGTACCCCTTGTAGAGGTCCTCGGTGTTCTCCCTCACTATGAGCATGTCGACGCCGTCGACGAGGGGGCGGACGCCGGGGTAGACCTTGGCGGGGCGCAGGTTCGCGTAGAGGTCGAACATCTGCCTCAGGCGCACTATGACGTCCTTCGCGGTCTCCCCGACCGGGCCCTTGAGGGCGGCGTCCGATGACCTTATGCCCTCGACGGTCTCGTCCGGCAGGGCCTGGCCGACCTCGGCCAGGGCGGAATCGCCGGCGGCGAGCTCGCGGAACTCCACCGAGAAGCCGTAGACGTCCGCAGCGCGCTCGACCGCGGACAGCGCCACCGGCACTACCTCGGGACCTATCCCGTCCCCCTTCATCACCGCTATCCTGTACGCGCACATCCCTGGCCGACCTCTTCCAGAGGATCTTATTTATTCCGTCCACCATCGCGTCGACGCTCGCCATCACTATGTCGGGCCCCACGGACCTCGCGGACGACACGTTGCCGGCGTCGTCCTCCAGCCTGACCACGACCTCGCCCAGCGCGTCGGAGCCGCCGGTTATCGCCTCCAGCCTGTACTCGACGAGGCGCACCTCGGCCACCTCCCTCACGACCGACTGCAGCGCGCGGAGCGCCGCGTCCACGGGGCCGACGCCCGTGCTCGACGCGTCGACGTCGCGGCCCCCCAGCCTGACCCTGACGGACGCCGTGGGGCTGATGCCCATGCCGGTGACCACCACGAGCCCCCTCAGGGAGAGGGCCGCGGCCTCCGCCGGCAGCCTGCCCACCACGCTCCTCGCTATCGCCAGGAGGTCCGCATCGGTGACCTTCTTGCCCAGGTCGCCCAGGCGCTTCACCTCAGCGACTATCTGGCGCAGCTGATCATCGCTGACGTCTATCCCGTACTCCCTCAGCATCGCCTCTATGCCGTGGCTCCCCGCGTGCTTCCCCGCCACGAAGAACCTCCTCCTGCCCACCGTCTCGGGGCTTATCGGCTCGTACGTCGACGGCATCTCCAGGACCCCGTGTACGTGTATGCCCGACTCGTGGCCGAACGCGTTCTCCCCCACTATCGCCTTGTTGGGCGGTGGATATATCCCGGTGAGCCTCGCCACGAGGCGCGAGGTCTCATATATCAGCTCCGGCCTCATGCCGAGCCTCCTCCCGTAGAGGAACCTCAGGGCCAGCGCCACCTCCTCGAGCGCCGCGTTCCCGGCCCTCTCGCCTATCCCGTTGATCGTCGCGTGGAACTGGCCGGCGCCCGCGAGCACGCCGGCGACGCTGTTGGCGACCGCGAGGCCGAAGTCGTCGTGGCAGTGCACGCTCACGAGCTTGCCCGGGGCCGCCTGCGCGGCGAGCCTGACGAGCTCGGCCATCCTCTCGGGGGTGGCCACGCCCACCGTGTCGGGCACGTCTATCACGTCGGCGCCGGCGCGCGAGACCGCCGAGAAGACCTCGCGCAGGAATGCCGGGTCGCTCCTGGTCGCGTCCTCGGCCGAGAACTCCACCTCGACGCCGTGGGACTTGGCGTACTCGACCGCTGACACGGCGCTCTCCAGCGCCTTCTCCCTGCTCATCTTCAGCTTGTACTGCAGGTGAAGGTCGGAGGTCGCTATGAAGACGTGGACCCTGTCGACGCCCGCGTCGAGCGCCCGGTCCACGTCGCCCCTGACGGACCTCGCCAGCGCGGCGACCCTGGACCTGAGCCCGAGCGACGCGACCCTCCTGACGCCCTCGAAGTCCCCCTCACTGGAGGAGGGGAATCCCGCCTCTATCACGTCGACGCCCAGCTCGTCCAGCTGGCGGGCTATCTCGACCTTCTTGTCTGGCGTGAGCGCCACGCCGGGCGTCTGCTCCCCGTCCCTGAGGGTGGTGTCGAACACGTACACCCTGTCCCCGACCGTCAGCGGCGCCAGGCCCTCCCTCAAGGGGTCAGCATCACCCTGCGCCCCATCGCATCCTCATGAGGCGCCTCAGGCGGGCGCCGACCTCCTCTATCTGGTGGGCCCTCACCGCGTCGACCAGGCGCCGCATCTCGGCGAGGCTCCCCTCCACGTCGCCGCCGGCCCACTCCCTGGCGAACTCGCCCGAGCGCACCTCGTCGAGCAACCTCCTCATCGTCTCCTTGACGCGCTCGTCGATCACGCGGGGGCCGCGGGTCAGCCCGCCGTAACGGGCGGTCTCGGAGACCGACTCGAGCATGTGGGTCAGCCCGCCAGACTGTATGAGGTCCACTATGAGCTTCAGCTCGTTGAGCACCTCGAAGTAGGCGACCTCGGGCTGGTAGCCGGCCTCCACGAGCGTCTCGAAGCCCCGGAGTATCAGGTACGTCACGCCGCCGACGAGCACCGCCTGCTCCCCGAACAGGTCGGTCTCCACCTCCTCCCTGAACGTGGTCTCCAGGACCCCGGCGCGCGTGGAGCCTATGGCCTTGGCGTAGGCCAGGGCCAGCTCCCTCGCCCCCCCGGAGCGGTCCTGCGCGACCGCGACCAGCGAGGGGACCCCCCTCCCCGCGACGTACTCCTCCCTGACGCGGGGGCCCGGGCTCTTGGGGGCCACCATGAAGACGTCGGCCCACTCGGGCGGCCTGATGAGGCCGTAGTGTATGTTGAACGCGTGCGCGAACCCCAGCGACGCCCCGCGCCTCAGGTTGGGCGCTATCGCGCTCGCGTAGACGGAGGGCTGCTGCAGGTCCGGTATCAGTATCTGGACCACGTCGGCCCACCTGACCGCGTCCTCTATGGTGAGGGGCTCGAAGCCGTCGCGGGAGGCCACCTCCCACGAGCGCCCGCCGCGCCTGAGGCCCACGCGCACGTCGACGCCGCTGTCCCTCAGGTTGAGGGCCTGGGCCCTCCCCTGGCTCCCGTAGCCGATGATCGCCACCCTCCTGGAGAGTATGGGCTCCAGCGACACCTCGTCATCGTAGTAGATCCTCGGCCCGCCGCGGGGAACCGCGCTCATGAATCGTTCACCTCCAACGCCACCGTCCCCGTGCGGGTGACCTCCTCAAGTACTTTGCTGCGGCCGAGGACCTCCACGAGCGAGGAGATGTACTCGGGGGATCCCACGGCGTAGGCTATCGTCGAGCCGCCCGACTCGCGGATGACCGCGAGCTCGCCATCGCCGCCCACGGAGCGGGCCAGCTCCAGCCCGCCGGGCCCGAGCCTGAGGAGCGCCAGCTCCCTGCGCACGGTCCTCCCGGGGTCCAGGCGCCTCACCTCTATCACGTCGATCGTGCGGCTGAGGACCCTCGCGAAGTCCTCGGCCATCTGCTCGTCGCCGCGCATGGTTATTATCATCTTGGAGGTGTCCGGGCGCTCCGTCACCCCCACGGCCACGCTCTCTATGTTGAAGTTCCTCCTGCGGAACTGGGAGGCCACCCTGAAGAGCACCCCGGGCTTGTTCTCGACGACCAGCGAGTATATTATCTCCCCGGCCGCGCCCCCGCTCATTCGCGCCCATCCCCCAGCATGGCCTCGCTCAGCGTGCTCCCCGGCCCGACGAACGGGAAGACGTCCTCCTCCGGGTGTATGGGGACGTCTATGACGGTCGTCACTTCGGTGCGCATGGCCCTCGCCAGGGCGGAGCGGAACTCGTCGAGCGAGTACACCCTCACGCCCTCGGCCCCGAATGACTCTGCCAGCCTGACGAAGTCGGGATTGGCCCCGAACAGCGTCGCCGCGTACCTCCTATTGTAGAACAGCCTCTGCCACTGGGCCACCATGCCCAGGGACGAGTTGTTGAGTATGACCACGATGACGGGCAGCTTCTCGTCGATGCTGGTGGCCAGCGAGTTCATCGTCATCAAGAAGCTCCCGTCGCCAGCTATGTCGACGACCGGGACGTCTGGCCTCGCCGCCTTCGCGCCTATGGCGGCCGGGAAGCCGAAGCCCATGGCGCCCAGTCCGCCGCTCGTTATGAACGTGCGGGGCCTCAGGACCCTGAAGTAGAGCGCCGCCCACATCTGGTTCTGGCCGACCTCGGTCGCCACTATCGCGCCGGGGGGCAGGACCTCGCGCATAGCCTTGAGCAGGTAGGGCGGCGAGAACTCGGACTTCGTCCCGAGTATCCTGTCGCGCCACTCCGACGAGACCTCGTTCACCCTCCTCCGCCAGGCGCCCCAGTTCCCGGTCCTGGCGCGCTCGCGGAACATCTCCAGGAGCAGCCTCAGGCTCGACCTCAGATCGCCGATCACGGCGTGGCTGGCGCGCACGTTCTTGCTCACCTCCGTGGGATCCACGTCGAAGTGCACTATCCTCGCGTCGGGCGCGAACCCCCTGACCTCCATCGTCGTCCTGTCCGAGAACCTGACCCCGATCGCCAGTATCAGGTCGGCCTCGTTCACCAGCTTGTTTGCCTGGACGGTCCCGTGCATGCCGACCATGCCCAGCGCCAGCGGATGATCCTCGGGGATGGCGCCCTTCCCCATCAGCGTGCTGGCCACGGGTATCAGCGCGGACTCCGCGAGCTGCAGCAGGTAGTCGTGCGCGCCGGACTTTATGACGCCGCCGCCCGCGAGTATGATGGGCCTCTCGGACTCCAGGAGCATGTCGAGCGCCCTCGCGACCGCGGCGGGATCGGGGGGCAAGCGCGGCCTGTAGCCCCTGATCTCCACGGCGTCCGGGAACGCCATCTCCGCCTCCCCGGTCTGCACGTCCTTCGGCAGGTCTATGTGCACGGGGCCCGTGCGGCCCGTCGAGGCCAGGAAGAAGGCGGCCCTGACCGTCCACGGTATCTCCTCGGGCCTCTGGGGCTGGAAGGAGTACTTGGTCACGTGCGTGTATATGCCGACCGCGTCTATCTCCTGGAACGCGTCCCTGCCCATCATGTATGTGGGAACCTGTCCCGTGATCGCCACCAGCGGGGTGGAGTCCAGGTAGGCCGTGGCGACCCCCGTGAGCAGGTTGGTGGCGCCCGGGCCCGATGTCGCCATGCAGACTCCGACCCTCCCGGACGCCCTGGCGTACCCATCGGCCATGTGCGCCGCGGACTGTTCGTGCCTCGCCAGCACGTGCCTCAGGCCGCTGTTCAGCAGCTCATCGTACACCGGCATTATGGCGCCGCCGGGTATTCCGAAGACGACGTCCACGCCCTCCCTCTCCAGGGCCTTTATGAGGGCGCGGGAACCTGACATGTAGTCCACGCCACATCACCTCCCGGAGACCTCCCCGAAGTGGAGGAGGTCCTCAGGCGACGATGAGGAGCACGATGAGCGCTGCCCCGAGAAGGAATGAGGCGCCCTCGTGCCCCGACATCGCCGACCGGCGGTCTTCGCGCCGCGCATTAGATAAAGTTTGCTCCAGATGTTCCGCGGCGGCTTCGGCCGGGCACGTGATGGCCCCGAACCCTCGCGACGAGCGCCGCGCGCATCCGCGCCGCCGGCTCGGCGGGCGCCCGCCGCTGCAGGTGCGGCCCGGCCCTCCCACCGAGGCCGTGGGGCCGCTGCGCGCCAGGTTAGCCTTTAAACGGGGGCCGTGGTATGGAGGCGGCATGGTCAGGTGCTTCGTGGCCGTCGACGTGAGGCTTCAGGGCGATGGGCTGGAGGCCTACAGGAGGGTGACGAGGAGCCTCGAGTCGGTCCTGAGGATAAAGCCCGTCGAGGAGGGGAACCTGCACCTGACGCTCAGGTTCATCGGGGAGGTGGAGGAGGAGCGCGTGGCGAGGATCAGGGATGCCCTGAGGGCGGTCAGGCACCCCCCGTTCGACATCTCGCTGAGGGGGCTCGGGGCCTTCCCGTCGCCGAGCAATCCGCGCGTGATCTGGATAGGGGTTGAGGAGGGCTCGAGGGAGCTGAGGGAGCTGAGGGACGGCATCGAGTCGGCGCTCAGGGGGATAGTCCCGGAGGACGAGGAGGGCTTCACGGCCCACCTGACCATAGCCAGGGTCAAGGGCGGGGGGCGCGGCGGGGCCGGGCTCGGGATACTGAAGGAGCACGGGGACGCCGACTTCGGGACCATGAGGGTCTCCGACTTCAGGCTCAAGAGGAGCGTGCTCACGAGGACCGGGCCCATATACACCGACATAGAGGTGTACCGGCTGGTTGAGCCCGAGGGCGGAGGAGGTAATCCGGAGGGTAAAGGACAGGCTCAGGCCCTCTCCCGAGGAGAGGCGCGCGGCAGATGATGCCGCGTCCAGGATCCTGGGCGCGGCATCCAAGGCCCTGCGCGAGCTCGGAATCGACGGGGAGGCGAGGCTCGGCGGCTCCTACGCGCACGGCACCTGGCTGGCCGGCCACGCGGACGTGGACCTCTTCCTGCTCCTGGCGCCAGGCGCGGACCTCGAGGCCGAGGGCCTCAGGGCCGCGGCGAGGGTCCTGGAGCTGGCGGGCGCCTCGCGCGTGGAGAGGAGGTACGCCGAGCACCCGTACCTGAGCGGGGAGCTGGGGGGCGTGAGGGTCGAGGTGGTCCCCTGCTATCGCGTGCGGCGCGGCGAGTGGAGGAGCGCCGCCGATAGATCGCCCTACCACACGGAGTATCTGCTTAGCAGGCTCACGGACGACCTGAGGGACGAGGTGAGGGCCGCCAAGGCGTTCATGATCGCGCAGGGCGTCTACGGCGCCGAGATAAAGGTGCGCGGCTTCAGCGGGTACCTGGTGGAGGTGCTCACCCTGAAGTATGGGAGCCTCCTGGGGCTCATGAGGGCCGCCACCGCGTGGAGGCCCGGCGAGGTGATATGGGTGGAGCCCCCCCAGGGCGAGGCCCCCCCGCGCGGCGCGTCAACAATAGTCGTGCCCGATCCGGTGGATCCCAGGAGGAACCTGGGGGCCGCGCTCTCCCCCTGGAGCCTCGGGAGGTTCGTTCTGGCATCGGAGATGTTCCTGGAGGACCCGAGGGAGGAGATGTTCGAGTCCCCCGCCGAGCCGGGGTCCCCCCTGTCCCTCGAGGAGGTCGCGTCGGGCGCCCTCTCGATAGTGATCGAGAGGCCGGAGGGGCCGGAGGACGTCCTGTGGGGCGAGATATGGAGGACCATGAGGGGGTTCGCGGGCTACCTGAGGTCCAGGGGGTTCGCGGTCCTGGCCAGCTCCGCGGGGGAGGACGACAGGACCATAGCAATCTCGTTCCTCCTGGAGTCGCTCGAGTGCTGCCGCTGGAGGCTCAGGAGGGGGCCGCACGTGCTGATGGCCGATGCGAGGAGGAGCTTCCTGGAGGGCGCGGGGGCGAGGGGCCCCATCTGGACCGGGGACGATGGGCACCTGTACTCGGTGGCCGTCGCCGGCGCGAGGAGGGCCTCCGAGGAGGTGCGCAGGGCGCTCGCGGACCCCGTCAGGGTGGCCGGGGCATCCCGGGGGCTGGAGGGCCCCCTACGCTCCGCGAGGGTCCTGGAGGGGGAGGAGGTGCTGAGCGCTGGGGAGTCCGTTCGCAGGAGCATCTCGGCGCTCGCGTCCGGGCGCCCTCTGGCTTAGGCCCAGGAGGCTGGCCGAGGAGGCCCCGGCGCTGCTGGCGTATCCGACGGGCGATGCCGGCGCCGCCGAGGAGGCGGCCGAGGAGCTGGAGTCCGCGGGCGTCGACGAGGTGGCCATATGGGGGAAGCCCCTGCCCGGCGGCCTGAGCGCGCTGGGCAAGGGCAAGTCGTCGGTGGTCCTCCTCTGCGAGGTGGGCGGGGTGGAGGCGGCCGCGAAGGTCAGGAGGGTCGACGCGCCCGTGCCGGATTTGAGGATGGAGGCCGCGATGCTCCGCGCCGCCAACTCCGTGGGGGTGGGCCCGAGGATCCTGGGCTGGGGGCGCACGGTCATCGTGATGGAGCTCGTGGAGGGCGTCCCGCTCGAGGAGCTGCTGCGGGCGAGGGGCCTCCGGGGCGCGGCCGACGCGGCCGCCTCCGCGCTCGATGGGGCGCGCGCGCTGGACGCCGCCGGAATAGATCACGGGGAGCTCCATCGCCCGGGCCACCACGTGACCGTGAGGGGGCGGGGGGCGGTGATACTGGACTTCGGGTCCGCCAGCGCCTCGAGGAGGCCGTCGAACGTCACGTCGCTGGCGAGCGCGATAGCGCGCGCCGCCGGGTCCATATGGGATCCCGAGCTGAGGAGGGCCCTCAGGTCGTACAAGGAGAGCCTGGCCAGGGGGGAATCGGGCGAGGCCGAGTACCGGGAGGTGCTCAGGGCCCTGGGATTGGGGCGAGCCGCGCGGCAGATATCATTATAGGGGGCCGGCCCCCTCCCGACAACGTGATCTCCAACAGGCAGGCCCGCAGGCTCATGGAGAGGATGGGCCTCAACCTGGAGCCCGTCGAGGGGGTGGTCGAGGTCGCCATCAGGATGAGCGATGGGAGGACCCTGCGCCTGACCGATCCCACTGTGTACCGCCTGAGGACCAAGGAGGGAGGGCTCGCGGTCTACAACGTGATGGGCAGGGAGGAGGTCGAGGAGGCGGAGGAGATCTCGCTGTCGGAGGAGGACGTGAAGCTGGTCATGGAGCAGACGGGCGCCACGCGCGAGCGCGCGATACAGGCCCTG